>NZ_LRTR01000858.1 GCF_001550375.1 Streptomyces europaeiscabiei | reverse complement strand
AGCGCAGACGGTGGGCGACGCAGGTGGTCGTCGTGGACGAGCTGGCCCGGCGGGCCTGTGCCACGCGGGGTCTCGCGCCACCGGCCGAGGCGGTGCCGACCCCGGCGCTCGCGGTGTCCGGGACCGAGGTCGCCGACCTGGGCAGCATCGTCGCGGTGGCGCTCGCCCACTCCTCCGCCGCACGCACCCTGCTGGCGGCGCTGGAGGCCGAGCAGAGCGTGCCGGAGGAGGTCGTACGGGACTACTACGACCGCAATCCGGACCGTTTCCTCACCTCGAAGGCGCTGCGGCGCGGCGTCGACCCTTACGGCGGGGCGGGTCCGCGGGACTTCCTGCCGTACGGCGACGTCCATGACGACGTCGTACGGGACCTGCGGCGGGCGAGCGGCCGGCAGGCCTTCTTCGACTGGCTGGACCGGGCGCGGGCCGACGTGCGGTACACACCGGGGCACGAGCACCCCGGCGACCCGTCGCACCCCGACCACGAGCACCGCCACTGAACACGCGCCGCCCGAGCACGCGTACCGGCACCGAGCACCGAGCACCGAGCACCGAGCACCGAGCACCGAGCACCGAGCACCGAGCACCGAGCAAACGGCCCGGAACCGAAAAGCAACACGGCAAGGCATTGACCTCCGATGAATTCTGGTCCACCTTTTCATCAATCGGAGTCCAAGTTGGTGATTTGAACCAGCAGCTCGATCCAGCATCCCGATCCAGCGGGTTGATCCGGCGGCGTGGTCCAGCAGCTGACTGATCGCAGGAGGCAACATGCGCGCGAGAAGACTGACCGGGTGTGTGGCGGGCGTCATCGCCCTCACCCTGACCGCCGCCGGGTGCGGTCTGTCGGGCGGCGGCTCCGACAGCGGGGACGCCACCGCCGGCGGCTGCGAGGTCGACAAGGGAAACGTCGGTTCCGGCAAGCTCACCGGGGACGTCAAGGGCACGATCACCTTCCAGACGACGAACCTGAAGAAGGACTTCGGCGACTACTTCAACGGCGTCATCAAGGCCTTCGAGAAGGCCCACCCCGACACGACCGTGAAGTGGGTCGACGACCCGGGCGACGCCACCTTCACCCAGCGGCTGGTCGCGGACGCGCAGGGCTGCACGCTGCCGGACGTCGTGAACATCAACGTCAACACGGCGATCGCGCTCACCAAGAACGGCTACCTGCTCGACCTGGACAAGAAGGCCCCGGACGCCGGTGAGCCGTTCGTGCCCAACCTGTGGAAGTCCAGCAGGTACGCGGACTCCTCCGGCACCCAGGTGCACAGCGTGCTCCCGTGGTACTCCGGCGGAATCGTGCAGACCTTCAACACCGACCTGATGAAGAAGGCGGGCCTGGATCCGGCCGAACCCCCGACGACCGTGCTCGGTCTCTTCGAGGACGCCCAGAAGGTGGCCGAGGCCTCGGACGGCAAGTACTACGCGTTCCTCGCCAACCCGCAGCTGCGCATCCCGGCCGACTGGCAGCAGATGGGCATCCGGGTCCTGTCCTCCGACGGAGGGAAGTTCACCTTCGCCGACGACCCGAGGACCGCGCAGTGGGTCGAGGCCATGACGAAGCTCTACAAGAGCGGCGGCATGCCCCGCGACTCGCTCTCCTCCACCCAGGACCCGGCCAACGTCTACGGGCAGGGCAAGCTGGTCTACGGCCCGACGAACCCCAACTTCCTGCGCTTCATCCAGCAGAACAACCCGAGCGTCTACGACAAGACCGGTGTCGCCCGGTTCATGCTGGACGACCTGGGTCACACCGTCGGCGCCCCGCAGTACGTAGGCGTCGCGTCCACCGGCAAGAACGCGGTCACCGCGCTGTCGTTCGCACAGTTCCTGACCAACGCGGAGAACCAGCTGGAGTGGGCGAAGGACCCGAACGTCGTCATCTTCCCCTCCACCACGGCCTCCCTCGACGACCCGTTCTTCCAGTCGGTCGAGGGCGACGACCCGTTCGCCGAGGCCCGCAAGATCGTCGCCAGCGACCGCAAGACCTCGACGGCCGACGAGATCGCCCTGACCCCCGGTGAGCTGAACACCATCTCCGCCCAGATACAGCTGGCCATGCAGGGCAAGAAGAGCGCCCAGGACGCCCTGGACGAGGCCCAGAAGAAGGCCGACGCGCTGATCGAGCAGGGCAGCTGAGCATGACCACCCTCTCTCCCCCCACCGAAGGACCGGGGGTCGTGGCCTCCCACGACCCCCACCCCGGGGAGCCGAGCGGCCGGCGCCGCCTGTTGCGGGCCGTCAGGCCCGGCCCCGGTGCCGACGCGGGCGGCGCCGCGCTGTACCGCCGCTGGTGGCTGCCGTGGCTGTGGATGTCACCGGCGATCATCGGCGTCACCGTCTTCGGTGTGTACCCGTTCCTGAACACGCTTCTGCTGTCGTTCACCGACGCCAAACCGCTCGGCGGCGCCGCCTCGTTCGTGGGCCTGGACAACTACACGCGGATGCTGGGCGACTCCGACTTCTGGCTCTCCACCCGCAACAGCGTGCTGTACGCCCTGATCGTGGTCCCGCTGATGGTGCTGCTGCCGCTGATGCTGGCCGTGCTGGTGGAGAAGAACCTGCCCGGCATCGGCTTCTTCCGCTCCGCCTTCTACACCCCGGTCCTCGCCTCCAGCGTGGTCGTCGGACTGAGCTGGCAGTGGCTGCTCAGCGACCAGGGCCTGGTCAACACCTGGCTCCAGAAGGCCCACATCATCCGGTCGGCGATCCCGTTCCTGTCCGACTCGTGGCTGATCCTGCTGTGCGCGATGGGGCTCACCCTGTGGAAGGGCCTCGGCTGGTACATGATCTTCTACCTGGCCGCACTGGGGAACGTACCGAAGGAACTGCACGAGGCGGCGGCCGTGGACGGCGCGGGCCCGGTCCGCCGCTTCTGGCACGTCACCATGCCGGGCGTGCGCACCTCGATGATGCTGGTCGGAACCCTCACCGGTATCGGCTCGCTGCGCGTGTTCACCGAGATCTACATGCTCGGCGGCTCCACCGGCGGCCCCGGCGGCGCCGACCGCACGCTCCCCTTCTACATCCGCGACGTCGCCCTCGACCCGCTCACCGGCAACGCCGGCTACGGCTCGGCGGTCAGCGTCGCCCTCTTCGTACTCACCCTGGGCCTCACGCTGATCGCACAGCGCCTGACGAAGGAGGACGAGTCATGACGACCGTCGTGACGTCCGTGACACCCGCCCAGGAGAAGCGGCGGCGTCTGATGCCGCGCTGGCGGGACTACGGCCGGCCGCGCGAACTCGTCGTGCGCTACCTGCTGTTGCTGTTCGTCCTCGGCATCACCGTCGGCCCGCTCATGTGGCAGCTGCTGTCGTCGCTGAAGGGCGTCGGCGAGGACGTGTTCGGCTCGAACGCCTCCCTCTTCCCGCGCGATCCGACCCTGCGCGCCTACCGCGAGGTGTTCGCGCAGGTCCCGGTCTGGACGTACATCCGCAACAGCATGGCCGTCGTCGCCCTGTCGGTCACCAGCCAGCTCGTCTTCTCCACGCTCGCCGGCTACATGCTCTCCAAGCCCAGCTGGAAGGGCCGCAAGCTGGTCTGGGTGCTGCTGATGGCGTCCATGATGTTCCCCTTCGAGTCGATCATGGTCTCGCTGTTCCTCAGCATCCGCGACCTGGGCCTGGTCGACCATGTGGCGGGTGTCTGGCTGCCCGGCTTCGTCGCCGCCATCAACGTCCTCATCATGCGGGCCGCGTTCCTCGCCGTGCCCCGCGAGATCGAGGACGCGGCGATGCTGGACGGGGCGGGCGAGTGGAAGCGGTTCCGGTACCTGTATCTGCCGTCCGCGTGGGGAGCGATCCTCGTCGTCACCATCAACACCTTCATCAGCGCCTGGGACGACTTCCTCTGGCCCCTGATCGTGCTGCGCACCGAGGACCACTTCACCCTGACGCTGGGACTCGCCCGGCTGCAGTCCTCGTCCTTCGGCTACGACCAGCGGATGGTGATGGCGGGCTCGGTGATCTCCGTGATCCCGGTGCTGGTGCTGTTCGTGATCACTCAGCGGTGGTTCTACAAGGGGGTGTCCTCCGGGGCCGTCAAGCTCTGACGTCCAGTACGGCGGGTACGGCGGCGAGCGCCCCCCGCGCCGACTCGGCGACGCGGATCTCGACGGCACCGACGTCGGACGGCACGTCGAAGGACAGGGAGACCGTACGGCGCTCACCCGGCGCAAGGCCGACACCCTCGAACGCGCACAGTTCGAGGGTGCGCGGCCATACGGGAGTGATCAGCCGTCGGAGGTACACCTGGACGACCGTACGCCCGTGCCGTTTCCCCGTGTTGGTGACGTCGACCTCGACGGTGGACCCCGCAAGGCGTGGTGTGCCGTACGCGAAACTCGTGTACGACAGGCCGTGCCCGAAGGAGTGGAGCGGCTCGGCGCTCTCGTCCACGTAGGCGCCGTACTCGGTGTCCTTGTGGTTGTAGTGGACCGGGAGCTGGGCCGCCGAGCGCGGCACCGAGACGGGCAGCCGGCCACCGGGTTCCCTGAGCCCGAGCAGTACCTCGGCGATCGCGGTGCCGCCCCACGGGCCCGGGTACCAGGCGGTGAGCAGCGCGCCCGCCGTGTCGGGCAGTACGTGCGGGCGGCCCTGGACCAGGACGACCGCCGTCGGCGTGCCCGTCGCGACGACCGCGTCCAGCAGCGCGTCCTGTGCCTCCCCGAGCCGCAGTCCGGCGAGGTCGACTCCCTCCCCGCAGGTCATCTCGGAGACGACGGTCCGCGCGGCCCCGTTGGCGTCGAACCCCGTGCCGGGGGTACGGGCGCTGCTGCCGCCCAGCACGAGGACGGCCAGGTCGGCCGCGGCGGCTTCGGCGACGGCGGCCGGGATGCCCGTGCGGTCGGGGCCGGTGAGGG
>NZ_LRTR01000857.1 GCF_001550375.1 Streptomyces europaeiscabiei | reverse complement strand
CGGCCAGCTCGAAGTCGCGGGCGACCGCCGCCGGGTCGGTGTCGTCCGCGCGGGGCACCGCGGCGAGGCTGTGCCGCCACAGGGCCAGCCGCTGGGCGGCGTCCGGGAACGGGAAGTCGACCACCAGATCCAGCCGCCGGGTGAACGCCTCGTCGATGTTGGCCCGCAGGTTGGTGGTCAGCAGGGCGATGCCGTCGAAGGACTCCAGACGCTGGAGCAGATAGGCGCTCTCCATGTTGGCGTACTTGTCGTGGGAGTCCTTGACCTCCGAGCGTTTGCCGAACACGGCGTCCGCCTCGTCGAAGAGCAGCACGGCGTCCGTGCGGTCGGCCTCCGTGAAGATCCGTTCGAGGTTCTTCTCGGTCTCGCCCACATACTTGTCGACGATCGAGGAGAGCTGCACGACATAGAGGTCCAGGCCCAGTTCGGCGGCCACGACCTCCGCCGACAGCGTCTTGCCGGTGCCCGACTCGCCCGCGAAGAGCCCCAGCACCCCATGGCCCCGCCCGCCCCCGGCGCTCAGCCGCCAGTCGCCGAGCACCCGGTCGCGATGCCGGGCGCGCAGCGCGAGTTCCCGCAGCTGGGCGAGGGGTTTGTCCGGCAGGACGAGGTCGTCCCAGCCGACGTCCGGGCGGATCCGGCGGGCGTGTCGCTCCAGACCGGAGGCGGACTGCAGCCGCGCGGCCAGCCGCAGATGGGCCGCGGTCACCGGTGTGCCGTCGAACGCCGCGAGGTCCACGGCCGCGCGGGCCGCCCGCTCGATCCGGTCACCGCCGAGCCGGTACGGGGCGACGGTGGCCGCCAGGTCGAACCCCGGCCCGTCCGCCCCGGC
>NZ_LRTR01000856.1 GCF_001550375.1 Streptomyces europaeiscabiei | reverse complement strand
CGCCCCTGCGCGGAGCGGCCCGCCACCGTCGTCCTGGGCGGCGAGGGCCGGATCGCCGAGGCACTGAACACCCCGGCGGTGCCCTCCGTCGAGGCGCTGTCGGCCGCCCTGGACAACGGCACGCGGCCACGGCGCGTCCTCGTCGACGCGACCGGCCTCGTCGACCGCCCCGACGAGGAGGTGACGTCGGCGGCGGGCGACGCCCTGGCACTGCTCAACCGGCTGCTCGGCGAACCCCGCCTGGACGAGGCGGAGCTGGTGTGGGTGACGGACATGGCACCGAGCCCGTACGACGATCCGGACGCGGACACCGGCACCGACGCCCGGGGCCTCGCGCCGGCGTCGCTGCGCGGGCTGCTGCGCGCGGCCCGGAGCGAGTACCCGGACCGGTCGCTGCGCACCGTCGAGATCAGCGGCGCGCCCAGCGCTCCGGCACCCGAGTCGCTGCTGAGCGCCCTGGACGTGCCGGACGAACCGGAGCTCGTGGTGCGCGGCACGGACCTCTTCGCGCCGCGCCTGGTGCGTGCCGAACCCTCGGCGCCCGACGTGACGGCCCCGCCCCTGGACCCGGAGGGCACGGTGCTGCTCACCGGCGGAACCGGCGAACTGGGACGGGCCGTGGCCCGGCACCTGCTGCGAGAGCACGGCGTACGCCGCCTCGTCCTGACGTCCCGGCGGGGCCCGGACGCCCCGGACGCCGACACCCTGGTGCGTGAGCTGACCGGGGCGGGTGCGCTGAGCGTCCGGATCGCCGCCTGTGACGTGGCCAACCGGGACGCGGTGGCGGAGCTGCTGGCCGGCATCGACCCGGCCCACCCCCTCACGTGCGTGGTGCACCTGGCCGGTGTCATCGACGACGGTCTGGTGACGGCGCAGAACGGTGAACGCCTGGCGCGTGTCTTCGCGCCCAAGGTGCGCGGCGCGCTGCACCTCGACGAACTGACCCGGGGTCAGAACCTGGCGGCGTTCGTGCTGTTCTCCTCCGCCGCCGGTGTGCTGGGCACGGCGGGCCAGAGCACCTACGCCGCCGCCAACACCGTCCTGGACGCGCTGGCGGCCCGTCGCCGGCAGCGCGCCGAGGCAGCGCACAGCCTCGCCTGGGGTCTGTGGCAGCAGAGCGGGACCGGCATGACCGCTCACCTCGGCACGGCCGAACTGTCACGGATGCGCCGGCAGGGCATCGCCCCGATGCCGGTGGAGGACGGTCTGCGGCTGCTCGACGAGGCCCTGCGCCGGCCGCAGCCGAACCTGGTGCCGCTGCGGTTGGACACCGCCGCGGCCGCCCGCCACCTCGGCGAGGGCGGCGAGGTCGTGCCGGTGCTGCGC
>NZ_LRTR01000855.1 GCF_001550375.1 Streptomyces europaeiscabiei | reverse complement strand
CGGACCGGGCGGCACACCGCCGCCCGAGGTCCGCTGGGCCTCGGCCCGCGACCGGCTGCTGGCCGAGCCCGCCCTGACGGACGCGGAACTGGCGGAGATCTTCGGGATCGCGGCCGACCAGCCCGAACTGATCCGGCTCCGTGTCTCCCAGGGCCCCGAGCTGCTGCCCGCGTTCCAGTTCGACGGGGAAGGCCGGCCCCGGCCCCTGGTGCTCGCCATCAACGCGATGCTGGGCGCGGCGGCCGACCCCTGGGGAGTGGCCGACTGGTGGCTGGGGCCCAACCTGTGGCTGGACGCCGTGCCGGCGACTCTGCTCGGCGCGGGCCTGGACGATCAACTGCTCGCCGCGGCGGGCGTGGTGGGGGAGGACGACTGACATGGCCCGTGGAGCGAAACTCCCCGAGAAGGGCACGGCGAACGCCCGCAGGGTGGTCCGCAGGGCGGGCGAACTCTTCTACCGGGTGCACTCGCGGCACCGTGCGGCGGACCGCTTCAACCCGAAGCCGCAGGACCACCACTTCGGCGGCGGTCGCTTCGACAGCACTCCGAACGATTCCTACGCGTATCTGTACGCGGCCCCCAAGCCCGAGACCGCGATCATCGAGAGGTTCGTCCGCACCCTGCGCTTCGACGGTCTGGGCAACTCCCGCGTCCTGCCGCAGAAGGAACTGGAGGGCAGGCTGCTGTCCCAGGTGCGGCTCACCAGGGACGTCGAACTGGTCTCCCTGTGCAGCATCCTCCACCTCAACGCCGTGCAGCAGAGCGACTGGTGGCTCGTGGAGTCCGAGCCCACGGAGTACGCGTTCACCCGGCGCTGGGGGCACTGGCTGCGGGCCGAGGCGGACTGGGCGGACGGCTTCGTCTGGCGCTCCCGGCTGGACGGCCCCAACGAGTCCCTGGTCCTGTTCGGCTCAGCCGCCGAGAGCGACCTGCTGACGGTGACCGACGAGCCGCCGAGGATCCTCGACGACGAGGACGGTCTGCGCTGGCTGGCCGAGACGCTGGGGGAGTACCGCGTCGAGATCGGGTCGGTGGACCCACTGCCGGGGATCGGGTCCTGACGCCGTCCGCCCGCGGCGCCGGGCGACCCCGGGGCGCTTTCCGGGCGGGAACCGGTAGTTTTCCGGGCTGTCCCGGGAGATCGGTGGAACGGGTTCCGATCTCCGCCGCCGCTCGTGCATACTTCTGATCGAAAGGCCGCGGGGAAAGACGGGGGAATGCGGCAGGAATGAAGCACGGTATTCGAGTTCCACGGGGCGAGGGAATTCGAATACCGTGCTCTTTCGCGTCGGCCGGCGTGCGGGCCCTGTTTTCAGGGGCGCCGGTCGCTCAGTACGTCGATCACCGCGCGGGCGCTGAGCGGATTGCGCGTCACCAGATGCACCGACCAGTCGGGGTCGGCCCTGAGTACCTGCTCCAGCGTGCCGACGACGGTCTCGGCGCTGGTCCGCGCGTCGAGGCCGCCCCGGCCCGCCCCGAGCAGGGGCAGCGCGATGGACCGCAGGGGTGTGCGGCCCGTACGTCGTTCGGCCGCCGCCAGTTGGAAGACACGCCGCACGGCCGCCGCGACGGCCGCGGGCGCGGTCTCGTACCCGTCGCCCGTCGCCGAGGGTGTGGCGACCGCCGCGTGGAGGATCCGCCGTACCCCCTGCGCCGACAGGGCGCCCGGTGAGGTGACGGCGACCGTGCCCGCCGCCACGGGAAGTCCGGGCACCCCGAACCTCCTTACCCAGTCCGCGAGTTGCCGTGCTATCACGTCATCAGTGATGCGGCCGACGGTGTCCTTCGTGGCCCCGGCCCGCCGCAGGCTGCCGGAGACCGTGCGGCGGAACGTCTTCGACATCTCGAAGTAGATGTTCTCCGAGGAGACCAGGACGTCCACGCCCGTGACCAGCTCGATGGGTGCCACGTGCAGAGTGAGCAGGACGTCCCCGTGGGCGAAGGCGGCTCGTAACACATGACGTCCCGCTCGGACGGGGGCGACGGCGCTCCCCCGGGAACTCTCCCGGGAGCCCGGGACGGGCCCCGGCTCGTGGCCCTCGAAGTTCATGACGGCTCGGGCCACCTGCTGGAGCATCAGCTTCTCCTGGTGCTTGCGGAAGCGCTCCGCCCCGACGCGGTAGACATGGGCCGCCCGCTCCCGGCGCTCCTTGCCCGACAGGTCGCGGGTACCGGGGGCGAACCCGAACGAGTGGAGGGCCGCGTCGCGTACCAGTTCCCCGTCGAGGCCCAGCACCACGGTGTGCAGCAGGCGCTCGACGGCCTCCGGCTCCCCGCGCCCGCCCGGTGCGGCTGTCTCCGCACCGGGCGACCGGCCCGCCGCCAACGCGTGCAGCGTCTCCAACTCCGCCTCGTGCAGCCGCAGCAGCCCGAGCGCCCGGACCCGGCCCAGTTCGTCGACCAGCTTGCGCAGAGTCGTCGGGAGGTCGGGTCCGGCTTGCTCCTGCTCATCAATCACCGCTCAAGGATGGGCAGGGGTCCCGCGCCGGGCAAGCGGTTTGGGACGATCGGGAGGGAAACCGTATGATTATTCGCCCGACGGCGCGGTCAAGGTGACGCCGAGGGAGACCGGGGTGCCGAAGTTCGGGGTGCCGTCGGCGTTCCAGGTGAACTTCTGCGCCCTGGTCGACCGGTTCATGTCGCAGCCTCCGGAGGCGGAGTTGTTGGCGTGGTAGACCATCCAGTCCTCGGTGCCGTCGGGGGACTTGAAGAACCCGTTGTGGCCGGGGCCGTAGACGCCGTTCGCGTTGGACCGCTGGAAGACCGGGTTCGGGGACTTGACCCACGAGGAGGAGTCGAGCGGGTCGCCTCCGTTGTAGGTGAGCATGCCGAGCTTGTAGTCGGGGGTGGAGCAGTGGCTGGCGGAGTAGACGATGAAGGTCCTGCCACCCCGCTGCAGGACCTCGGCGCCCTCGTTCACCGCGCCACCGACCGTCTCCCAGCTGTACGTCGGCGTGGAGAGCACACGGCGGGTGCCGCTCGCGGTCCACGGGTTCGACAGCGGCCGGATGAACATGGGCTGCGAGCCGTTGTAGAACGTGCCCAGGAGGTACAGCCTGCCGTCGAGTTGCAGGATGCCGGGGTCCAGCTCCCAGGTGTTGTCCTGCGTCGGGTCGAGCAGGTCGCCCTTGAAGCTGTACGGGCCCATGGGGTCCAGCCCGGCGCTCTCCAGGACGTGGATCCGCTGGGTGCCCAGGTCGTACGGCTCCCGGCCGGCCGTGTAGTAGAAGTACCAGCGCTTGCCGTTGGGGCCGTCGAGGAGATGGAACTCCGGGGCCCACATCGTGCCTGCCCCGTTGGGCCGGGTCAGATTGAAGACCACCTGTTCGTCGGCCGTGGCGAGCCCGGCGAGGGTGCTCGCCTTGCGCATGGTGACCGTCGAGTTCCAGGTCGTGGTGGCGAGGTAGTAGAAGCCGTCGTGGTACGTCAGCCACGGGTCGGGGCCGCGCTGGGCCAGCGGGTTGGTGAACGTCTTCGGGGTGGTGCCGCCGGTGAAGCCGGGCAGCCGCCACACCCTGCCGTTCGCGGTGGCGCACGGCAGCTGCACCAGGTTGGTGTTCGAGGCCGACGAACCGCCGCTCGGCGCGACGCACTTGCCCGAACCGACGGAGACCAGGTTGAAGGTCCTGTCCGTGCCGGCGACCGACACCGGTGCGAGCCGCCACCGCTGGTTGGCCGCGCCGTGGCAGGGCCACTGGATGACCGCGGCGTTGTCCGCCGTGGAGGCGCCGTACACGTCGACGCACTGCCCGGACCGGGTGGTGACCGTGTAGGTGTCGGTCGTCCCCGAGACCGGTGTGAAACTCAGGCTCTGGTTGGCCCCGCCGTCGCAGGTGAAGGCCCGCAGCTGAGTGCCGTTGGACGACGAACCGCCGGGAAGATCAAGGCAGTTGCCGCCGTTCTGGTTCACCCCCGGCGAGGTGAAGGCGACGGCGGCGGCAGCGGGCTGCGGTGCCACCAGGAAGGCGACCGCCATGGTGACCGACGCGAGGATCGCGGACAGGAATCCGGGACGAGTCACGGTCCGTACACCTTTGCTTCGAGGAGTCCGACGGAGTTCGTGCCGTTGCCGGTGAGCAGCACCCGTAGCCGGGTGGTGCTCGTGGCGTTGAAGGTGACGGTGTTGTACTGGTTCTTGGCCAGGGGGTAGGACCCGGCTCCCGGCACGTCGGCGTACGCGCTGCCGTTCCAGTACTGGAGCTTCCACGAGGCGGGCATGTCGATGCCCTGGTCGTCGTCGAAGAAGTACACCTCGGCCTTGTTCAGGGTCTTCGCGGACGGCCAGGTCAGCTCGGCCCACTGCTGGCCCGTCTCCGGCCAGGTGCCCCAGCGCGGGTTCACGGTGTCGCCGGACGACGGCGGATCGATCCCGTCGTTGACGGCGGTGACACTCTCCCCGGAGGAGGTGTACGACGCCGTGGCCGTGGCCGACGCCGCCAGGTTGCCCGGCGGCTGGACCCCGCCCCGGTTGAACACCTTGACCTCCGTGAGGCCCGTCTTCGCGCCGGAGGCGTGGGTGGCCAGGATGCGGATGCGCTGGGCGCTGACCGCCGGGAACCGCACCCGGTTGTAGTTGGCCCGTGGCGCCGCCGGACTCTTCGTCTGGTCGGGCGCGTTCACCCACGAACTGCCGTTGTGGTACTGGATCGTGTACGCGGACGGCGCCCGGTAGGTGGTGTTCGCCGGGCGGCTGTCCTTGAAGTGCAGCCGGACCTCGTTGAGTGTGCGGGTGGTGCCGAAGTTCAGCTCGTACCAGTCCTGGCTGTTGGCGGAGCCACCCGCGCCCCAGAACGGCTCGTTGGTGGGATAACCGTCGACCGCGCCCGAGACGTTGCTGCCGGTACCGGTGTGGGAGGCGGACACGGTCGCGCCGGCGGCGAGGTTGGTGAGGTCGGCGGTCAGGTCGACACCCGCCTTGGCGAGCATGTCGACCATCTGCGGGCTGTCCTGCACGACCTGGCTGGGGGTCTTGAGCCCGGATTTGGCGGTGTGGTGGGTGACCGTGCCGCTCGTGGTGACGTCACCCGTGGCCGGGTCCCAGGTCAGGGGCACCAGCGAGCTGACGGTGGCGACGCGGTCGCCGTCGACGTAGACCGAGTAGCCCTCCGGGATGCCCGGGTAGCGGACCACCCCGTCGGCCGGGTCGTCCCAGACGACGGACAGGTCGGCACCCCGGTAGCGGAGGTTGTTGACGGTGAAGTGGCTCCAGCCGATGTCGATCGGGGACAGCTCGACCTTCGCGTCATTGCGGGGACGCAGCCCGGCCACGTCCTCGATGACCGTCCAGTTGCTGCTGCCGAGGATGTTGTGGTGGATCCAGGAACGGTAGTTGACGGAGCTGCCGTTCCAGTCCGCCCAGAACTCGTTGGCGTCGGGCCACTGGGTGTTGCCGCCGACGTACTGCGCCCAGGTGTTCCAGTAGAGGAGCTTCTTGTAGTCGGTCGCGTCCATCCAGGAGTTGGGGTAGTTGCGCAACACCGATGAGTACAGGCGGAACTGCACGGTCGAGTTGATCGTGGAGAAGTTGTTGGATCCCGGTTCCCCGGCGTCGGCCGCCGCCTGCTTGTCGACCTGGTTGGCCGTGTAGAAGGGGAAGATCGGATACTGGGCCGGGTCGTCGTACAGCCGCAGGGCCTGCCGGTACGTCGCCGTGTTCGGGACGGCGCCGACCGAGAACGGATAGTAGTTGTTGATCTCCTTCCAGGGCACCCACTCGTTCGTCGACTTGAGCCGGTGCTCGAACAGCTGCCGGCTGGGGTTCCACAGCACGTTGACGATCGCGTCCTTGATCTGCGTCGCCAGCGTGCGCATCTCGGTGGCCTTGGCCGTGTTGCCGATCGCCTCGTAGGCCTGGGCGGCGGCGAGCGCGCCGCTGTACTGGTAGGCGGACTCGGCGCGGTCCATGTTGCCGGGCTTCCAGTGGAAGGAGACGGCGTCGGCGTCGTTGCCGGTCAGCGCGCCCCAGTCGTACTCGATGAGCTTGTTGTTGTCGTGGTCGTAGTGCGCGAGTTGGCCCTTGACGTCTCCCTCGGCGTAGCGGGCCAGGTTGGCGGCGATGCCCGGCTGGCCGCCATGGATCTGGTAGCTCTTCCAGGCCGCCTCGGCGATGTACTGGGTGTAGCTGTTGGACCAGTTCTCCGGATCACCGGGGTTGTCGAGGAAACGGCCGCCCTTGGAGATCTGGCCGACGCTCAGCCAGTCCCCGTACGCGTAGGCCGGGTTGCGCAGGTACTTGAGGTCGTCGATGTGCATCGGCTGGGTGAGCGCGATCGCGTTGTTGTAGCCGAGGACGCCCTCGGTGGAGGTCGGGAACTGGAAGGTCTGCCCGGGGATGTCCGCGTCGAGGCTGTTGAAGCGCATCAGCCACCAGCGGTAGTAGATGTTCTTCTTGATCGCCGGTTCGGGCACGTCGATGTACGGCACGTTCTGCGCCCACCACAGGTTGTAGGCCTTGACGTGGGTGGCGAACGCGGTCGCCGCTGAATATCCCGCGTAGGCGTTGTACTCGGTCAGTGACTGGGGGATCTCGTCGGTGACGAAGCCCATGACCACCTTGGCCGTCACGGTGGCGCCGGCCGCGACCGTCACGGACCGGCTGAGCCCACCGCCGGAGACGGCGAAGCCGTCGCCGGTGAGGCGGGGGCGGAGGGTCGTGAGGTTGTTGAAGGCGTCGACCTGGCCGGTCAGTTCGCTTCCGGTGCCGGAGGCGGCGTACGGCGAGGTCGCCCGCAGTTGCAGCGTCGTGGAACCGGAACCGTTGTTCTTGATGGACAGGTTGGTCACGGCGACGTTGTTGTCGGTGATGAACTTCGTCTGGTCGACCGTGACCGAGCCGCTGGTGTGGACGCTCTTCCAGTGACTGGGCGTCTGCCGCCGCTGGGCGACCTGTTCGGTGAAGGTGCCCGGGGTGATCGCCACGGTGTACGCGCTGCTGTCGTTGATGCTCTCCCAGTAGGCGGCCTTCCCGCCGAAACCGAGCTGGGCGGGGTTGTGCTCCTTCATGAAGAGCGCCCGCCCGCGGCTCATCAGCCAGGGCCCGGCGGGATCATTGCCGGAGCGGGCCAGCAGGCGGTCCATCCAGAAGTCGGTCCCCGAGCTCTCCGCGTCGTAGATGGCCTTCATCATGTCGCCGGGTGTGTGCGCCACGGGTGGTGCCGGGATCGCGGGCCCGCCGAAGGTGGGGAACCCGATGGTCTGCGCCGCGGCGGCCGGGGGAGCGGCGACGACGGAACATGCGCTCAGCGTCAGGGCGACGAGGAGACACCTCGTGCGCCGGCGTCGTACCAGGAGGACGTGCGGTCTTCTCATCGGATGCTCCCTGTCCCGTTGACAACACGCGTTCGCTCGCGATGGCACCGACGTTCGTGAACCGGGGGAGTGCGGAAAACAACCTAAAAGGTTTTCGCAACGTAGAAGCGGGCTGTTGAGGTGTCAAGGGAGGCGGAAGAGAGGCGAGTTCACGGGGCGAGCGGTTCAGGACGCGCAGGCGTCGCTCCACGCCCTGCCGCGTTCCGCAGAAACCCTTTTCGGTACTCGTTCAGTGACGCGGTGACCGGCGGACCGTCAGGACGGCGACGTCGTCGTGACGGCCGCCGCTGCCCGCGTACACGCCGGCGTCCTCGTACAGGGCCCGGGGCAGGTCTGTGGGGGAGAGGTCGAGATGCCTGGCGAGGCGATCCTCGACCGGGTAGAACGTGCCGTCGGCGGCGCGGGTCTCGGTGAGGCCGTCGGTGCTCAGCAGCAGCGTCGCGCCGTCCGGGAACGGGAACCAGCCCACGGTCGTCGGTTCGAGCGCCAGCTCGGCGAGACCCAGCGGGACACCGGAGTCCAGTTCGGCCGTGGTGACCGTACCCTCGTGCATCACATGCGGCAGGACGTGCCCGCAGTTGACGGCCTGCACCTCCTCACCGTCCGCGTCGATGCCGAGGACGAGGGCGGTGACGAAGCGTTCGTCGTCACCGGTGTTCTCGGCGTAGGAGTTGTGCCGGACGACGGCCGCGTCCAGGGCGTCGACGAGCGCGGTGAGCGTGGGCTCGCGGTGGGCGGCCTCGCGGAAGGCGCCGATGACGGCGAACGCCGCGCCCACGGCGGCCAGTCCCTTGCCCTGGACGTCGCCGATCAGCACCCGGGTCCCCCAGGGCGAGGCGACGACGTCGTAGATGTCGCCGCCGACGAGCCGGTCCTCCTGGAGGGGCTCGTAGATCCCGTTGACCAGGACGTCGTCGGTGAGCAGGGGCAGGGGGTGGAGGATGTGCCGCTGCATGGCCGCGGCCGTGGACCGCAGCCGCAGCATCTCGTGCTCGCGCCTGATCCGCCGCTGACAGGCATAGACCGAGGCCACGCCCAGGGTGAGGGTGAGCAGGACCAGCAGGAGCCGGTCGATCCACCGGTCCGCGTCGACGTTGCGCACCACCGCCGTGGCGGTGACGACGAGCGTGGTCCACGCGGCGACGAACGCCGTCTGCCGGACGGTGCACAGCGCCGACGCCGTGCCCGGCAGGAACACCAGCAGCCCGAGGAGCCACACCTCGGACCCGGACAGCACCCCGAGCGCCTCCACCAGGGCCGTCACCGCCAGCACGCCGAGGACCAGTTCGGCGTTGCCCGGCGGCTCGATGGCCTCGAAGGCCTCGGCTGGTCTCTTCCGGCGGCTACCGGCCATGCGAACTCCCGGGCAGATCGTGATCTCCCCGTACGGTAAGCCGGGCCCGGTCAGGTGCGGGAGGCGCCCCGCCGATCCGGGCCCGAGGGGGCGCTGAGCCGACTGTCCGAAGGCCGCCGGGCGGAGTCTGCGGGGGCGCGCCGAGCCGACCTTCCATGGGTTCGTCGAGCCGAACTGCGGATGTCTGCGCCGAGCCGACCCACCAGGGCGCGCCGGGCGGACGTGGGGAGGTTCTGCCGGGCCCGAGAGCCTGAGAGGGCGAGCAGCACAGCCGATCTTCCGAGGGACCGCTCAGCCGACCTGAGGAGGTCTGCCGGGCCGACCGCGGGGGTCTGCCGAGCCGGGCTTCCGAAGGCCTGCCGAGCCGGGCAAGGGAAAGCCGTCGAGCCCAGCCTTCGAGGGGGCGTCGAGCGCGGCCTCATCGGGTCGCCCGGCCCGGCCTCATCGGGTCGCCCGGCCCGGCCTCATCGGGTCCCCGGGCTCAGCCCTATCGGCCCGCCGAGCCTCAGAGGGCTCGTCGGCCCGGGTCGACGTGGATCTTCGGCCCACCGCCGGCCCCGGCCGGGCGTTCACCCGCGAGCACCGGGCCGGCCTCGTCGAGGCCCACCGTGGCGGCGACCAGCGGTCTGGGGTCGACCGTGCCGGTGGCGTACGCGCGGATGGTGGCGTCGAGGCCCGGGGACGCGGAGAGGATGCCGACTGCCGTGACGTCCTTGAGGACGAGCGTGCGGGTGTCGATCCGGCTGGGCTCGGCGGCCAGCCCGATGTACACGACGCGGCCCCCGGGTTCCACCGACTCCAGGGCGGCGCCCGGCAGATGGGCGGCGTTCGTGGCGTCGACGACGGCGTCGAAGGGGAGGTCCGGGAGGGAGTCCTCCGTCCAGGTGTGCGCGAAGCCCAGGCCGCGGGCGAAGCCGAGGGAACCGGCGTTCTGGCCCATCAGGTGGACCTCCGCACCGGCGGCGCGGAGGAACAGCGCGACCAGCAGCCCGATCGTCCCCGGCCCCAGCACCAGGGCGCGGTCCCCCGGCCGGGTCGCGGCGGCCTCCGC
>NZ_LRTR01000854.1 GCF_001550375.1 Streptomyces europaeiscabiei | reverse complement strand
CCGCCACGGCCGCCGAGGCGGGCGCTGCGCTCGCCGCGCTGGCCGAGCGCCGCTCGCACCCCGCCCTGGACGAGGGGACGGCCGCCGACCGCCGCGTCGTCTTCGTCTTCCCCGGCCAGGACACCGAGTGGGCCGGAATGGGCCGTGAACTGCTGGAGCAGTCCGAGGTGTTCGCGCGGGCCGTGGCCGAGTGCGACGCCGCGTTCGCCCCCTTCACCGGCCGCTCCATGACGGAGCTGCTGCGCGAGGGGGACGGCACGCAGTGGTCGGACCTCGGCATCATCCAGCCGCTGCGCTTCACGATGTACGTGGCCCTGGCGGCCGTGTGGCGCTCACTCGGTGTGGAGCCGGCCGCCGTGGTCGGCCACTCGCAGGGCGAGGCCGCGGCCGCGGTGGTCGCGGGGGCCCTGACCCTCGAGGAGGGAGCGCGCGTCATCGCGGCGCGTTCCGCCGCCATGCAGCGGCAGTCCGGCTCCGGCCGGATGGCGGTGGTGGAGCTGCCGCCGGCCGAGGCGCAGACGTGGGTCGCGCAGTACGAGGGCACCGTGTCGATCGCCGCGGTGAACACGCCGCGTTCGGTGACGGTCTCCGGTGACGCCGACGCCGTGGACGACCTGCTGTTCCGCCTCGACGACGAGGACATCGCGTGCGGTCCTCTGGAAGCCCGGATGGCGGCGCACAGCCACCACGTGGATCCGGTCCTGCCCGTCCTGGCGGCGGAACTGGCCGAGCTGCGGCCGCGCGCGGGAGAGATCCCCATCTACTCGACCGTCACCGGCGACCGGGTGCGGGGTGAGGAGCTCGACGCGGCGTACTGGTGCCGCAACCTGCGCGAGACCGCCCGCCTCGACCTGGCGCACCAGCAGCTGCTGTCGGCCGGCTTCGACGTGTTCGTGGAGGTGAGCCCGCACCCGGTGCTGCTGATGCCGCTCACCGACGGCGCCCTGTACGCCGGGTACGACCAGACCGTCACCGTGCCGACGCTCCAGCGCGACCAGGGGAACCTGGCGCAGGTGCTGCGCGGCGTCGGGCGGCTGCACGTGCACGGTGCCGAGGTCGACTGGGCGCGGGCGCTGGGCGACGCCCCGGCCGTGCCCCTGCCCACCTACGCGTTCCAGCGCGAGCGGTACTGGGCCGAGCCGGAGACCACGCCGGAGCGGACCGTGCCCGCCGCGACCGACGCGTTCTGGCAGGCCGTGGACGACGGCGGCGCCGACCGGGTCGCGAAGATGCTGGGCGCTCCCGAGGAACTGCGGGCGGGCATCGCGCAGTTGCTGCCACTGCTGTCGGCGTGGCAGGACGAGCAGAAGGGCCGCTCCGCCATCGCCTCGTGGCTGTACGACGAGGTGTGGCGGCCCGCCGAGCCGGCCGCGTCCCGGCCGGTGGACGGCGACTGGGCACTGGTGACCTGCCCCGGGCAGGCCGTGGACGCCGGGTACGGCGAGCAGATCGAGCGGGAACTGCGGCTCGCCGGGGCCACCGTGCACCGGATCGACGGCGCCGCGGACCGTGCGGGCCTGGCCCGGGCGTTGCAGGCGCTGCCGAGCGGACTGCTCGGCGTGGTGACGCTCGCGGGCCTGGACGACACGGCGGACGCGCAGGGCGTGACCGAGGGGCTGCGGGGGGTGCTCGCCCTGGTGCAGGCCGTCGGGGACACCGGACGGCCCGTGCCGGTGTGGGCGCTGACCTCGGGCTCGGTGAGCGTCGACGGCGTCGAGCCGCTGCCGAACCCACTGGGGTCCCTGGTGCGCGGCGTGGGCCGGGTCGTGTCCCTGGAGCAGCCCCAGCGGTGGGGCGGCGTCATCGACGTGCCGCCGCTGCCGCACGAGGAATGGGCGGCGCAGTTCGTGCGCAGCCTGGGTGCCGGTGACCACGAGGACGAGGTGGCGCTGCGCCCCGGCGGACGCTTCGTGCGCCGCATGGTGCGCACCGTGCCGCAGCCGGGTGAGGCGGGCTGGTCGACGTCCGGTACCGCGCTCATCACCGGCGGCACCGGCGGGCTCGGCCGGCACCTGGCCCGCTGGCTGGCCGGCCGGGGCGCCACGCGTATCGTCCTGGCGTCGCGGCGGGTCCGCGAGACCGACGCGATCGCCGCACTGCGCGCGGACCTCGCCGCGAAGGGCGCCGAGGTGGTGCTCGTGCCGTGCGACGTCTCGGACCGCACGCAGGTCGAGAAGCTGATCGCGTCCGCGGACACGGCCGGGGCGCCGCTGCGCACGGTCGCGCACCTGGCCGGTGTCTCCGCCGCCAAGCCGCTCGACTCTATCTCCGACGAGGAGATCGGCGTGGAGCTGGCGGCGAAGGCGCACGGTGCCCGGCACGTGCACGAGGTGCTCGGGGACCGTCGGCTGGACGCGTTCGTCCTGTACGGCAGCGGCGCCGGGCTGTGGGGCAGCGGCCATCAGGCGGTGTACGCCGCGGCCAACACCGCGCTCGACGCGCTCGCGCGGGAGCGGCGCCTGGCCGGGCTGCCCGCGACGATGCTGCACTGGGGCCGCTGGGCGGTCGACGGCATCCTCAGCGCGGAGGAAGAGGAGCGTGTGCGGGCACGTGGCCTGATGGCCATGGAGCCGGGCCGCGCGCTGCACGCGCTGGGACTCGCCCTGGACGCCGGCCTGCCGACGCTGGGTGTGGCCGACATCGACTGGGCCCGGTTCGCCCCGGCCTACAGCGCGGCCCGGCCCCGGCCGCTGATCGGTGACATCGACGACGTGCGGACGGCGCTGGCCGCGACCGACGCCCCGCTCGACCCGCGGGCCGGTGACGGACTTCGTGCGGAACTGACCGGCATGGACCGGCAGGAGCGGCTGTGGACCCTGACCCAGCTGGTCAGGACCGAGGTGGCACAGGCCCTCAGCATGGAGGCACACACCCTCGACGTCGAACAGCCGCTGCTGCAGCTCGGGTTCGACTCGCTCATGGCGGTCACGGTGCGCGGCGCGCTCGCCCGCCTCACCGGTCTGGCCCTCACCACGAACGTCTTCGTCCGGCACTCCACCTGCGCGGCGCTCGGCCGTCATCTGCTCGGCGAGCTGCTGGGAGGGGAGCAGGGGCCGCAGGCGGTCGCGGACAGTCCGTGGCTGCGGGTGCTGAAGCCCGCGACGCGGCCCCGCGCACGCATCGTGTGCATGCCCGGCATGGGCGGTACGGCCGGCGGCTACATCCCGCTGATCCGCGCGCTGCCGGAGGGTGTGGAGCTCGTCGGGGTGCAGTTGCCGGGCCGTGAGGCACGCACGGACGAGCCGCCGGTGACGGACATGATGAAGATGGCCGACGAGGTGGCCGCGGCGCTCGCGGACCGCTGCGACGTGCCGCTGGTGCTGTTCGGGCACAGCCAGGGCGCCTGGCTGGCCTGGGAGGTGGCCCACCGGCTCGGGCTGCGGCCCGACGAGCCGCAGCTGTCCCTCGTGGTGGCGTGCGCGCAGACGCCGTACGCCGAGGTGTCGGACTTCGTGCGCCGGGCCGGTGTCACCGCCGGCCGCGACGGTGCCTCGCCGGCCGCGATCGCCGAGGCGCTCGACGGGCTGCTGCCCCGGCAGATCCTCGACAACGAGGAGCTGCTCGTCGAGTACGCGGAGCGGCTGCAGGCCGACACCGAGCTGGGCGCGAGTCACCAGCGCGCCCTCGCGGACCTCCGGCGGGAGACGCTGAAGGTCCCGGTGTTCGCGGTCGCGGCCACCGACGACCCGGTGGCGGCGCCGCAGGCGATGGAGGCCTGGCGCGAGCTGTCCCTCGGGGCGTTCTCGCTGCGCACCATCGCCGGCTCGCACGCCGCGCCGCTGGAGAACGCCGAGGCGATGGTGGCCGAGCTGCTCGCCGCGGTCCCGGCGGACGGCGTCTGATCCGCACCTCGCCCGCCCGGGCGGGCGACACCGGTGGCGAGGACCCCGGGCAGACCTTCGCCGGTCTCCCGCGGCTCCTCGCCACCGTGTCCTGCCCGGGACCCAGGTCGTAGTCGAGTGCCGCGCGGAGTGAAATCGACTCCGCGTCAAGTGCGCCGTGATGCCCTTGGGCAGGTGGTTCCACGGCCCCTGATGTCGACGGTTCCCGGCAGCGACCAGCACAGAACCTGACCGACGCGACCAAAGGTGTCACATGGGTGTTAACGCAACGGAGGCAGTGGCCGCAGACATCGCGGAGTTCCTGCGCGACGCGGTCGCGGACCTGCTCGGCACGCAGGCGGAGGCGGTCCCCGTGACCGTCGCGCTGCGCGACCTCGGTGTCGACTCGTCGGGTGTGACGCGGCTGGCCGGCGCGCTGTCCGAGCGGCTCGGCCGGGCCGTGCCCGGCTGGCTGCTGTGGCAGCACCCGACCGTGGCGGAGCTGGCCGC
>NZ_LRTR01000853.1 GCF_001550375.1 Streptomyces europaeiscabiei | reverse complement strand
ATGCCCAGATTGATCGGCAGCACGGTGCCGACCACGAACATCACCAACAGGGCGCCTATGGAGATCACTTCAGCAGACATCTTTGTCCTTGATGCGGTGGGGACGGGGTGGCGCGCCCCGAGGGCGCGAGGGTATCCCGGTGTGGACGGCTGGGAACCGGCCTGACCGAGGTGATGTTCGTCGCGGCTCAGGCGGCTTGCGGGCTGCCTGCTCCCGGTACGTAGATTCGGGCGTCGGCGAGGAGTCGGGCCGCGCGCTGCACGGTGACCCGGTGCGGCAGGCCGTCCCTCACATCGGTGCAGCGGACCGCGACGACGCCGGCGGGCGTGCCGAGACGCAACCACTCGTCGGTCGGGCCGCCCGTGGCCAGGGAGACCACGGACCCGCGCAACAGCCCGGCCGCCGCGACGGCGACGGCAGAGGTCAGGCCGATCGCGGGGTGCGGGGCGTTCATGCTGAGCATGCGCACCGACACGTCGTAGTCCTCGGCACCGATCGGTTCACCGAGGGTGGTGGTGTACGGCACCGGCGGGCCGACCAGGCCCACCTTGGGCACCGCGTCGCCCGGTTCATCGCCCGGCTGGAGCAGTCCCATCAGGGGTGCGGCGGTATGACGGACGGCGCGCAGCCACGGGACGTCCGCGCTCATCCGTTCCAGTGACTCGGCACCGGTACGCCCGGCACTGGCGGCCTCGACAAGGACCACCGGAGCTCCTGCGGTCACCATGCTCACGCGTACCGGCTCGGCGGCGCCGACCCGCAGGTCCTGGACGGCCCGGCCGGTGGGGAGCAGCGATCCGCTGGAACCACCGGCCGGGTCGCGGAAGGTGAGGCCGACCGCGACCCCGCCGGCCCGGGTGCCCGGTACCGTCTGACGGCCGAAGTGGTGCACCACGCCTCCGAGGGTGTCCACGGTTCCTTCGAGGACAGCGCCGGTATTGATGTTGCGCATCACCACGCGCGTCCGGTCGCCGGTGACCGGAACCAATCCTTTGGTCACGGCGTACAGGGCGACGCCGGTGGCGCAGTTGCCGCAGTTGCTCGTCCACTCCACCGAGCCCGTCCCGATGCCGACTTGAGCGAACAGGTAGTCGATGTCGATGCCAGGCTGGGGTGAGGCGCTGACCACGGCCGCTTTCGAGGTGGTGGGGGTGGCCCCGCCGACCCCGTCCAGCTCCACGGGGTCGGTGGCTCCGTAAGCGGCGACCAGCAGCCTTTCGAGGTCGCCACGGTCGGCAGGGACTTCGACCTGGTTGAACAGCCAGCACTTGCTTGTGCCGCCACGCACCAGGGTCGCGGGAATGTGCACGTCTGAGGCTCTTCCTGGATCAACGGAGGTAGGGAAAGGGCCGAGGCAGCGGTTACGGACGCATTGCGGGCCGGTGAACTGCTCGGCGATTGCGGAGACCTTCGCAGAGGCATGACTTCGGAACAATCGCAGTTCACTTCACCTGGGTTTAGCTGAGCTAAAGTCGTCGGCATGCTCAACGTGCGCCGTTTGTTGCTGCTCACCGAGGCCACCGAACGCGGTTCACTCACCGCCGCGGCAGAAGCCCTCGGCATGACCACCTCAGCCGCCTCCCAGCAGATGTCCCTGCTGGAGCAGGAGGCAGGGCAACCCCTGATCGAGCGGTTGCCACGCGGCATCCGCCCCACCCCCGCTGGTGCCGCGCTGGCCGAACGTGGTCAGACCATCCGCCGGGAGCTCCGTGCCGCCCAGGCCGACCTGGACTCCTTCACCGCCCTCGACCAGGGCACCTTGCGGCTCGGTTCCTTCCCCACGGCGAGCGCGTCCCTGCTGCCGCTGGCGCTCACGCGTTTCCGACGTCGCCACGCCGGCATCCGCATCGAGGTACGCGCCGGAGTCCTCTCGGAGCTCAGGGAGATGCTGCACACCGGCGAGGTGGAGCAGGGGCTGCTCTGGGACTACGAATGGAACCGCCTCGACGATCCGGCGCTTGGTCTCACCCACCTGCTGGACGACCCCACGGTGCTGGTCGTCCCTGCCGACTCCCCCCTGCGCACACATCCCTCCGTGCGCCTGGGCGACCTGGCCGACCAGGAGTGGATCATCCGTGCCGACAACCACCCCGTCGCCGACGTCCTGCGCCGAAGCTGTCGCCAGGCGGGATTCGAGCCGCGCATCGCCTACTCCTCGCACGACTACCAGGAAGCACAGGCCATGGTCGCCGCCGGTCTCGGCATCGCGCTCGCACCCCGCCTGGCCCTCACCAGCCGACGCAGCGACGTACGCCTTCTGCCGTTCGCCTCCGACGTCCCGGCCCCAACCCGCCGCATCCTCCTCGCACGCGCCACGGCACGCCCCGCCACCCCACCCGCCCAGGCAATGGCCCGCGTCCTGCGCACGGTGGCACAGCGATTCACCGCCCCAGACCTGCACCGGGCCCAGCTCGGGGCGGTCCGACGGGGCTGACGGTGCGGCCACCGGCTGCGCCCCCAGCGCAACGGTGCGCACTGGTCGTCGAGGAACATCCGGCGCCGCGGGTCCGAGTGCACGCCGACCGCCGAATGACGCCGCCCGCATGCCGAGCAGGCAAGCCGAGGTTCACCGGTCAGTCGGGGGCGAGGTGCCGACCTGGCTGATCGTGGACTGAGTGCCGGCCAGACCGACGCGGAGCCCTTCGATCTCGCCGAGCCGGCCCTCCCTTTTCGCTTCGGCGATGCGGTCAACAAGGTTGTCTCGAATGTCCACCAGCCGATCGAGCGGGGCGGGATCGGGTCGGAGAAGTGAGCATCGGACACACCCGAAGCCTCTGATCGGCAGCTCTCCGAAACCGAATCGGTGATGCCAGAGGAATCACAGTGAGACGTTCCGGAGAGCGAGAGCCCGCTCCGCCTGCTGTCTCGGTACTGTGACTTCGCATGACCGACACCGAGACCGAGATCCCCGCAGACCTGGTCCGCGACCTGTCGGCTGAGCAACATCCAGACCTCGCAGGGCTGGCCGTCCGCGAGGGGGCGGACGGCTGGGGCAACCAAATGGGCCGCCTCGGGGACGAGTTGGCCGTGCCCATGCCCGGCGCGGATCCCACCTCGGAGCTCCAGCTCAAGGAGCGGCGGTGGCTACCCGTGCCCACCCCGCGCATGCCGCTCCCGGTGCCGACCCCGGTGCGGTTCGGCGAACCGTCCGAACGCTTCCCCAGCACTGGACCGCAATGACGTGGGTTCCCGACGAGCCGCTGGACCACGGCTCGATCAGCCGCGGCGCTCACACGGCCGAAACTCGCACTGCCTCGTCGCCGACATCGCCCGCACCCTCACCCTGTACCCGGGGGACGTCCTGCTCTTCGGCATCCCGGCCAACTCCCGGCCCGTACAGCCCGGCGACATCGTGGAGGTGGAGGCGGAGGGCCTCGGCCGGCTCACCAACCACATCGTCGCCGGCCCCACCCCGGTACGCACCGACGTCGGCGCACGACCCACCGAGTCCGAGGAGGTCCTCTCCACGGCGCTCGGCGGCGACTGGGAGTTCCGTGGTATCCGCCCGCCGAGGCGATGACGCCCCTGGGCGGTCTGCCGGTCCCGAGGGACGGGTAGGGTCGCGCGCATGAGCGATTCCTCCCAGACCCCACCCGCCGGGACCCGTAAGCGCGTGGACTACGGGACCGGCCGTGAGGCCCTGCTCAACGCGGCTGTGCGCGTGGTGGCCCGGGGCGGGCTGCGCAAGCTCACCTATCGCGCTGTCGCGGAGGAGGCGGGTGTCACGCACGGGCTCGTGGTGCACCACTTCGGTTCGCGGGACGCGCTGATCGAGGCAGCCCTCGAGCACGCCGTGCGCACCAGCGCGAGCACGAGCTCGCTGGAACCCGGCACGGGCGACATCGCGGACTTCGCGGCGGGACTGGCGGACATGGTCACCCGCGGGCCGGCCATGCAGACGTTCCAGTACGAGCTCATGCTCGAGTCCCGGCGCAGGCCCGAGCTGCTGCCCCAGATCCGCGCGCTGTACGACGAGTACTTCGCGGCCACGGAGAGGGAGCTGTCCTGCAGCCTGCCCGAAGGCACCAGCCCTGCCCTGACCAGACTCGTCTTCGCCGCTCTGGAGGGTCTCGTACTGCATCAGCTGATCCTCGACGAGCCGGACGTCACCGAGGCCGCGCTGAAGGAGCTGCGGTCACTGCTGACCCGTCAGCGTGAAGGCGCAGAGTAGCCGCCATGTCGTAATCCCTGTCATAACAGCAGGTCAGAACGAGTCCCCGTCGCCCAGCGACGGGGACTCGCCTGTTTCCGGCGGCGTAGAGAGTTGATTACGTGCGCCCAAAGCGTTGACGAAATTATCCGAGTGGATAATTCTCGGCGGTGTAGGGACACTGATCGCCCTCCCCCTCCCCCTTCCACTCCCCTGCTCCCCCTCCGCCTCGCGACCGATACGAGGAGTGTCACGACATGACCGTCACCACGGCCGGACCCGCGTCCACCACCGAGGATCTGCTGCCCTTCCGTGACCCCGGCTTCCGTGCGGACCCGTACCCGTACTACGCGCGGCTGCGGGAGGAGCACCCTGTCTTCAGGCATCCGGTCGGCCTGTACGTCGTCTCCCGCTACGAGGACGTCGCCCGGCTGATCCGCAACCCCACCCTGAGCGTGGAGCAACTCGACTTCGGGCCGGCGACCCCGATCCACCACACCATGCTCGGCAAGGACGCCCCCGACCACACACGGCTGCGGCGAATCACCAACCGCTGGTTCACACCCAAGGCCGTCGAGGAGTGGTCCAAGGCGATGCGTGCCTCCGTGGAGGCAGTGCTCGACGAGGTCGAGAAGGGCGACGGCACGCTGAACGCGGCCGACGACCTCTCCCTGAAGTGCACCTTCGACACCACCTGTCACATCTTCGGTATCGAGCCGACCGAGATGGACACCATCCAGCGCAGGACCTACGAGATCGGGCTGAGCCTCGGCCCCGGCGGCAACAAGGACGAGGCCCGCGCCACCGCGGAGGCGTTCGCCTGGTTCGCCGAGCACATCCGCCGGCTCGTGGCCGACAAGCGAGCCCACCCCGGCGAGGGCCTGATCGACTCCTTCATCGCCGCGCAGGACGACGGCAGGATGACCGAGGAAGAAGTCGTCTGCACCATCCTGCTGTTCTTCGCCGTGGGCCACCTCGACGTCAAGCATCTGATCAACCACGGCATCTGGCTGATGACGCAGCACCCCGGGCTGTTCACCGCCTACCGGGACGTGCCGGAGGCACGGCCGGGCATCATCAACGAGATCCTGCGGATCGACACGCCCGAGTCGATGGTGGTGCGCCTGACCACGCAGGACACGGTCATCGGCGACACCACGGTACCGGCCGGAGAGGTGCTGGCCCTGCTCATCGCCTCGGCCAACCGCGACCCGGAGGTCTTCCCCGACCCCGACATCTTCGACCACACCCGCCCGGTCGCCACCGCCCAGCACCTGGCCTTCGGTTCCGGCATGCATGGCTGCGCCGGCCAGATCCTGGCCCGCGCCGAGGCCGACGTCGTCTTCAGCTCGATCGTCAACCGGTTCTCCGGTGTGGAGCCGGCCGGCGAGCCCGCCTACGCCCACACCGAGTTCCTGCGCACGATCACCCACCTCCCCATCCGTTTTCTCTGATCCCCCGACCTCTCCGAGAGGCAGGAGCCGTCATGAAAGTCGAAGTCGACCTCAAGAAGTGCAGGACCACGGCCAGTGCGTGTACGCGGCCCCCGACTGTTCGCACTGGACGACGAGGGGCGCCTACGCCCTGATCCGGGCGGGCCGCAGTGGCGGTGCCGGCCCGGTCTTCCCCGCGGTCGGCGGGCTGGTGGCGCCTTGGCCGTGGAGCCACGAGGGGACCGATGGAGTGTTGCACCGATTGCTCCGGTCGTGTGCAGGCGTGCGTGCGGCTCTCCAGCCGCCCGGCCACGATGCGGCGTGGGGGCCGGGCTTTCGCGGTCCTGTCCCCACCTCCTACGCCGACGTCAGCCGCGCTCCGCCGCCTCGACGATGTTGGTCAGCAGCATGGCACGGGTCATCGGCCCCACCCCGCCGACCGGCGGTGCGAGGGAACCCGCGACCTGGTCGACGTCCGGGTGGACGTCTCCGAGGACGCCCTCGACGGTCCGGGTGAGGCCCACGGACAGGACGGTGGCGCCCGGCTTGATCCAGTCGGGCTCGACCAGATGGGCCACGCCGGCCGCGGCCACCACCACGTCGGCGACGCGGGCGTGGGCGGCGGTGTCCTGGGGGGCCTCGTGGCGCAGGGTCACCGTGGCGTGTTCGGTGCTGCGGGTGAGCATCAGGCCGAGCGGACGGCCCACAGTGAGCCCGCAGCCGATGACGCAGAACTGCTGTGCTGGAGACTCTCGTCTCTGCCGCTGCCGCCGACGACGAGGCGTCTTCCGCTATAGAACCGGGCCGATCAGTTCACAGGCCCGCGCTGCGGCCACCAGCGCGCCGGTGCCACCGGTGGTG
>NZ_LRTR01000852.1 GCF_001550375.1 Streptomyces europaeiscabiei | reverse complement strand
CCCCTCGCGCCCCCGCCGCTCGCCGAGCCCCGCCCGCTCGGCGAGCGGCGGTGCTGGCCCCGGTCCTTCGCCGACCGGCTGACCACCCCCCTCCCCGGACTGAAGGCCTTCGCCCGGTTCGCCCGAGAGGGTTCCGTCCGGCCGGGGGCAGAGGGACTGGCCGACATCCCGCGATTGCCGTACGAGCCCGGCCCGTTGCCCCGGGTGGACGCGCGTACCGTCGCCGTCTCCTGGGCGGGGCACGCGAGTTGGGTGGTGCGGGTCGGCGGGCTCACCGTCCTCACCGACCCCGTCTGGTCCCGCCGGATCCTCGGCACCCCGGCCCGGATCACCCCGGTCGGACTCGCCTGGGACGCACTGCCGCGCGTGGACGCGGTCGTCATCAGCCACAACCACTACGACCACCTCGACGCGCCCACCCTGGCGAGACTCCCGCGCGACACCCCGGTCTTCGTGCCCGCCGGACTCGGCCGCTGGTTCCGGCGGCGCCGGTTCGGCCGGGTCACCGAGCTGGACTGGTGGGAGGCGGCCGAACTCGACGGCGTCCGCTTCGACTTCGTACCGGCCCACCACTGGTCCAAGCGCACCCTCACCGACACCTGCCGCACGCTGTGGGGTGGCTGGGTCCTCACGGCACCCGACGGCAAGCGTCTCTACTTCGCCGGCGACACCGGTTACGGCCACTGGTTCTCCCTCATCGGCCGCCGCTACCCCGGCATCGACCTCGCCCTGCTGCCGATCGGCGCCTACGACCCCCGCTGGTGGCTCAGCGACGTCCACTGCGACCCGGAGGAAGCGGTCCGCGCCTTCCAGGACCTGGGCGCCCACCGCATGGCCCCCATGCACTGGGCCACGTTCGTCCTGTCGGCGGAACCGGTCCTGGAACCCCTGGCGCGGGTGCGGTCGGCGTGGACGGCGGCAGGCCTGCCCCGGGAGAACCTGTGGGACCTGCCTGTGGGCGGGTCCCGGGTACTGCCCTGACTCGGCCGTGGAGCACCCGCGCCCCTGAGAGAGGGGCGCGGGGAACGGCGCGACCGGCCACGACCCACCCGCGGCCCGCAACGCACACCGGGCCCCGAGGTCTCAGCGGACCACGCGCCGCCACACACCCGGCACCACACTGATCAGCAACGTCAACACGACCGCCGCCAGCACCCCTTCCCACGGCTCCTCGAACAACGACCCACCCAGAATGCCGATCAACTGGTACGTCACGGCCCACGCGAGGCACGCCGGCAGATTCCCCCGCGCGAACCGCCGCAGCGGCATCTTCGCCATCAGGCAGGCCAGCATCACCGGGATGCGCCCGGCCGGCATCAGCCGGGACAGCACCAGGACGGCCACCCCGTGGTCGTCGAGCTTCGCCTGTGCCTGCGTCAGCCGGTCCTCCGGCGCCCGGCGGCGGATCGCCTCCAGCCAGCGCGAGCCGTTCTTGGAGCCCATCCCGCGCCGCCCCAGCCAGTACAGCGCGATGTCCCCGAGGAACGCGGCGACCGACGCCACCACGAACACCAGCAGCAGCGCGAGCGGCGCCGCCTGGTGGAACGCCACCACGGCCGCCGAACTGACCAGCGCCCCGGTCGGCACGACCGGCACCAGCGCTCCTACCAGCACCAGCAGGAACAGCGTCGGATAGCCGATCGCCTGCTGGGTGGACGCGTACGGCACGGGAGTGCTCACGGTGGCCAGGACGTTCACCGGGTCTTCTCCACGGCCTGATCCGGCCGGTGTCTCATCGCGCCACCCCCGGTCGTACGCTTTCCCCGTGTCCCAGCCGGTGCACCGTCACTTCGGGAGCGCGTGCGGCGGCAAGGCGTACGAACTCCTCGCCGGGGGCGTGGAATTCATGGGGGCGCACAGCGTCCATGCCGATCGGCCAGTACGTGCCGTAGTGCACCGGCACCGCGCTCCGGGGCGCGAGCAGCGCAAGCGCCGCCGCCGCGCGCCCCGCGTCCAGATGGCCCTCGCCGAGGTACGGCCCCCAGCCGCCGACCGGCAGCAGAGCCACGTCGACCGGCCCGACCTCCTTGGCCATCGACTCGAACAGCCCGGTGTCCCCGGCGAAGTACGTCCGCGCCTCACCCTCGACGACGAAGCCGAGCGCCGGCGAACGGTGCGGCCCCACCGGCAGCCGCCGACCGTCGTGCCGGGCGGGAACGGCACGCACGACCAGGTCACCGACCCTGAGCTCGTCACCGGACGCCACCTCGGAGAGCTGAAGGTGCGCCAGCCTGCGCAGCCCCGGCACCTGGCGCGAGGCGCCCTCCGGCACCACCAGCCGCGTACCCGGGGCGAGCCGGGCCAGCGAGGGAACGTGCAGATGGTCGGCGTGCAGATGCGACACCAGCGCGACGTCCGCGACCGCGGCCGCCGCCGGGGGCGGCGCACCCCGGCGCCTTCGCAGATGTGCGAGCCGGCGCGCGAACAGGGGGTCGGTCAGCACCCTCGTACCCGAGTCCTCCACGGTGCAGGTCGCATGACCCCACCAGGTGATCTCCACCGGCACTCCGTTCGCCTCCTTCGCGCTACTCCCCCGAGCCTACGGGCTGGAGTAGGGTCTGCGGCCTGGGCCTGTCCGGCGGATCATTCCGTGGGCGGGCGTACCGGGCCCCACGTCCGCGGCTTGATCCGCCCGGAGGGGCCCCGGGATCCGGAGGTGAGGGGGACACCATGGGAGACAAGGGAGACATGAGCGGCGCCTCCGGCGTGGCGTACCAGGACGCGGCTCGCAGGCGCGGTGGGCCGGCCGGGTGCGGGGCTGTGGTGCGGGTCGCCGCCATAGCGAGCCTGACACCGCTGGAGGAACTGGAGGCGGACCCCTTCCTGGTCGACTCCCGCAGTCAGCACGCCATGTGCGCCCGCTGGGCCGCCGAGCGCGGCTATGTGGTGACGCGCGAGCTGCTCGTACGCGGTCTGCGCCCCGACCACTGCGCCCTGTGGGCCGACGTCGACGCCGGCCTCGTCGACCTCTTCGTCGCCGCCAGCCGACGCGTCCTCGAACGCGCCCTCGCCTCCGTCGACGACTTCACCGCCGAGTGCGCCAGGCGCGGCATCCGTGTCGAGACCGTCGGCTGCGCCGAACCCGCCTACGACGCCCAGATGAAGGCCCGGGTCCACCGCCGTCTGTCCATGCCGACGGCGGGCTACGACGGCCGCTGAGCCGGGGCGAAGGGGCCTCTTCGAGCGCCGGGCGCGTGCGAGCCCCTCAAGGGGCGCGGGGAACTGTGCGATCGACCGCCCACGCGACCCCCACGCACCCGCGGTCCGCAACGCACAGGAAGGCCCCGAGCCGTTCCCCGACCGTGCCCCCGTTCCTGCCCCCCTGCCACCCCGAAATGCCACCCCGGCGCCCCCACCCCGTGTGACAGGCTGAGGCCAGCGACAGGACGTGAGGTGGCCGGAACGTGGGCGGTGGTCGTTGGCGGAGGGTACTGAGCGGCGTCTGGCGGATGCTCGCCGTATGGGCGGTCTCCACACTGACGATGCTCGTGCTCGCGGGCGCGCTGCCCGACTTCCGGCTGCAGTCCGAGACCGGCGAGAGCGCCACGCAGATCGGCGTCACCGCGGCCCTCGGCGCCGGCGCGTTCGGCCTGCTCTCCGCACTCGTGTGGCCCCTGCTCGTACGGGCGCTGCTGCTGGTACCGGCGCTCGTCCTCGGCCTGCTCGTCTTCTTCCTCAACGGCTCGCTGCTCCTGCTCGCCCTGCGGCTCAACCCCTCCGGCCAGGGCGCGGCCGCGCCCGAGACCGCCGTGGTGGTCGCCGCGGTGATGTCCGCCGTCGCCTCCGCCACGGGTGGTGCCCTCGCCGTACGGGACGACGACGCCTACCGGCGCCGCCTGTACCGGCTGGCCGACCGCCGCCGCAGGAACGCCGACGGCGGCCCGGGGCCCGCCGGACCCGGCACCGTCTTCCTCCAGCTCGACGGCGTCGGCCACGACGTGCTGGAGGCGGCGACGGAGAAGGGCCTCATGCCGACCGTCGCCACCTGGCTCGGCCGGCCGGCGGACGGGGCCGTGCACCCCCGGCCCACCCACCGGCTCACCCCCTGGCGCACCGACTGGTCCAGCCAGACCGGCGCCAGCCAGCTCGGCATCCTGCACGGCACCAACCACGACGTGCCGGCCTTCCGCTGGTACGAGAAGGACACCCGCGAGGTGATGGTCTGCAACCGGCCCTCGGGCGCCGCCGAACTCCAGCGCCGGGCCATCGACCGCACCGGTGACGGAGGCCTGCTCACCGTCGACGGCGCCAGTCGCGGCAACCTCTTCAGCGGCGGCGCCGAGCAGCTCGCGCTCGTCCTGTCGATCGCGGCCCGCCGGGGCCGGCGGAACCGTTCCCGCGCCGGGTACTTCGCCTACTTCTCCGACCCGGCCAACGCCGTCCGCACCGCCATGTCCTTCGTCGCCGACGTCGTGCGGGAGATCGGCGAGTCCACCCGCGCCCGGTTCGCCCGGCAGCGGCCCCGCGTCAAGCGCGGCGGCCTCTACCCGTTCATCCGCGCCTTCGCGACCGTCATCGAGCGCGACGTCGTCGTCTCCGCCGTGATCGGGGACATGTTCGCGGGACGCGCGGCGATCTACGCGGACCTGGTGGCGTACGACGAGGTCGCCCACCACTCCGGCCCGCACAGCCGGGACGCCGCGAAGGTCCTCGAACGCCTCGACCGTTCCCTCGCGTTGATCGCCCAGGTCGCCGAACACGCCCCGCGCGCCTACCGGATCGTCCTCCTCTCCGACCACGGCCAGAGCCCCGGCGAGACCTTCCTGGGCCGCTACGGCCTCACCCTCGGCGACCTGGTCCGCGCCGGCAGCGGCCTGCCCGTGCCGCGCCGGGCCCAGCGCACCCACAGCGGCGCCGAGGCACGCACGGCGGTACGGGCCGCGCTGCGCATCCCCGTCGAGGAGCGCGTCGAGAAGCACCGGCCGACGCGCCGCTCCGAGCCGGTCGTCCTCGCCTCCGGCAACCTCGGCCTCGTCTCCTTCCCGGACGTCCCCCACCGGATGAGCCGCGAGGAGATCGACAGCCGGCACCCGGCCCTGCTCTCCACCCTCGCCAACCACCCGGGCATCGGCTTCGTCCTCGTCCGCAGCGAGGAGCACGGCGGCCTCGTGCTCGGCGCGCACGGCGCGGAGATCCCGATCGGCGAGCTGAGCGACGAACACCCCGGCCCCCTCGCCGACTTCGGACCGGGCGCCGCCGACGCCGTACGCCGCACGGACGGCTTCCCGCACACCGCCGACATCATGGTCAACTCCTGGTACGACCCCGCCGACGGCGAGGTCCTCGCCTTCGAGGAACAGATCGGCTCCCACGGCGGCCTGGGCGGCTGCCAGTCCCGCCCCTTCCTCATGTCCCCCCTGGCCCTGTCCGACCCGGTGGAGGAGGGCGAGCCCCTGGTCGGCGCGGAACACATCCACCGGGTACTGAGACGATGGCTGCGCGAGTCGAACGGCCCCCAGGTACCGCTCCCGGCCCACACCGGCGCGCCCCGAAGGGGCGCGGGGAACGGCGAGACCGGCCACGACGAACCCGCACCCGCCGACGAACAGAACCCGGCAGACGCATAGGCACCCGGCCCACAGGAAAATGGGCTGCGCCTCACAGGACGGTCGACACACACTGTTCGCACCGGACGCCGCACATCCGCGCGTCCACACGAACACCTCCCGGAGCCCACACTTTGCAGGCAGCCGTCACCGTCCCGCCCTCCCGCATCCCCGAACTACTGCTCGGCCTCGCCACCGTCCGCCCCGTCTTCGTCTGGGGCGCCCCCGGCATCGGCAAGTCCTCCCTGGTCAGGGCCTTCGCCGAGTCGCTGGGCCTGGAGTGCGTGAGTCTCCTCGGCACCCAGCTCGCGCCGGAGGACCTGATGGGCGTACCGCAGATCCGCGACGGGCGCTCGGTGTTCTGCCCGCCGGAGGCGATCGCCCGCGACGAGCCGTACTGCCTGTTCCTGGACGAGCTGAACGCGGCCACCCCGGATGTGCAGAAGGCCTTCTACTCGCTGATCCTGGACCGCAGAATCGGCAACTACGAGCTGCCGAAGGGGTCGATCGTCATCGGCGCCGGCAACCGCGCCACCGACAACGCGCTCGCCCGCCCCATCGCCTCCGCCCTGGTCAACCGCCTCACCCACGTCCACCTCCAGGCGTCGGCGACGGACTGGCTCGCGTGGGCGGCGGACAGCGGCATCCACCCCTGGGTCCTGGACCACCTCACCGACCGCCCGGACCACCTGTGGTCCAAACCGCCGAAGACCGAGGAGCCGTTCTCCACGCCGCGCTCCTGGCACATGCTCTCCGACGCGCTGCACTCCTTCGGACGCGACCTCGACGAGGAGACCCTCAAGGTCCTCGCGCACGGCACGCTCACCCCCGCGCACGCGGTCGCCTTCTGCGGCTACGTCAAGATCGTGCGCAGCCGGTTCGGTATCGAGGCGATCCTCAAGGGCGAGGCCGGCTGGCCCAACCGCCTGGAGGACCGCGACCTGCTCTACTACCTCGCCGACTCCTTCCGCGGCCGGCTGATCAAGGAGCTGCCCGCGAGCAAGCAGCACATGTCCGCGAACGGGCGGCAGACCGCGTACCGGGCCAAGTCCCTGCTGGTGCAGCTCGCCGAGATCTCCGTCGAGGTCGCCCAGACCGTCATCGCCTCCGGCAGCGACGGCAATCCCGTCCTGCCCGCCTGGTTCCTCGTGGAGGCGGCCCGGGACATGCCCCGGCTGGTGGAGGCGCGCCGGTGAGCGCGTCCGGCGGCAAGGGCAAGGGCAGGCGGAAGACGCAACGGGACCTCGCCGGCGAGGCGTTCGAGGCGGGGCTGGCGACGGTACGCGGCAACTCCGCGCTGCGCGCGGTCGGTTTCGACACATGCCGCAAGGAGAAGTGCGCTCTCGCGCCCCGCGACGGCCTGGTCCGCGTCGATTCCGAGGGCGTGCTGCACGCGCACCCCGACCGGATCGCCGCACCCGACGCCTGGGCCTGGGCCATCGCCCACGCCGCCCTCCACCTGGGCTTCGGACACGTCCCGGCGGCCCAGGGCGTGCGCGAACAGCCCGACCGGTTCGACCTCGCCGCCCGCTGCGTGGCCGTCAACCGCTTCCTGCTCACGTTCCCCGTCGGCCTGACACCGGAGAACCTGCCCGGCCGCTATCCCGACGGCGACGAGGAGCGACTCGCCGCCCACTGGCGCCGCGACGGTCTCCCGGCGGCGTACGAGCGCTGCGGCACGGCCGGTGGCGAGCCCGACCAGCTTCTCCTGACCTGGCCCAAGTGGCGGCCGCAGCCCCCGGACCGGCAGCTCGCCTTCGCCCATGCCCTGACCAACACCATGTCCGCCGCGATGGACATGGCCGGTGGACGCCGCGAGTCCCTGCACGACGAGCCGACCCGCAGGCGGCCCTGGGAGAAGGCGCTGAGCTGGTTCATCTCCTCCTACCCGCTGCTCGGCGGCATCGCGGCCGGCATCCGGATCGTCGCCGACGTCGAACTCGCCCACGCCCACGGCATCGCCGTCGCGGCCGTCGACGCGGACGCCGGAGAGATCTACATCAACCCGCTCCGGCAGTTCGAGGACGAGGAATGGCGGTTCATCCTCGCCCACGAGATGCTGCACGCCGCCCTGCGCCACGGCGACCGCTGCGGCACCCGCGACCCGTACCTGTTCAACATCGCCGCCGACTACGTCATCAACGACTGGCTGCGCGAGATGCAGGTCGGCACCATGCCCGACGGACTCCTGTACGACCCCGAGCTGGCAGGTCTGTCGGCGGAGGAGGTCTACGACCGGATCGTCGGCGATCTGCGCCGGATGCGCCGGCTGTCCACCCTGCGCGGCAAGGGCGCCGGCGACATCCTCGGCGGCCCGCTCGGCTCGCCCGGTGACCATGTGGACCTCGACGAGTTCTACCGCCGGGGCCTCGCCCGGGGGTTCGACCTGCACGAGCGGCAGGATCGCGGCCTCCTGCCCGCGGGGCTGGTGGAGGAGATCCGCGCCCTCAGTCATCCGCCGCTGCCGTGGGACGCCCGACTCGCCCGCTGGTTCGACGAGTTCGTGCCCAGCCCGCAGGCCGTACGGACCTACGCGCGCCCCTCGCGCCGCCAGTCGGCCACCCCCGACATCCCGCGCGCCGGACGGTACTTCCCGCCCGAGGAGACGGCCCGCTGCACCTTCGGTGTCGTCCTCGACACCTCCGGCTCCATGGACCGCACGCTGCTCGGCAAGGCGCTGGGCGCGATCGCCTCGTACGCCGCCGCCCGTGACGTACCGGCCGCCCGGGTCGTGTTCTGCGACGCGGCCCCGCACGACGCGGGCTTCCTCCCGGTCACCGAGATCGCCGGGCGCGTCCGCGTCCACGGGCGCGGCGGCACGGAGTTGCAGCCGGGCATCGACCTGCTGCACCGGGCCGACGACTTCCCGCCGGGCGCTCCCGTCCTCGTCATCACGGACGGCTGGTGCGACGTGCTGCGCGTGCGGCGTGAGCACGCCTATCTGATTCCACAGGGCGCTCGTCTGCCGTTCACCGCGCGAGGGCCGGTGTTCAGGGTGAGATGAGGCCCGGACCGCCCGGAGTGTGATCGGATGGGGGCAGGCAACCCGGAACCGGGAAACGGCAACCGGGAACCACATGCGAAAGGAATGACCGTGGCTACCACGCGCTCCGCACACACCGTCTGGGAAGGCAACCTGCTCGAGGGCAACGGTGTCGTCACCTTCGACTCCTCCGGTGCCATCGCCGAGCAGCCCGTGACGTGGGCCTCCCGCGCCCAGGACGCGAACGGCAAGACGAGCCCCGAAGAGCTGATCGCGGCCGCCCACTCCAGCTGCTTCTCCATGGCCTTCTCCCACGCCCTCGCCGGTGCCGGGACCCCGCCCACCAAGCTCCTCACCTCCGCCGACGTGACCTTCCAGCCGGGCGAGGGCATCACGGGCATCCACATCACCGTGGAGGGCACCGTGCCCGGCCTCGACGAGGAGGCCTTCGTGGCCGCCGCCGAGGACGCCAAGGTGAACTGCCCCGTCAGCCAGGCCCTCAAGGCCGTACCGATCACCCTCTCGGCCAAGCTGGCCTGACCGAGTGCTTCGCACGCCCCATTGACAAGAACCCACTCAAGTTTTGTGCTGGTGGTGGGGACACTTGGCGGAACCTTGCTGGAAGGGGACGGCGATGGGGCGTGCGGTCGGGGTCGATCTCGGTACGACGAATTCGGTGGTGGCCGTACTGGAGGGCGGCGAGGCGACCGTCGTCGCCAACGCGGAGGGGCAGCGGACCACACCGTCGGTGGTGGCGTTCGCCAAGAACGGCGAGGTCCTGGTCGGCGAGGTCGCCAAGCGGCAGGCCGTGACGAACGTGGAGCGCACCGCACGCTCCGTCAAACGCCATATGGGCGACACGAGTTGGCGGTTCCCCGAGCAGGGCTCCGTGGACGGCACCCGCTACCGGGCCCAGGAACTGTCCGCGCGCGTCCTGCAGAAGCTGAAGCGGGACGCCGAGTCGTATCTCGGGGAGGACGTCACCGACGCCGTCATCACCGTGCCCGCGTACTTCGACGACGCCCAGCGGCAGGCGACCAAGGAGGCGGGGGAGATCGCGGGCCTGAAGGTCCTGCGGATCATCAACGAGCCCACGGCCGCGGCCCTCGCCTACGGCCTGGACCGGGGCGAGGAGCAGACCGTCCTCGTCTTCGACCTCGGCGGCGGCACCTTCGACGTCTCCCTCCTGGAGATCGGCGACGGGGTCATCGAGGTGAAGGCCACCAACGGTGACACGCGCCTCGGCGGCGACGACTGGGACCAGCGGGTCGTCGAGTACCTCGTCAAACGCTTCCAGGGGCAGTACGGCGTCAACCTCGGCAACGACAAGATGGCGCTGCAACGGCTGCGCGAGGGCGCCGAGAAGGCCAAGATCGAGCTGTCCAGCTCCTCCGAGACGTCCGTCAACCTGCCGTACATCACCGCCTCCGCCGAGGGTCCGCTCCACCTGGAGGAGAAACTGACGCGCGCTCAGTTCCAGGAGCTGACCGCCGACCTGCTCGACCGCTGCAGGACGCCCTTCCACCAGGCCGTCAAGGACGCGGGGGTGAAGCTCGCCGCGATCGACCGTGTCGTCCTCGTCGGCGGTTCGACGCGGATGCCCGCCGTGAGCGACCTGGTCAGGGAACTCACCGGCAAGGACCCCCACAAGGGCGTGAACCCCGACGAGGTGGTGGCGGTGGGCGCCGCGCTCCAGGCGGGCGTCATCCGGGGCGACGTGAAGGACGTGCTGCTGCTCGACGTCACCCCGCTGTCCCTGGGCATCGAGACCAAGGGCGGCATCATGACGAAGCTCATCGAACGCAACACGACGATCCCCACCCGCCGTTCGGAGATCTTCACGACGGCGGCCGACAACCAGCCCTCGGTCGGCATCCAGGTCTACCAGGGCGAGCGTGAGATCGCCGCGTACAACAAGAAGCTGGGCGTCTTCGACCTCACGGGCCTGCCTCCGTCTCCGCGCGGGGTGCCGCAGATCGAGGTGGCCTTCGACATCGACGCGAACGGCATCATGCACGTGTCGGCGAAGGACCTGGCGACCGGTCGCGAACAGAAGATGACGGTGACGGGCGGCTCCGCCCTCCCCAGGGACGACGTCGACCGCATGATGCGGGAGGCCGAGCAGTACGCCGACGACGACCGCCGGCGCCGTGAGGCCGCCGAGACCCGCAACCACGCCGAGCAACTCGTCTACCAGACGGAGAAGTTCCTCCGCGACAACACCGAGCGGGTCCCCGCGGAGAGCCGCCCCGAGGTCGAGTCCGCGATCGCCGACCTGAAGCGCCTCCTGCAGACCCCCGAGGACACCGCCGCCGTGCGCGCCGCCACCGAACACCTGGCCACCGTCAGCCAGCGCATGGGCCAGGCCATGTACGCGGCGGCCGCGGCCGCCGCCGGCCCGGCCGACGAACCGCCGCCCGGCCCCACCGAGGAGGACGGCGTCGTCGACGCGGAGATCGTGGACGACGAGAAGGGTCCGAAGGGGGGAGCGGCGCAGGCCGGGGGCGAACGGTGAGCGGTGTGCCGGCGGGCGCTCAGTACTGCTCGCGGTAGCGCCTCAGGAGTGTTCTCGTCTCCTCGGCGGACGCCGCGTGCGCGGCCATGTGGTCGAGGACCTCGAGGTGGAGGGCGACCTCGGTGCGGGAGTCGAGGTAGAGGGCGCCGGTGAGGTACTCGGTGTAGACCATGTCGGGGAGTTCCGGTTCGGCGAAGCGGAAGAGGGAGAAGGGGGCGTAGGTGCCCGGGTGGGGCCCGCTGGCGAACTCGCAGACCTGAAGGATGACGTGGTCCTTCTCGGTGATCTCCAGCAGCCGGTCTAGCTGGTCGCGCATCACCTCGGAGCGGATGCTCACCGGACGGGCGAGAGCCGTCTCGTCCATGATCACCCACAGATGCGGCGGCTGCTCCTGGGTGAGGAGCTTCTGTCTCGCCATCCGCAGCGACACATGGCGTTCGATCGTCTCGGGACCGGTCCGGCCGACGGTCCCGGCCTCCATCACGGCCCGCGCGTACTCCTCGGTCTGCAGCATCCCCGGCACGAAGTGCGGCTCGTACTGCCGGATCAGATGCGCGGCGCCCTCAAGGCTGACGTACACGCTGAACCAGTCGGGCAGCACGTCGTGGTACCGCTGCCACCACCCCGGCTTGTTCGCCTCCTCGGCCAGCGTCACGAAGGCGGCGGCGTCGTGCTCGGCGACGCCGTACGTCGTCAGCAGGACCTGGACGTACGGGATCTTGAGCGCGACGTCGGCTGTCTCCATGCGCCGTACGGTCGCCGGGGCGACATGGAGGACGCGTGCCGCCTCCTCGCGCTTGAGCCCGGCGGCTTCCCGCAGTTCCTGGAGCCGTCTTCCGAGCACCACCTGACCCACGGTGGGCGCGGGCCGCCGCTCACTCACGCCACGCCTCCCCACGCGCCGGGATGTGCGAACAGTCTGTCATGTTCCGGTGGGCATCTCACAGGGGTCACCGGAACGGGACGCCCCGGATTCCGGATGCACCGAAGGACCGACGCGCCGTCTTTGGCGGTCGCCCGCAACGACGACGCCACAGGATACGGGGTGCCATGACCCCGGAGGTAATCGACGGCCTCACGCCTCGCGCGGCAAGGTGAGGTCACCGGCTTCCGGGCCGGTGCACTCGGGTCCGGGGTCCGGCCCCGGCGACCCGCGCCCGCTCGCCGGACGCTCCGCCCGCTGTTGCCCGTCCGGCCGCCGCCCCGGCCCCGCCGCTTCTACCGATCCCCACCTCGACGGAGAGTGATTCGCCATGTCCGTGACCATGCCCACGACCCGGCTCGCCGTACTCGCCAGGACCACCGACCCCCGGACCATGCTGCGCCGCTTCCTGGCGGTGGACGCCGTGGTGACCGGGGTGAACGGGCTCGCCTACCTCGCCGCGGCCGGGCCTCTCGGCCGGTTCCTCGGCGTCGGCTCCGGACTGCTCGTCGCACTCGGCGTCTTCCTCGCGGTGTACGCGGCGGGTGTCGCCCTGCTGGCCGCGCGCGAGCGTCCGCCGGCGCTCCCCGTGCGGGTCGTGATCGACGCCAACCTCGGCTGGGCGGTCCTCAGCCTCGTCGCCCTGGTGCTGTGGCTGACGCCGAGCACGGCGGGCGCGGTGTGGACCCTGCTGCAGGCGCTGACCGTGGCCGGGTTCGCTGCGGTCCAGTACGTCGCCCTGCGCGCGGTCGGCCGCTGAGCGGGCGTCAGGACAGCAGTGAGTGCAGGTACTTGACCGTCGCCGGGTCGGCCGGGAGGAACGTCTCGATGGCCAGCTCGGCCACGGTCACGTCCATGGGGGTGTTGAACGTGGAGACCGAGGAGATGAAGGACAGCACCCGGCCCTCGTGATCGATCCGCATCGGCAACGCGAAGTAGGCAGTCGCCCGCGCACCGGGTTCCTCGGCCGGTTCCTCGTCGGGCGTGCCCGGCGGCAGCGGGTACGCCGCCACCTCCTCGTACAGCGCGCGCAGCGGCTCGGAGCGGCGCAGCGCGAGCTGGCGGCCCATCTGCTCCAGCAGGTGCCCGCGCCAGGCGCGCAGGTTCCGGATGCGTGGCGCCATCCCCTCGGGGTGGAGAGTCAGCCGCATCGCGTTGATGGGCGGCGCGAGCAGTGACTCGGAGACCCCGTCGAGCAGCATGACGATGCCCCGGTTGGCGGCCAGGACCTCGTACGTCGCGTTCATCACCAGCGCCGGATACGGCTCGTAGCCCTGGATCAGCCGTTCCATGCCCTCGCGCAGCGCGGCCATCGACGGGTCGTCCAGCGGTGTCTCCGGATAGCGTGGGGCGTAACCGGCCGCGAGGAGCAGCGCGTTGCGCTCCCGCACCGGTACGTCCAGGTGCTCGGCGAGCCGCAGCACCATCTCCTCACTCGGACGGGAGCGGCCCGTCTCGACGAAGCTGATGTGCCGCGCCGACGAACCGGCCCGCAGCGCCAACTCCAGCTGACTGACCCGCCGTTGCTCCCGCCAGGCCCGCAGCAGCGGGCCCACGCCCAGGTCGGAAGGGGCGGCGGGACGGCCCGGGGAACCGGTCGGGACAATGGTCATACGAAGAACGTAACCGAGGCGATCGAGGAGTGGCTCGTGTACAACCCGTGGAACCCGTCCTGGGAGGCGACGGCCGTCTACCGGGCACGGGTACGAGGGTGCCTGCTGGGCGGCGCGGTCGGGGACGCGCTCGGCTATCCGGTCGAGTTCTCCTCACTGCCGCAGATCCGGTCCACGTACGGCGAGCGGGGCGTGACCGGGCTCGTGCCGGACGGCGGCGGCGTCGTGGGGCGGGTCAGCGACGACACCCAGATGACGCTCTTCACCGTCGAGGGACTCCACCAGGCCCACGAGCACGAACGGCTCAAGGGCGTCGACGGCGTCTGGTCCGAGCTGGTCCGGGGCGCCTACGGCCGCTGGCTCGACACCCAGCGGCAGCCCGGCCCCGACCCGCGCGCCGTCTCCGGGCTCGCCGCCCAGCCCTGGCTCTAC
>NZ_LRTR01000851.1 GCF_001550375.1 Streptomyces europaeiscabiei | reverse complement strand
GGCGGCGGCGAGCTCGGCGGCCAGTTCGGGCAGCACCGGCAGGCCCTGGGCGGGCGGGGACGGGCCGTAGCGGACCGGACCATGCCCTTCCGGATCCGTCCGCCGCATGTGTGCCTCCGCGCAGTCGTGATGCGTTGTCCGGCGCCTCGCGCTCCGGGATCGCTCCGGGACGGCGAGGGCCCTCCGTCGTCCCGCGAGTGTGCGCCGCCGTGCCACGGACGGCGTCGAACACACCCTCGGCCAGTCAGTACCCAGGCTCACGCGCCCCAACGGCACCCGTACGGGTTGCGCCCGTCACAGTGGCCACGTGTACGGGGCGTTCGCGACTCCTGCCCGCGGCGACTTCTGCTCGCGGCGACTCCGGCCCGCCACGACTCCGGCCGTCCGCGGTTCGGCCCGCCGCGACGTTGGCCCACCGCGACTTTGACCCACCGCGGTTCGGCCGACCGCGGGTTCGGCCGACCACGTCCGGCCCGTCATGGCGTCCACCGGTCCCGGCGGCGCAGTCGGTGGACGGCCGCGCCGAGTGCTCCCGCGATGAGGAGGCCACCGGCGACCATGGCCGGGACGGAGTCGGTGAAGGCACCGCCGCCGCCCGCGTGGACGCCCCGCTGGACCGGTGCGGTGGAGTGGGTGGCGTGGTGGGTGGGCTGGCGGGGCGGTTGATGCGTCGGGTCCTTCGTCGGCTGGTACGTCGGCTGATGTGTGGGGTGCTGCTGGGCGTCGCCGCCGAGGGCGACGTCGAAGGCCGCGCTCCACTGCTTGCCCTCGCCGCCCGGGGCCGCCGGGCACAGGCCGTCGACGCCCCATTCGGTGGCGGAGTTCACCGCGCCGACGCCGGTCTCGAAGTCCGCGGCGGGCGCGATCCTGGCGGTGCCCTGATAGGAGGGGCCGCCCGCGGAGTCGTCGTTGCCGGGGATGCGCTGCAGCGTGACGGTGCCCTGTTCGAAGGCCTGCGAGCTGGCGTCGATGGTCTCGGGCGCGGGTCCGCCGGTCGGGTCGCAGGAGACGGAGAACGTGAGCGTGCCGCCCGGTTCGACGGAGTGCGGGTTCACCTCGGCCGCCGGTTCCGCCAGGGCGGGCGGGGCGGCGGCGCCCAGGACGGCACCGATCAGGGCGGTGGCGGACAGGACACGGGCTCTGCGGCGCATGGGTAGGGCTCCTTCGGCCGGCTCCGGCGGACGGGGCACGACCGCCGTGCCCCGGGTCCATCAGAGCGCCGAGCCCGGCGGGGCGCACGCCGCCGGGCACCATTAG
>NZ_LRTR01000850.1 GCF_001550375.1 Streptomyces europaeiscabiei | reverse complement strand
ACGACGAACACGCCGTGTCCACCGTCACCGCCGGACCCCGCAACCCCAACGAATACGACACCCGACCCGACAACACACTGCTCGCCCTGCCGGTGTTGACGTATCCGTCCTGGTCCCCGAGACCGTGCCCCAGGCTGCCGTAGTCGCCGCTCATCGTGCCCAGGTACACACCGGTGTTGCTGTTCTCCAGGGCTTCGGAGCGGATACCGGCGCGCTCCAGGGCCTCCCAGGAGGTTTCGAGGACCAGCCGCTGCTGCGGGTCCATGCCTCGTGCCTCGCGCGGCGGGATGCCGAAGAACCCGGCGTCGAAGCCCTCGACGTCCCGCAGGAACCCACCTTCACGCGCATAGGTCTTGCCGACGGCCTCCGGGTCCGGGTCGTACACGTCCCAGCCGTCCCAGCGCGAGGGAAACTCCTCGATCGCGTCCCCGCCCGAGGACAGCAGCTCCCAGAACTCCTCCGGCGTGCCCACCCCGCCCGGCAGCCGGCACGCCATCGACACGATCGCGACCGGTTCGGTGAGCTGGGCCTCCAGATCGGTCGCCCGCCTCTTGAGTTCCCGGATCACGGGGAGGGCGAGTTCCAACCGATTCTGATCAGCCATCGGAATTCCTTCCAGGAAGGGCGCGGGGGGAAGACTTCTAGAGTTCGGGACCTCGGTGACGCTCGCGGGACCGAGCCGCGTTTCCGGGCGTGCTCTCAGGCTTTGGTTCCATTGCTCGCACCGACCAGTGCGGCCGAGTTGCCCGGCGCCTGCACACCCTCCAGCAGGTCCCGATGGGCCCGGCCGATCTCCTCGAAGGCGTAGGTGTGTCCCAGGTGCGGGTCCAGCAGGCCCATGTCCACGAGGCGGGTCACGGCGTGGCATTCGCGCGGATTGGCGAAATGGGATCCCTGAAGCCGCTTCTGCCGCATCCACAGGTATCTGAGGTCGACATCGACGTTGAAGCCGGATGTCGCCCCGCAGATCACGATCATTCCGCCCGTGCCGCACACGTAGACCGACGTGGGGATGGTGTCGCTGCCCGGATGCTCGAAGACAATCTTCGGTGAGACCCTTTCGCCGAGGATGTCCCAGATCTCGCGTCCGAAGGCCCGGAGCTCGGCGGTCCACCGCTTGTGCTCTTCGGTGCCGATCGCAGGCACGCGGCCCCAGTGGCTGTACTTGGTCCGGTCGATGACGCCGGTGGCGCCCGCGTCGAGGCAGTACTTGGCCTTCTCCGGCGAGGACACGACGGCTATGGGCCTGCCGCCCATCTGCCGGGTCAGGGATATGGCCATGGACCCCAGGCCGCCGGAGCCACCCCAGATGAGGACCCCGTCCCCGGGCTGCACCGTGTGGGGTGCCCAGCCGTTGAGCTGCCGGTATGCCGTCGCGCCGGTCAGCAGGAAGGCCGCGGATTCCGCCCAGCTCAGCCGGGCCGGCCTGGGCAGACACTGGAAGTCGGCCGCCAGGGCGAACTGGGCGAACGATCCCCAGTTCGACTCATAGCCCCACGCTTTGAGCGAGGTCGCGAGCATGGGATCGACGCCGAGGCGCACATCGGGATCGTCCTCGTCCCACACGCCGGCCGAGACGATGACCTCGTCGCCCGCCTTGACCTGCCGTACGCCCTCTCCCACCTTCCAGACGATTCCGGAGGCGTCCGAACCGCCGACGTGGAAGGGCTCCGGGCTGCCCTGTCGTCGGCGCGCCGCCACGACGTCGACGGGATGTCCCTTGGCGGCCCAGACGTTGTTGTAGTTGATGCCGGCGGCCATGACCGCGACGAGAACGAACCCGGGGGGGACCTCAGGCGTGTCGACGACTTCCGTCCGGAAGGCCGTTGCCGGGTCCCCGTACCGTTCCGGGCGGATGACCGACGCGTACATGGAACGCGGGACGGTCCCGAGCGGGGGCAGGTCGCCCACCTCGTACAGAGTGCTGGTCGTCGAGGATCCCAATGTCATCTCCGGTGTCGAGTGGTCGGTTGGTCCCTTGGCTCTGTCGCGCGCGCGAAGACGTCAGACGTGCACGGGATCGGGGGTGTGCGTCACCGGGGCGGCCTCGGCCGCGGCCGCGCTCTCCAGCATGTAGCCCCTCCCCCAGACAGTCCGGATGGACAGTTCGCTGGGCAGGAGCCGGCGGCGGAGCCGCATGATGTGCAGGTCGAGCGAGTTCCTGTTCAGTGCCGGCGTCCGCCCGGCGAAGCGCTGCACGAACTCGGTGCGGTGCACGACGTCACCGAAGCGGTCGATGAGCAGCCGCAGCAACTCGGTCTGCGTGGTGGAGACGGTGATGGAGTGAGGCCCGAAGCTCAGGGTTCCGGTCGAGTCGATCGTCGGTACCCGACTGCTGTCGAAGCGGTTCTGCAGGACGGCGACCCGGGCCTCCAGGTCGTCCCGGGAGACCGGGGGACGAACCCAGTCCTCGACCGGGTCGCTGCTGATCGGCGGCTGCGCGCCCGCCTCCACGACGAGCAGGCGCGGCATGCCCTCCTTCCGGCAGCGGGTTCTCAGATCCGCCTGCACGGGCCATCGGACGAAGACGACGTCGGAATGTCGACCGCTCACGGCACGTCCTCCCTGTACATCCCACGTACTTCCGGGTCCGTCCACGAAAGCCCATGGGGCTAAGGGCGCGGACGAGCCCCGGTCGAATCCGAGGACAGAGGGACGGCTCGGTTCAGGGCGCGGGGGTCTCCTCGCGCAGACTCCGGGGCCGCATGTCGGTCCAGTTCTCCTCGACGTACGCGATGCTCTCCGCCCGTCCCGCCGGGCCTGCGACGCTCCGCCAGCCGTCGGGCACGTCGGCGTACGTGGGCCACAGTGCGTGCTGTTCCTCGTCGTTGACCACGACGTGGAACTCGCCGTTCTCGTCGTCGAACGGGTTCACTGCCATGTCTTCTCCCTTGCTTTCATATCCGGTGCGTCACGGGGGCCGGTGGGGTCAGGCGAGCGCGGTGTGGTCGACCTCGCCGCCGGCGGTCAGCGGCATGCGGGCGATCACCACGATGTCGTCCGGCACCAGGTGCCCGGGCAGTTCGGCCGCCAGCTCGCGCCGCAGCGCCGCAGGCAGCCTCGACGCCCGGCGGGCGGACGCGGGCGCGTTGGCGAGCGGCCTGGAGCGGGTGTCCAGGGGCCGGTACACGCCGTCGTAGCAGTGCGTACCGTCCGCGGGCACGATCACTGCCTCGAACCAGCCGGGTGCCTCGGCCGACCAGGTGCACAGGACGGCACGGCCGTGCTCCTCGCCCCAGGTCTCCAGCGCGTGCGGGTCGAGCGGCGTGCCGTGTGCCGTGGCGGGAGCCCCGCACTCGGCCGCCTCGCTCACCAGTCTTGCGTTGGGTATCCGGGTCAGCCGGAGGCGGCCGCCGTGCCGGGCCAGTTCGGCCTCCAGACCGGACACCCGGTGCACGTCCCGGCCCCAGGTGAGGGTGGGGAGGTCCGTGAGGTGCGTCGGCCCGTTCGGCTGCTTGTGCAGGACGACTTCGTAGCGGTGACGGGTGAGTTCGTTGCCGTTCGGTCCGGACTTCAGCCGGATGTCCACGGCCGCGATGTCGGGGTGCGCGTCGGCCCACTCGGTGAAGAAGCCGGGATCGAGGACGAGTTCGGTCTCGCCGAGCATGGCGCGTGCGACCGCCGCCCGGACGGCGGACGGCTCGTCGCCGGGGCGCTGAGCGTGGTGGACGGCCGTCAGGAACTCCCGCAGGGTGCCGTGGTTGCGGATGTCGCCGAGGACGATCCGGCCGCCCGGGGCGAGCCGCCGGAGTGCGACCTCCAGGACGTTCGAGAGGTAGGCGGCGTCGGGGAAGTACTGCACGACCGAGTTGAGCAGGACCGTGTCGAAGAACTCCGCCGGCAGGCCGTCGTCGACGTCGGCGGGCAGGCATCGCAGCGTCACCTTGTCCTTCAGCCGCGGATCCGTGGCGACCTGGGCGGCGAGGCGTTCGATGACCGGCTCCGAGAAGTCGGTACCCCAGTAGGCCTCGGCGTCCGGGGCCAGCGGGCCGAGCAGGAGGCCGGAGCCGACCCCGATCTCCAGCACCCGGCGCGCCCCCGGGCCGCGCACCCGCTCCACCGCGGACGCGCGCCACCGGCGCATCTGCGGCAGGGGGATGGGCTCGCGCGTGTAGGAGCTGTTCCATCCGGTGAAGTCGTCGCCGATCCCCGTGGCGGCCGGCGCGGTGTCGCCGTACATCGAGTCGTAGATCGCGCGCCACTTCTCGACGTGCCTGGTCACGTCCGCGTCCGGCACCTCGGGCACCACGTACGCCACCAGGCGCCGCTCGCCGAGCGGGTTCTCGCGGGGGACCACGGCCGCCTGCGCCACGCCGCCCTGTTTCAGGAGCGCGGCCTCGACCTCCTCGAACCGGTTGACGGACCACGTGCGCTGCTGCGCGTACGGGAGGGGCGCCATGTACCTGTTTGCCTTTCGGTCGTCCGGGCAGGGTGAGCCCACCCTGGAAGGGGTTCTCGAGCCGTCCGCGCGTCCGTGCTCAGGCTACGGCCGCCAGCGCCTCGCGCATGGCCGCCGCCAGGTCCGCCGGACGGCTGCTCGGCAGGTCGTGGCTGCCCGGCAGCGACACGACCCGGAACGGCCCGGTGGTGAGCGCCGACCACGCCTCGATCAGGGCGGGGTCGAGGGTGTGGTCGTCGCGGCCGTACACGGCGACCGTCGGGACCGGGACGGGCTCGACGGCACCGCTCTCGTACAGATCCAGCTCGTAGGTCTCCATGACCTCGTAGTCGGCGCGCAGGGCGGGCTCGACGATGTCGAGCAAGTCCTCGTTGCCGAGGAGCTCCGGAGGGAGGTACCCGTCCGTCACGACCTGCCGGAGGAAGTCCGGCCGCGGCAGCGCCCACGTGGGCTCGCGGCGGAGGCTCCCGGGTGCCGGGTGCGAGGAGACGACGAGCGCCCGCGTCTGGGCGGGGCCCAGGCGACGTGCCACCTCGTAGGCGATCGATGTGCCCGCGCAGTGCCCGTACAGCACCACCGGCCGTCCCTGCGCGTGGTGGAGCAGTTCGTCGGCGATCTTGTCGGCGAGCTCGTGCATGACGGTCTCCACCGGTTCCCCGAGCCGGGACTCCCGGCCCGGCAGGCGTACCGCGAAGGCGTCGAAGGCGTCGGAAAGCTCGACGCACAGCTGACGCACCGTGGTCACGCCGGCGCCCGCATGCGGAATGGCGTACAGCGCGCAGTCCTTGGGGCCGTCGTGAGGGACACCGACGAACCAGCGACTCTTCGTGTTTGTTCCCATGCACGTGAGGATGACCAGTCATCGCGGCCCACGGGTGCCAACCCTGACTGACCTCTGAAAGATCCTCGGCCGATCGCCGGCCGTCACGGCGAGACTGACACGCGGAAAAGGCAGCGAGAGCCAGTCGGGGGAAGCAGAGCCCGCGAGAGACGCAGGAGTGAGCGGTGGACAACTTCGGATCGGCCGGGGTGGCAATCCCGGACCACACCGGCCACGACGGCCCGGACCTCGAACTGCTGCGCGCCCGGGTGCGGGTTCAGTGGGTCGACGTACTGGAGCACGACGACTTCGGCGACGACGAGGACTTCTTCGACGCCGGCGGAAATTCCCTGCTGGTCGCCGAGATCATGGCCGCGCTCGGGGCCGAGTTCGGCGTGCGCGTGGAGCTCCGGCTCTTCTTCGCCCACCCGACGGTGAATGAACTGGCGGGCGCGCTCGCTGCCCACGAGGCCTTCAAGGCAGTGGCCCGGTGAGCGCCTCGCCGATGTCCGTCACGGGCGCGCCCTGGAGCGGATGGAACGAGACCACGCGGCCCTTTCGCGACGACGCCACGGTTCCCGAGCTGATCGCCGAGGCCGCCCGGCGCTACCCGGACCACCCGGCGATCGTGGATTGCGACAAGCAGGTCCTCACCCACGGCGAACTGGACCGCCACTCCAACCGGCTGGCACGGCTGCTGCGCGAGCTGGGGCTGGGCCGGGGCTCCAGCGTGGGCGTCTACGCCGAGCGCGGTGCCTCGGCCCTCGTCGGAATGCTCGCGGTGCTCAAGGCCGGCGCCGCCTACGTCCCGCTCGACCCGGCGTGGCCCGACTCCCGGGCGGTCGGGCTGCTCGACCAGCTCGGCGTGACGGCCGTGCTGACCGACCGCGCCTGCCTGCCCTCCGTGCAGGAGTTCCGGTGGGAGGTGCCTTCGCTTCGCCACGTGCTGTGCCCCGACATCCCCGAGGAGTTCTCCTGGTCGGCCACGTTCCGGCGCGAGCAGGTCGCGGATCCCTCCGACCACCTGTCCGGCTCCGCGGACCCGCTCGAGGCCGCCGGCTCCCAGGACCATGTGGCGCGGTTCGTACGGTCCGCGACGTCCGCCGAACGGCCCTCGGTCCTGGAGATCGGGTGCGGATCCGGCTCGGTCGTCGCGGCCCTGGCGCCGTGGGCGTCCCGCTACGTCGCCGTGGACCCCTCACCGGTGGCCGTGGCCCGGAGCAAGGAGACCGGGGTCCGCGCCGGGGGCGAGGTCGAGGGCGTGGTGTGCTTCGCCCATGAGGCGGCCGAGCGGGTCGACGGCCCGTTCGACGTCGTCGTGCTGGCCGGTACGGTGCAGTTCCTGCCGGACCTCGACCACCTGACCGGCGTCCTCGACTCGCTTGTCGGGCTGCTCGCCGACGACGGTGTCATCGTCCTCGCCGACCTCATCGACCCCGGGCTCTGCGCCTCCGGACTGCGGGTGCCGCCCCGCTACGTCGAGCGCCTTCCCGAACTCCTGCCCGGGGTGGCCCACGCGAGCGTCCACCGCCGCCGGGCCGAGGAGTCCACCGGCGAACTCGCCGAGCGGTACGACGCCGTCATCCGCGTCGAGCCGTCCCGCGACCGTGCGGCGGCGCCTGGCCGCGAGCCGCTGTGGACCGGCCATCACATCGGCCTCCGGCCGGCCGACCCCCTTGCCACCGGTCCGACGGCCGACGACGCCTGCTACACCATCTTCACGTCCGGCTCGACCGGTGCGCCCAAAGGCGTCGTCGTCGGACACCGGGCCGTGGTGAACCTCATCGACTGCATGAACCGCACCTATGAGGTCGGGCCCGCCGACGAGATCCTGTTCACCGTGTCGTTCTGCTTCGACCTCTCGGTCTACGACATGTTCGGTGTGCTGGCCGCCGGCGCGACCGTACGGGTGGCGTCCGCGGCGGACCTCGCCGAGCCGGACACCCTGGTGGATCTGCTCGAACAGGAGAGCATCACCATCTGGGACTCGGCGCCCGCCACCCTGGCCATGGTCATGCCCTTCGTCCAGGCCCGCGAGCCCGCCGGCCGCGACACGCTCCGTCGGGTCCTCCTCAGCGGCGACTGGATCCCGGTGCCGCTCCCGGACCAGATCCGGGGCGCGTTCCCCCACGCCGAGGTGGTGGCGCTGGGCGGCGCCACGGAGACCACCGTCTGGTCGAACCACTACCGGGTGGGCGAGGTCGACCTCACGCGGCCGAGCTTCCCCTACGGGCAACCGATGCAGAACACCCGCAGCTACGTGCTCGACAGTGACCTGCGGCCCTGCCCCCTCGGCGAGGAGGGCGACCTGTACGTCGCCGGCACAGGCGTGGGCGTGGGGTACGCCGGCGCCGCCGCTCTCACCGCCGCCAGGTTCCTGCCCGACCCGGGAGCCCGGCGCCCCGGCGAGCGCATGTACCGCACGGGTGACCGCGCCCGCTGGCTGCCGAACGGCGACCTGGAGTTCCTGGGCCGCCTCGACGACCAGGTCAAGGTGCGCGGCCACCGGATCGAACTGGGCGAGGTGCAAAGTGCCCTCCTCCAGTGCCCGGGTGTCCGCGCCGCGTCGGTCGTGGCGCCCACGGGGCGGAGGGGGCGCACGCTGGCCGCCTTCTACGTGCCGACGGCCGAGCCCCTGGCGAAGGCCGAGCTCGTGAGCGCCCTGCGGGCCCTCGTGCCGTCGCACATGATCCCCGCGCGCATCGTCGCGCTCGACGAGCTGCCCCTGACCAGCACGGGCAAGATCGACCGGGCCGCCCTCCTGCGCCGGCTGTGAATCGCGAATCGCGGACTCAATTCATCCGCGAAAAGAATGACAGCTCTTTCGAAGTGGCGTCAATGCCGCGCTAACCGGTGGAGCGCCGGTCCAACTTCGCTAGAGGAAGGCGGTCGAAGCGGTCCACATGAGTTGACAACCTGCATATCGGAGAGATCGGATCACGGAGGGGATTTCCCCGCAAGGCGTGTCACCTCCGATCCGGAACGAGGTATGCAGCGGTGACCACAGCATTGAACGCGTCCGCGCGAACAGGGCATGATGCCCCACTGAAAGAAATTCCCGCCCTGCGGGTCAGGGACGGGCTGGGGGGAATTCGGACGTTCCGCCGTGACCAGCTCGGATTTCTCCGATCAGGACTTGAGCAATACGGAGACATCTATCGTTTCCGGCTGCTCAACATGCGTGTGGTCATGCTCAATCACCCGGATTACATTCGGCATGTGCTGGTCGACAAGGCCGAGCAGTACGACAAGAACGCCGCCGTCTTCCGCATAGCCCGCCCCGTCCTGCGCGACGGGTTGATCGCCACGCCCGACATGGAGCTGTGGCGGCGGCAGCGACGGATGATGGCGCCGTACTTCACCCCGCGCACGGTCAGCAAGTTCGCCCGCAACATGACGGACGAGACGACGAGCATGCTGGAGCGCTGGGAGGCCCGTGGCGAGGCCGGTGCCCCGCTGGACGTCACCGACGAGTTCGGGCAGCTCGCCCTGCGCATCGTCAGCCGGTCGCTCTTCAGCGCCGAAGTGGGCGACGCCGCGCAGGCCTTCGAGCGGGCCTTCCAGCTCGCCAACACCGTGCTCGGGAAATTCTTCAGCTTTCCTTTCCCGCCGCTGAGTTTCCCCACGCCCAGCCATGTGCGGCTGCGCCGGGCCATCGACAAGATGGACGGATTCGTCTCCCGGTTCATTCAGAAGCGGCTGACCGACGAGGTCGAGGTCGGCCAGGAACCCGATCTGCTCTCCTTGTTCCTTCATGCCGTGGACGAGGGCGACGGCAAGGGGATGGATCTCGAACAGCTCCACCACGAAGTGCTCAACATCTGCGTGGGAGCCTACGAAACCACCACCAATACCCTGGCTTGGGCGTTCTACCTGCTGGCGCGGCACCCGGAGGTGGAAAGCAGACTCCACGCGGAAGTGGACGAGGTGCTCGGCTCCCGCACGGTTCCCGGTTTCGAGGATCTGCCCCGGCTGACGTACACGCGGATGATCGTCGACGAGGTGCTGCGCATCTACTCCCCGGCCTACCAGCTGATGCGGCACACCCGCGAGGAGGACGTCATCGACGGCTACCGGGTGCCGGCCGGCACCCAGGTCCTCGTCAACAGCTATCTCCTGCACCGCCATCCGGACTTCTGGGAGGACCCCGAGCGTTTCGAGCCGGAGCGCTTCAGCGCGGAGCGGATCGCCCAGCGGCCCAAGCACGCCTACGTTCCCTTCGGCAGCGGGCCCCGCGTCTGCCTCGGCAAGCATTTCGCGCTGACCGAGATCTGCCTCGCCCTGGCGACCGTTGCCCGCAAGTACCGGCTGGTGACGCCCGAGGGAGCACCCGAGGTGCTTCCCGACGCCCTGATCACGCTGCACCCGAAGAACGGCGTGCACCTTCGTCTGGAGCGGCGCTGAATGAGCACGCACACCATGGGTGATGCCGGCCTCGCGCACATACCCGAGATCCACTGCCCGTTCCCCTACCGGGTGAACCCGCACGCCGACCGGGCGCGCGCGCATCTGGCCGACTGGGTACAGCGCACGGGCCTGGTGCACCGCGAGTCCGCCAGGAAGCGTTTCGACCAGGCGGACTTCGGCTGGTTCGCCGCCCTCGTCTATCCCACGGCGAGCCTGCGGCACCTGGAGCTGATGGCGGACTGGTTCGCCTGGCTGTTCCTGGTCGACGACCAGCTCGACGACGGCAGTGCGGGCCGGAGCCCGGACCGGATGCAGCAGATGGTCGCCGGTATGCACGACGTGCTGGGGTCGCCGGACTTCGGGGTGAGCCTGCTGTGCGACCCGGACGTGCCGCCTGCGGTCGCCTCTCTGGCCGAGCTGTGGCAGCGCACCGCCGTGGACGCCCCGGCCCACTGGCGTCGCCGCTTCATCCGGCATCTGCGTGACTGCCTGGTCACGGCAACCGTGTGGGAGGGCGGAAACCGGATCCGGGGCATCGTCCCGGACGAGGTGACGTACATCGAGAACAGGCGTCACACGGGCGCCATCTACGTCTGCATGGACCTGATCGACATCGTGGAGCGGCTCGACGTCCCCGAAGAGCTCTACGACAGTGCGGAGTTCACCCGCGCCCTGGACGCCGCCTGCAACGTGGTCTGCTGGACCAACGACGTCTACTCGCTGGACAAGGAGCGTTCGCTGGGCGAGGTGCACAACATCGCCTATCTGGCGCAGTACCACCGGGGGCTCGACCGGGAGCAGGCGCTGGCCGAGGTGTGCGCGGCCACGTCCGCGGAGACCGAGCGCTTCCTGGCCGCCGAGAGGCATCTGCTGTCGGCCCGCCCCGGGCAGAGCGCGGTGCTGGCGCCCTACCTCGCAGGGATGCGGACGTGGATCCGCGGCAACCTCGACTGGTCGAGGCGGACGAAGCGCTACCAGGCCGGGACGGCCGGGTCCTGGGCGCGTCCCGCCGACTACGTGGAACGCGCTCTCATCGGAGTGGACCAGTGACCCCCGCCCTGGCCCTGGCCCCCGACACCCGGGACGCGTGGGCCCTGCTGCGGCGGTACCGGCAGCTCACCGGCCCGCGACTCCAGCACGCCGTGGAGCAGTTGACGGAACCGGTGCGAACCATCGCCCGGTACCACTTCGGCTGGTGCGACGAGAACGGCACCCCCACGCAGGACGGGTGGGGCAAAGGCGTGCGCGGCGCTCTGGTCCTGGCCAGCGCCCAGGCGGTGGGTGGCCCGGCCGACCAGGCACTGAGCGGCGCCGCGGCGGTGGAACTCGTGCACAACTTCTCGTTGCTGCACGACGACCTGATGGACCGTGACCGCGTCCGGCGCGGCCGCCCCACGGCCTGGAGCGTCTTCGGCGAGGCTCGGGCCGTACTGGCCGGTGACGCGCTCCTGGCCCTCGCGCTGAACACCCTGGCCTGCGCACCACCGCCCCCCGCCAGTGCCACCGCGACGCAGGAACTGTGCCGGGCCCTGCTGGAACTGGTCGCCGGCCAGGGCTCCGACCTGGCGTTCGAGAGCCGTTCGGAGGTCGGCCTGGAGGACTGCCTGACGATGGCGGCGGGAAAGACCGCGTCGCTCCTGGCCGCTGCCTGTGCGCTCGGCGTGCTGTCCGCGGACGGCACGCCCCACCAGGTGAGCGCGCTCCGGTCGTTCGGACACCACGTGGGCATGGTCTTCCAGCTCGTCGACGACCTGCTGGGGATCTGGGGAGACAGCGGCGCGACCGGCAAGGTGACCGGCGGGGATCTGCGGCGGCGCAAGAAGTCCCTGCCGGTGGTCGCGGCTCTCGACAGCGGCAGCAAGGCGGGGCACCGCCTCGCCGAGCTCTACGGCCTGCCCCGGCCGCTGGACGACGCCGACGTCACCCGCGCTGCCCGGCTGGTCGAGGAAGCGGGCGGCCGGCGATGGGCCGAGCAGGAGGCCGTACGGCACTGGGAGCAGGCGCGAGAGGAGCTCTCCCGGGCCGGCCTCGAGCCGGAAGCGACACGCGGGCTGCTCGCTCTGGCCCGGCTGATCACCCACCGCGACCGCTGACGGACAGCCACGAAGAAGGGGGAGGCCCGAGCACATGAGCCTCACTGTGAGAAACGACGAAGGAAGTCCCGGCTCGCTCCTGCGGCCGGTCCGCGCCGAGGAGCCGCTGCGGGCCGATGCCGAGGACGCCGCGACGCCCTCGGGGCCGGGCCTCGCGTCCGGTGCCGAAGCCGAC
>NZ_LRTR01000849.1 GCF_001550375.1 Streptomyces europaeiscabiei | reverse complement strand
GGCGGCGGCGCCGGGCCCTTCCTGGCGGTGCGTCGGCCCACCGGTGCCGGCGGCCGGGACGGTGCGTCCGTGGCGGAGGTGGCGGCGATGGCCCGCACCCTGGGCGGACTGCGGACTGTGCAGGGCGACGAAGCGACGGTCGGACGGGTGCTCGCCGAGCTGTCGTCGGCGGCCACCGTGCACTTCGCGTGTCATGGCTTCAGCGACGCCGAGGACCCGTCCAGGAGCCATCTGGAACTCGCCGACGGACGGCTCGGGGTGCTGGACGTGGCCCGCGGACATCTGCCGCACGCCCAGCTCGCCGTCCTGCTGGCCTGCCACACCACCCGTACCGACCTCCTCCCCGACGAGGCCGTCCATCTGACGTCGGCGTTCCAGACGGCCGGGTATCCGCAGGTGGTGGGGGCGCTGTGGGAGGCGACGGATCTGGTGTCGGTGCGGCTGACGGAACATCTCTACCGCGCCCTGCGGACGTACGGTGGCGGCCTCGACGTCACCGACACCGCGCGGGCCGTGCACGGGATCGTGCGCGAACTGCGGGCGCGGCACGCCGAGTCGCCGCGCGTATGGGCGCCTTACGTCCACACGGGGCGCTGACGGGTGACGACAAGTGAGCGAGAGGACAACGGCGTGAGCACATCGGGCAGGGCGGCCGCGATCGACCGGGAGACGGCCGGCGCGGCGCGTCTGGCGCTGCGGCTGATGCTGGAGGAGTGGCTGCTGCCGCCCCAGGGGTGGGAGGAGATCGCCGAGCTGCTCGACGAGCTGTCGGCGGCCGTCGCCGCGGTGGACGCGGCGGCGGTGGACGCGCTGACCGCCGAGCTGGAGGAGCTGTCGGGCAGCCGGGCCACGCCGCGGATCGAGGGCTACCAGGACGGGACGTCGCCGGAGGGCGACGGGAGGGTGCCGCTGCCCGAGCCGTACGTGGAGCGTGTCGTCGCCCTCGTGCACGCGCTCGACCTGGACTCCGCGCCCGGCGGCCCGAGGCCGGCGCCCTCCGAGCGGACCTGAAGACCGGCCGATGGTCTCGATACTCGCCAATGTCGCGATCGGTCTGTTGACCAGCCTCGTCGGTCTCGGCCTGGGGTCGTTGTGGGAGCGGGGACGGCGGACCAGGGAGCAGTACCGCAGGGCCGCCTTCTTCGGCACTCGCCCGGGCGAGCACTGTGTGATCGTCGTCGGCGCCAAGCACGGGCAGCCAGGCATGACCCATCAGAAGGATCTGCGGGCTGTCGTCGAACTGACCGTGCTGCTGAGCGAACTGGACTGCCGGGTGAGCGTGGAGTCCGCCGATCTGCGCGGCAGCAACGGCGACCGTACGGAGTTCTGTGTCGGCGGGCCGATCGGCGGGTCCAATCCGCGGACCGGCGGGCATCTGACGGCATATCTGCCCGGGGTGACGATCACTCCGTTCAGCGACCGTGCTGACTCGGTGGCGATCGTGGTGGGTGGGGAGCGTTACTACTTCGACCGCGGGCATCAGGAGTACGCGGTGGTCGCCAAGTTCACGCCGCCGGAGTCGAGCCGACCGGTCGTGCTGGTGTGCGGCCAGAGTGCGGTGGCGAACCAGGCGGCGGTCCACTTCATGCGGCGCGAGTACGAGCAGGTGGCGCGGTCGGTGGCGTCGCTGGATCAGTACTGTCTGCTGGTGAAGGTTTCCCACATCGACGTCTACTCGTTCCATCGGTCGGTGCTCGAACGGGACGTGTCGGCTGAGGCGTTCGCGGTGGCCGGCTGAGTACACGGACGGACAGGTTCACCTACGGCGACGAGCACCCGGTCCCCTGCGCCGGGTGCTCGTCGGGTTCTCGGGGCGAAATGCCCGGTTGTGTCAGAAACGGGACGGTGGCAGGGGGGCGTACGGGTGCAGTTCGTCGGCGACCCAGTGCACGGGAGTCTGGAACGCCTCGCCGATCCGCGTGTAGAGGGTGTGCAGGGTGTCCGCCGACATCCATTCGAAGCGGCCCCGGGTGGGGTCGGTGTCGCTGGCCGGTGCGTCGACGACGGCCACGAACCAGCCTTCGTGCGCGGCGGCGACGTAGACGACGTTGGAGTCCGGCGCCTCCGTGAGCTGCGCGATCCGGCGCAGCTCGCCCGGCGCGAGGGGCGCGGTCCGCGCCTCCTCGGGCGTCGGCAGGGGCCGGCCCGCGAGCCAGGGCTCGGTGCGGTTCTCCTGCCAGAAGCGCCAGTCGTCGGCGGACAGCCGGTTGCACGGCACCCCGTTCGCCCGCAAGAACTCCAGCGCGGCCATCCGTACGGTGTGGTGGGCCGGGCTGCTGAAGCCGGAGCCGACCAGGTTCCACACCGTGCGCGCGGCGCCGAACAGGGCGAAGCCGCCGGCCGGCAGCACGGCGTCCGCCAGCGCGCGGGCGAAGCCTTCCGGGTCGGACTGCGCGAACGGCAGGAAAGGCGCCTGGAGTTCGCCCCATACGTCCGAGGCGTCGATGTCGGTACCGACGGGGTCGAACTCGAAGCGGCCGAACCGCTCCATCCGCGACACCACGTCGCCCGGCAGCTCTGGGGCGCGGGGCCTCCTGGGAAACAACGCCATGGTCTTCTCCTGGCACAAGAGCAGGAACCGGTCCGTGCGTGCGCACCGGAACTGGGCGCAACCTGTGTAACAGGAGCCGGGGTCCGCTCTCAACGGTTCTCCGGTGAACCGGACGATCCCCGATAAACCGGGACGGCCGGTGGGCGGGCCCACGAGACCGGACGGCTCACCCGGCCGTGTGCGAGACTCGGCGGTATCAGCGCGTAACGCCACTGCGCGAGAGGGGAGTTGAGCACGATGGGGCGTCCGCAGAAGGAGATCGTCCTGGACGGGTCGCCGACCCGGCTCTTCGCGTACTGGCTCCGGGACCTGCGTGGATCGGCCGGACTCACACTGGATCAGCTGGCCCGCCGCACCGGGTACGGCAGGACGACCGTCAGCGACGCCATGCGGGGCGAGAACCATCCCACCCGTCCGGTCACCCTGGCGATCGTGGGCGCCTGCGGGGGCGACGTACGGCGGTGGGGCGAGTACTGGGCGCAGGTGCGACGGGCTCTGGACCCCGACTCCCCGGACGGCCCGGCCGGGATCACCCCGCCGCCCTGGGACGGGTCGGCGGACCGCACGACCGGGACGCACGCCGAGCGGTGCCCGGCGGACTGCGCGCGCATCGAGCCGCACGGCTGGTACACCGAGTCCGTTTCCACCCGGGTCAGGCTGGACACTCCGACCCCCGAGGCGCTGGAGCGCCGGATCGTGGTCGCGACGTGCGACGGTCTGGTCCGGATACCGGTCGGGGTCAGCGTGCCCCGACGCAGCGGTGACACGACGCTCGGGCACGGGCTGCAGATCTCCGTCGTCCAGGGGGGACGGCTGGAAGAGGGCGGGCCGCAGTACGAGAGCTACTTCGAGCGGTTCCTGGTGCTGCCCGCGCCGCTCAAGGCCGGGACGCGACACATGTACGAGCTGCGGCTGCGGATCCCGCCGGCCCAGCCGATGGCACCGCACTTCGTGCATGTGCCGCTGACCCGAAGCGAGCACTTCCGGCTGCGGGTCCGCTTCGACCGGGCGAGGCCGCCGCGCACGGTGTGGCGGCTGGTCGGTGTGCCCACCGCCGTGATCTACCAGCGGAACCCGGGCACACCGACGCTGCGCCCGGACGAACAGGGGCTGGTGGACGTCGAGTTCGGGGCGATGAAGGTGGGCTACGGCTACGGGTTGTGCTGGCTGGAGGCGGGCGCCGGAGGATAGTCCGCCGCCGGCGTGCGCAGTTTGGCACGGACCGGCTCGGCGTCGGGGTGGTGCAGATCCTCGAAGAGTGCGAGAGCCTCCTCCCACAGGGCGCGCGCGTCCTCGCGCCCGCCTATTTCCGCGTGGGCGTTTCCGAGGTGCTCCAGGGCGTGGGCCTCGCGGTAGCGGTCGCCCAGGGCCCGGTCGAGCTCCAGGGAGACCTCGTAGTGGCCGATCGCGGCGGTGGGTCGGCCGAGCCCCTGTTCGGCGCGGCCCATGCCGATCAGGATGCCCGCCTGTCCGTCGAGGTGACCGAGCCGGGTGTAGAGATCCAGGGCCCGGCGTGAGTGGTCGAGGGCGACGGCGTGCTCTCCCAGCAGTTCCCATTGCTGGGCCACGGAGGTGAGGCCGTCGGCGAGCGCGAACGGGTCTCCGGTGCGCTCCGCCATGGCGAGCGCGAGCCGGGCGTGCGGCAGCGCCCTGCGGGGGTGGCCGCAGGAGCTGTACACCCGGACCAGGGAGAGCCGTACCGCCCGTACGCCCTCCTCGTCGCCCAGGTCGCGGCAGGTGCGCAGGGTCTCGTACAGCAGGTCGAGGGTCTCACTGCCGCGGTTCAGGCGGGAGAGGGCGTCGGCGAGCCGGCGGGTGGCGGTGGCGTGGGAGGCGCGGTCTCCGGCCCGGTCCGCGGCGTCGCGGGCCAGTGCGTGTACGGCGGCCCGCTGGACGCGGCGGCCGGAGCGGCGCAGATGGACGGCGCAGGCGTCGGCGAGCTGCCAGGCGTACGGCTCCAGGCCCGGGGTGGCGGCGGCCTGGGCGATGGCGGCCTGCAGCGAGGACAGTTCGGCTTCGAACCAGGCGGTCGCCGAGGTGTGGTCGCCGATCGGCGGCTGCGCGGCGGTGGGCTTCGGTGGCTCTCCGGGTATCGGGCGCCAGGGTTCGAGATGGTGGTCGGCCAGGCGTGCGGTGTCCAGGTAGTGCCGCAGCAGCCGTTCGGTGCCGTCCCGGCGCTCCTGCGGAGGGCCGCCGTCGAGGAGCTCCGCGGCGTAGAGCCGGAGCAGGTCGTGCAGGGTGTAGCGGCCGGGGGTGTGCTGGCGGACGAGGTGGGCGGCGGTGAGGGCGTCGAGGAGGGCGATGGGCCGGTCCGTGGCACCGATGAGGCCCGCGCAGGCCGTGGCGTCGATGTCGGGTCCGCAGTGGCAGCCGAGGAGCCGGAAGAGACGCGCGGCCGGCGACGGCAGCAGCGTGTACGAACCGTGGAAGACGGTCCGCAGGTCGACATCCGCGTCCTGCACCCCGAACAGGTCCAACGGTGCCCGGGCCCACCGCAGTTCGCGTACCAGGGCACCGACCGAGCCGACGGGGGCGGCGGCCGCGCGGGCGGCGGCGACGCTCAGCGCGAGCG
>NZ_LRTR01000085.1 GCF_001550375.1 Streptomyces europaeiscabiei | reverse complement strand
GAGAGCGGCGCCCGCGGCCGTGGCGGCGGTGCCTACGACGAAGCCGCGCCGGCCCAGGCCGGGAGCGGTGGCGGACGGTCCGTCGGTGGATTCGGACATGGGGGTCCTCCTCGGGTGGTGTGGGGGGAGGGCGGGTGATTCGGAAGGGTGACAGTTGAATCGTTTTCGCGAAAGGGCTTTCGCGGCACGGAAGTTGGCAATCATGTGAATACGCGCTGGCATCTAGAAAGCGCTTGTCAAACGATGTACCGTCCAGCCGCCGGGCCTTGTCATTCCTCGGGAGGAGCCGCAATGAGACGTTTCACCATCGCCGCGCTGACGGTGGCGACGACCCTGGGCACCGTGCTCACCGCCGTGCCGGCCGAGGCGGACTCGGGCCGGCCCGTGCTGGGCCTGGAGAACTGTGCCGCGAACGTCTGCCACTTCGACGTCCCCGCCGGCACCTACGACGTGAGGGTTCGCCTCGGCGGGGAGGAGGCGGCGAGCACGGTGATCACCGGCGAGACGCGCCGCACCCTCCTGGCGGAGACGGCGACGGACGCCGGCGAGCACGTCCGCCACACCTTCACCGTCGACGTCCGCACCCCCGAGGGCGAGCCGACCGGCGCCGACGGCACCGCCGGCCTGGACCTCGTCGTCGGCGGCTCGGCGCCCGCCCTCGCCGACATCCGCGTGACCCCCGCCGAGCGGTCCCGCCAGATCTTCCTCGTCGGCGACTCCACGGTCTGTGACCAGCCCGGCGACCCGTACTCCGGCTGGGGCCAGCAGCTCCCGCAGTACCTGAGGAAGGGCGTCTCAGTCGCCAACCACGCCGACTCCGGCGAGAGCACGGTGTCCTACCTCGCCGACCCGCGACTGTGGGCCACCGTCCAGCCGCGGATCCGACGCGGCGACCTGGTCCTGATCCAGCTGGCCCACAACGACAAGCAGACCGACGAGGCCACCTACCGGGCCAACCTCGAAACCCTGGTCGCGGGCGTCCGCGAGAAGCGCGGCAAGCCGGTCCTGGTGACCCCCATCGTCCGCCGCTGGTTCAACTCCGACGGCACCCTGAACAACAACACGGCCCTGCTGGTCAACGGCCTCGGCGTCGACCACCCGGCGGTCACCCGCTCGGTCGCCGCCGCCCACGACGTGCCCCTGATCGACCTCACCGCGAAGACGAAGGCGCTGGTCGAGTCCCTGGGCACCGAGGGCTCCAAGGCGCTCTACCTCTACAACGAGAAGCGCGACAACACCCACACCTCGGTGCACGGCGCGACCGTCTACGCCGACCTCGTCCGAGACGAACTCGTCGCCCAGGGTCTGGTGCCCGAGGGGAAGACCAGGGTGGGATAAGACCCCTGGGGCGTTCCGACCGGAACCGGGGCGCCCCAGGTCTGTACGCGGGAGGGCTCGGGGGTGCGGATTGTACGGCGGGTGCGGGTGGGCGGGGGCTGGTCGCGCAGTTCCCCGCGCCCCTTGAAAGACCAGCCCCCACCCACCCGCAGATGACCAACTCACCCAGCCACCCCGGCCCTCCCCGTCAGAAAGCGCACCGCATGCCCTCCCAGCCCCAGGACGACCGCACCCTCAGCCCGTACACCGGCTACACCCGCGCCCACTGGGAGGCGGCAGCCGACTCGCTGCTGGCCGCCGTGGAGCCGTACGCGACCGCCGACGGAGCGCTGTACTACTTCCCCGGCGACCGCACCAGCTGGACGGGCCGGCTCTCCGACGGACTGGAGGGATACGCCCGTACGCTGCTGCTCGCCGCCTTCCGCCGCGACGAGAAGGCGCTCGCGCGGTACGCGGACGGCCTCGCGGCCGGAGTGTCCGGCGTCTGGCCCCGCATCGAGGACCGCAGCCAGCCCCTCGTGGAGGCCGCGTCCATCGCCTTCGCGCTGCGCATCACGCGGGAGGTGCTCTGGGACCGGCTCGACGACGGTGTCCGACAGCGGACGGCGGCCTGGCTCGCCGACGCGCTCACCGCCGAACCCTGGCCCTGCAACTGGGAGCTGTTCCCGGTGACGGTCGGCGGCTTCCTCGAAGAGATCGGCCACGAACCGGAGCTGTCCCGCCGGGTGATCGACCAGCGGCTCGACCGTATCGAGCAGTGGTACCTCGGCGACGGTTGGTACACCGACGGCGACGGCCGCAAGTTCGACTACTACAACGGCTGGGCCATGCACCTCTACCCGGTCCTGCACGCCTGGCTCGCGAACGACGAACGCCTCCTCGCCCGCTACGGCGACCGGCTGTCGGCCCATCTCGCCGACTACGCCCGCCTGTTCGGCGGCGACGGTGCCCCCCTGCACCAGGGCCGCTCCCTCACCTACCGCTTCGCGACGACCGTCCCGCTGTGGCTGGGCGCCCTCACCGGCCGTACGCCGCTGTCGCCGGGCGAGACGAGGCGGCTGGCGTCGGGCGCGCTCAAGTACTTCCTCGACCGGGGCGCGGTGGACGACCGCGGCCTGCTGTCGCTGGGCTGGCACGGCCCCGACCCCGCTGTGCTGCAGGGCTATTCGGGCCCCGCCTCCCCGTACTGGGCCAGCAAGGGCTTCCTCGGTCTGCTCCTGCCGCCGGACCACGAGGTGTGGACGGCGACGGAGGAGCCGGGCCCGGTGGAGCGGGCGGACGGGCTGCGCCCCGTGGGGCCGCCCAACTGGCTGCTGCAGTCCACGCGTTCGGACGGCCTGGTCCGCCTCCACAACCACGGCAGCGAGGACGTCCGCTACGACCCGTTCTACACACGGCTCGCGTACTCGACGGTGACACAGCCCGTGCCCCTCGCGGAGCCCGCCGAGGCGTACGACAACAGCGTGATCGTCGGCGGCGACGCCGGCCGCGTCGGCATCGAGCCGCTGGGCGTGGGGGAGGGCTGGGCGGCCTCCCGGCACTCGGTCGGTGAGACAGGTGCGCGGGTCACGAGCCTGGTGGCGGCCCGGGGCGCGGTCGAGGTCCGGGCCCACCTGGTGACGGACGCCGCCCCCGGCACTCCGGTGCGGATCACGGGATGGGCGGGGGCGGAGGGCGTCCGCACGGAGCTTCTCCCGGGGCACGGCCTGTCGTCGGACACGGACGGGCCCGGACTCGTGGGCCGGACCGGACAGGGGGCGACCCTCTTCGTCGCCCTCGCCCGCCTCACCGCCGACCCCGTCCCCCTGCCCCTCCCGGAGCTGGTCTCCGTGGAGGTGCGGGGGGCGTACGAGGTGTCCGTGAACTGGACCCACGGTGAGCGGGTCCGGTTCGTGTTCACGGCGTCAGACGGGCTACCTTCAGCGTCTTCGTGGTCGGTGACGCCCCGTTGAGGGTGGTCGTGTAGGACGGGGTGACCGGCGCGTACGCCCAGGTCAGCGTCCCGTCCTTCAGGACCGCGATGTCACCGCTGATACGGGCCTTGACGACCTTGTCGGCGCCCTGGAGCCTGCCGTTCCAGTCGACGAGGCGGAAGTGGGTGCCGGTGAAGGTACCGGTGCAGGTGCCGCTCGCGCACTTGGCGTTCTTCAGGGTCTCGTAGGAGACGAGGAGCCGGTTCTCGCCGTACGGGGCGACACGCACGTTCACGTGCTCGGTGCCCTTGGCGGAGGTGAGGTGGACCGGCTTGCCCGAGGGGGTGTCGCGGTTCTTCAGGAACGCGATGGCGACCTGGTGGGTGCTGGTCCTCGGCTCGACCGTCCAGCCCCGGCCGCTGGAGTCGTCCGGGTTCTTCTTGGCCGAGGCGGCGCCGCGCGAGGCGAACGCGGTGGCGTAGCGGCCCGTGGAGGACTTCACGATCTCGCCGGTGCGGCCGGCGAAGGTGCCGCCGCAGTAGCCGGCCCAGCACTGCTCGCGCTGGACGACCGGCGCGTTGTCGGGGGCGGCGATACCGGTGGACACGAACAGGCCCGAGCGCCAGTCGTCGAAGCAGAGGGAGGTGAAGTTCCCGCTCGTCTCGGCGCGCAGGGCTATGCCCTCGTTGTGGGAGCAGCCCCAGCCCCAGCCGCCGCCGAGCTTCTTGCCCTTCGGGCCCACGTACGACAGCTTGTCGCCGAAGTGGCCGTCGGCGAAGCCGCCCGCGCCGTGCACGACGAAGTAGGCGCCGTACTTCTTGCCGTTCCAGGCGAGCTGGCCGTCGAGCAGCGGGGCCGTGTCGTCGGAGGAGGCGCCGGTGAGCCTGGTGCGCCAGGTCTGCTTGCCGTTCTGGTAGCGGATGAGCGCGGCGGCCGTCTCCTTCCACTTGTTGGTGTCGGAGACCCGGGTGAGCAGCGCGAACCCGTCGTCGTGCGCGACGAGACCACCGACCTCCTTCGTCCCCTTGACGACCGTGTCGGCACCGGAGCGCTTGCCGGCCGCCGTCAGCGGCGTGACGTGGACACCGTCCGACGCGGGCCAGGCGACCCGCAGCGTGCCGTTCGGCGCCACGGCCGTCGCCGTCCGCGTCCACTCCCGGCTGTTGTTGTAGCCGGCCGAGAGGTAGGGGAACTTCGCCGGCAGGCTCACGGTCGTGTTCGTGACGGTGAGATCACCGGCCGCGGGGGCGGGCGCCGCCCCGGCGGTCGCGTACCAGGCGCCCGCCAGCACGGACGCGGCCACGAGCGAGCCGATGACCGGCTTGCGCGCGAGGTGGCGACGGCGGTGCCGGGGCGGGGCGGAGGAGGTGGGTGTTGCAGGTGTCATGTGCTGTGGTCGCACCCGTACGGCAGAAGGTTGCCGCCGGGAAGGAAGTTGTCGAGCCTCCAGGGCAGCCCCTTGCGGTCGGCCGTCCGCGACGGGGCTACGCCCCCTCGGTGAGTTCCCGGGGCCAGTGCGTGAGGGCCAGATGCAGCGCCTCGACGGACCTGTCCCACGACCTCCGTACGTCGCGGGGCGCACCGAAGCCGCCCTGGGCCTCCAGGGCGCAGAAGCCGTGGAAGGTGCTGCGCAACAGCCGTACGGCGTCCGTGAGATCGGGTTCGTCGAGGCCGTACGCGCGGAGCATGCCGTAGGTGATCTCGGCGGTGCGGCGCAGGGCGGGGGAGTCGGTGACGAGGGCCTGGTCGACGGGGAGCTGCGTGGCCGCGTACCGGCCGGGGTGCCGCAGGGCGTACTCCCGGTAGGCCCCGGCGAAGGCGGCGAGCGCGTCCTTGCCGGCCCGCCCGGCGACGGCCGCCGCGATCACGTCGATCATCTCGCCGCCGGCGAGCAGGGCCATCCGGCCGCGCAGGTCCTGGAGGTTCCTGACGTGCGAGTACAGGCTCGCGTCCTTGACCCCGAAGTGGCGGGCCAGGGCGGAGAGCGAGACGTTCTCGAAGCCGACCTGGTCGGCGAGATCGACGGCGGCCGCGGTGATGCGGTCGGGGGTGAGGCCGACTCGGGGCATGGGCCACCTCTGGACGGGACGAGAACCTAGGAGCTCTAGGTTAAGGGCTGGACGCCCGCATGCCGTACGAGGATCTCGTCGGCGGTTCCGTGCCGTGCCGGGGCTGCCCGAGCGGCCCCACCCCGTGACGGACGGGGTGGGGCCGCGGGGATCAACGGTCGCCGCGGGCGGTGCTCAGCCGATCGGCGCGTACAGCACGCCCAGCTTGTCGATCTCGTCGCCCCCGCGGCCGGTGAAGCCGACGATCTGCCAGCCGGAGGGAGCGGTGAAGGTCTTGGCGTCGGAGGTGGCCGTGCCGGAGGCGAGGGTACGGCCCTTGTCCGTGCCGAAGGCGGCGGAGAAGATCCGGGTGCGGCCGTCCTTCTGGCCCTGTGTCAGCTTCACCGAGGTGAGGTGCTCGCCGGAGGCCAGGGTGAGGGAGGCCGCCGTGCCGCCCGTGCCGCCGTGGGTCAGGGTCGTACCGCCGTCGTGGGTGAGCGAGACCGCGTCGAGGCGGGAGGCGCCGCGCAGGGTCAGGGTGCGGGGCGAGACCGTCGAGGGGAGGTTGTCCGCGTCGTTGTACGCGGTGCCGTGCGGGCCGCCGAAGAAGTCACTGGCCCGGAGGCCGGAGTTGAGCTTCCAGGAGAAGTCGACGGTGTGCGGGAAGTGGTCGGAGAGGTTGCCGCCCGCCGAGTCGAGGAACTTCGCCCAGTCGTTGTTGTAGCGGTTCGCGGTCAGGTCGACCACGTTGCTGTCCCGGTAGAAGACCTTGTCGACGACCTCGCAGTCGTTGGTCGGGGCGGTCGTCGGGCAGACCAGCGCGTCGGCGCCCAGAGCCGGGGCGACACCGCCCTTGACCAGCTGCACCCACGGGTCCGTGAGCCCGTTCTCCGACACGAGCGAGCGGATGTTGTCGCCCGTGCGGGTGTAACGGGTGTTGGTGTCACCCATGACGATCACCGCGTTGCCCGCCGAGTTCGCCCTGATGAACTCCGAGAGCTGCGTGACGTTGGCGCGGCGGGCGGCGAGGGCCGCGTCGTCGGAGTCGGCGTTCGTGTGCACGTTGTAGAGGTCGACGAAGACGCCCTCGTCGAGCCGCACCCGGGCCAGCGAGAAGCCCTTCGGTGTGAGGCAGTTGGTGCCGGTGCAGCTGTTCCACTTCACCCGCTCGAAGTCGTCGAACGCGTAGTCGGAGAGGGTGTTGAGGCCGTCGCCGAAGGGCACCCCGCCGCTGGTCGCCGTGCGGTACGGGTGGTTGTCGCCCGCGTACAGCGCCGCGTGGTAGTTGAAGTCCTCCTGCACGTTCACGATGTCGTACGCCCCGAGGCGCGGCGAGATCAACGGGGTGTTGGTCGCCGGTTTGCCGGAACTGAGCCCCTCCGGGAGACCGGCGACGTTGTACGTCAGCACGTTGAACGTGCCGCTGGTGGCGGCCGCGGCCGGCGTCGCACCGGTGGTGGCGAGACCGGTGACGGCCAGCGTGCCGGCGGCGAGGGTGCCGAGCAGTCTTCTCATGGGGCTCGTGGGACTCATGGGGTTCTCCGGAGGGCGGGGGGAAGTTGAGCGGTGCTCAGGTTCGATGCCAACCAGTGTGACGTGCAAGGCCAGTTGGGGAAACAGTGAGGGACGAGGTGATCCGCCGTATCCATGGCACCCCCTGGCCATCCCTTGATCGTTCGACGTTCATGTGCCGCCTCGATCCTCCACAGGCGGCGGGTTCGCGTCGCGAAGCAGCCGCGGAAGGCAGCGGCATCCGGGAGGCGTTTCATGGGGCACGGGCACGCGCACGGTCATCACCACCACGGACACGAGCACGGACACGACCACGGGGACGTGACGGCCGCGCTCCCCGCCGCCTTCGACGCCTCCGTGCCCGACGAGGCGCTGACCCCCGAGCAGCGGTCGCGCCGCTCCCTGCTGCGTCGTGCGGGCCTGCTGGGCGCGGGCCT
>NZ_LRTR01000848.1 GCF_001550375.1 Streptomyces europaeiscabiei | reverse complement strand
GTACGCGGACAACGGCACCGGCGCGTACGCGTACGGCGTCGGCGCGTACGGCGACGCGGGTGCGGCCGGAGGAGCCGGTGGCCCCGGCGGTTCCGGTGGCCCCGGTGGCGGCGGCTGGGGCTCCTCGTGGCAGCAGACGCAGCAGCCGGCCCCGAAGCCGGCGGGCAACAAGCGGGGCGGTCTGATCGCCGCGATCCTCGTGGCCGCGTTGGTCGCGGGTGGGGTCGGCGGCGGCATCGGCTACACACTGGCCGACCGCAACGACAACTCCACCGGTTCCACGACCGTCTCGGCCTCCCAGAACGGCGGAGACGTCAAGCGCTCGGCCGGTACGGTCGCCGCCGTGGCCTCCTCCGCGCTGCCGAGCACGGTCACCATCGAGGCGTCGAACAGCGACGGCGACGGCGGCACGGGCACGGGCTTCGTGTTCGACAGGGAAGGCCACATCGTCACCAACAACCACGTGGTGGCGGAGGCCGTCGACGGCGGCAAGGTGACGGCCAGCTTCCCGGACGGCAAGAAGTACGACGCCGAGGTCGTCGGCCACGCGCAGGGCTACGACGTGGCGGTCATCAAGCTGAAGAACGCCCCGTCGAACCTCCAGCCGCTGACGCTCGGCGACTCCGACAAGGTCGCGGTGGGCGACTCGACGATCGCGATCGGCGCGCCCTTCGGCCTCTCCAACACGGTCACGACGGGCATCATCAGCGCCAAGAACCGCCCGGTGGCCTCCAGCGACGGCTCCTCCGGCAGCAAGGCCTCCTACATGAGCGCCCTGCAGACCGACGCGTCCATCAACCCCGGCAACTCCGGCGGCCCCCTCCTCGACGCCCGCGGCAATGTCATCGGCATCAACTCGGCCATCCAGTCCGCCAGCAACGGCAGCTTCGGCTCCGGCCAGGCGGGCTCCATCGGCCTCGGCTTCGCCATCCCGATCAACCAGGCCAAGAACGTGGCCCAGCAGCTGATCAGGACAGGCAAGCCGGTGTACCCGGTGATCGGCGCCTCGGTCTCCCTGGAGGAGGGCACGGGCGGAGCGAAGATCACGGATTCCGGTGAGGGCGGCGCGGACTCCATCACCGCGGGCGGCCCCGCCGCCAAGGCCGGCCTCAAGCCCGGCGACGTCATCACCAAGCTCGACGACCACGTCATCGACAGCGGCCCCACCCTCATCGGCGAGATCTGGACCCACCTCCCCGGTGACAAGGTCACCCTGACCTACACCCGCGACGGCAAGACCCGCACGGCGGACGTCACCCTCGGCGAACGCCAGGGCGACAGCTGACCCGCCTCCCCGATCCGGCCCCCACCCGCCTCCGCTGACCGGCTAGTCTTGTCCCCGCGCGACCACCAACGTGATCGCGCGGGGTGGGTTGCCCGAGCGGCCTAAGGGAACGGTCTTGAAAAACGTGAGGACGCGAAAGTGTCTCCGTGGGTTCGGATCGCGCCGACTCCGCAGGTCATAGACGTGCTGCTCAGATGGGGTGTCTCTTGATGAAGGGCGCCCCGTCTGCATGGAGGGTGTCTCACCTTGATCCGGCTCTGTCGCGTTGTGGATCAGTGTGTGTGGACCAGGCGTGGACCAACAATGCGGGAGAACCAGCAGTTCAGAGCCGTGTCAGGACATCCCGCGTGTCACGGTCCACGGGAGGTCAGCCGCAATGAGGGACCGGCTAATCCCTCACGTCATGGGGCCCCGGACCACGGGGAATGTCCGGGGCCGCCAGCGAAATGCGCAGGTTGAGCGCAAGCCCTAACACGTGTCTGAACTTCTGGACCGACCCGGCCGTGTCGCTCAGATGGAGGCGGCCCATCGGCCCGGGAGAACACCACCAAACCCCTGAGCGTTGAGAATCGGCGTTCCCACCGTGGACCCGCGTTCAGACGTCGAACATCTCTCTCAACGGCACAGGACCCTCGGGCGTTGCGAAACGTCGGCCCGTCAGCCGATCAGTGGCCACTCTGAAAACGCTCAATTAGAGACTACCGCTGCGCTTCTTCGGCAAGGAAATGAAGATCATGATGACTGCAACGCAAAGCATCGCAACGGCGCCGAAGGTAGAGGCTCCCCAACCTATGCACTGTTCGGGGGTGCTGGCGTCAAGGTTCGCCCTGATGATGCCAGCGACGAGCCCAGAGGTGAGGGAGAGGAAGAAAGAAGCTACGAGAGCCCAGAGAACCTGGTTTCGGCTCACGAACCTACCCATTTCGGGAAGGCGGCTGGTCCCAAGTGACGACATGGTATGCGGACATGTCGAGCAACGCCGGGAGCCAGACCGCAAAACGACAACGGTCATAGGTGGACGTCACTTGTCCGGCGCAATCTGTGGGTGCGCAGGAGCGTGACATCTCAGATCCGCACCGAAGTGCGGCCCTCCAATGACGTGCCTTTCTTCCGAAAGGGATGAGGATCCTCCGCCCTTGGGTGCCTGCCCTCGGTCGAGGGTTCTTCCCTGGCGTGCCCTGTCCCCTTGCTCAACATGGCGAACGGATGGCGACTTTGCGAGGACGCGTGCCGTTTTGGGAATGCTACCCCACCTGCGCCATCTGTCGTGTGCCTCCCTGCCCGCAACTGCCTGGAGCTCCTTGCCGGCCGGGAGCACGAGGACACGGACGCCGTCGCGGCGCAGTGAGCCGCTCTCGCCTACAAGATCAGCAGTCCCTTCCGCGTATGAGACGAAGCCGCCGTCACTGGGATCCCAGTGACGGCGACGTCTTATGGCTCACGGCGTGGTGATGTTGGCAGAGTCTGCCGACTCCTCATCTGCGGCATCCAAGGCTCGCTCGATCTGCTCGTTCGAGCGCTGCTGATTACGATGAATCGCCTTGGCGTAGAAGCGGAAGAGGACAGCGATGCTGTGGCCAGCCCGCCGCGCAACCTCAGCCGGGGAGACTCCGGACTCAAGCCAGAGTGAGACGCCCGCATGACGCAGGGAGTACGGCACGTCAGCCAGGGGGGAAGTCGCTTCGGATTCGGTCAGCACCGCGAGTCGAGCCGCCTTCCAAACCTCCCCGTACTCCTTGGACAGCAGGCCGCCTCCTTGGGCTGCACGGAACAGTCGGCCGTCTTCAGCGGTACCGAACTCCTTGATGTGCTCGCGGACCAAGCGCACGAGGACGGGGGGAATCGGCACAGGCCGGGTCGCCTTGCGGGCCCGCCTCTTCAGGCCGCGCGTATCGAACGACTCGCCCGTGTCGGTCCACCCGGAGCCGACGCGGGGCGTGCTCGTGGACAGCAGCACTTCTCCCCAGCCTTCTTCGGGCAAGGTGAAGTCTTCTTCTCGGAGATTGGCTGCCTCCCCGGGGCGGTTGGCCGCGTAGTAGAGGCAGCCGAAGAACGCCATCAGGTGGCGACCGCGTGGCCCCTGCTCGCCTACGGCGTCGAACAGCGCCTTCACCCGCTTGGGGCCGGGTACGAATCGAAAGTCGATCTCGTCGTCAGTCTCGGGCGGGGTCCAGTCGACCTTGTCGAGGGGCAATGCCGTCAGCAACTCCCGTTCCACCGCATACCGAAGACAGTTGCTGAAGACCGTCCGCTTCCGGTTCACCGTGTTCTCGGCAGCGACCGTGCCGTCCTGCTTCAGCTTCAGCGCGTCGAGCGCAGTACGCACCGCCGAGGGCGTGTTGAGGACGGTGATGTTCACGGACTTCCGGTCTATCCAGTCCAACGCGGCCACGATCTCGGCAGGTGGCTCGTCGACGTCGAGACGCGGCCTCAGCGTTCCGTCGTCGCCGAGGACGAACCGGTAGACCCACGAATAGAGTGCGATCCGAAGCACCTTCGGAGTCGGGGCCCCGCGGCGGTCCTTGACCAGCTTCGGCGTGATGGTGGCGAGCGTGTCAGCGATGCTCGCCCGGTGCTTGGCCGAGGCGCCAGACCACTTCATCTCGGCGTACGCGCGGGTGTGGGTGTACCAGGTGGAGGAGTTGAGCGCCTGGACCTCTGAGGCGGGCAGGCCGGTTTCCGTGTCGAACTGCTCGCGATTTCGCAGGGCGGTCAGCAGCTCCGCGCGACGGCCGTCGGCCTGGGCCTTGATCTTGTAGCTCTTTGAGAAGGGGCGTGGACCGACGCGCCACCGAAGCTGATAAGCCGCCGCGCGGTTGGGCCGCTTGCGGATGCCCCAGATCTGAACGTCGTAGGTCAGCACGCTTCCTGCACCTCGCAGCCGTCGAACCAGGCGTCGAGGTCCGCCCGGCGGATACGTATCTGACCGTTGGGGAGCTTCAGATGCTTCGGTGCCTGGCCCCGCGCGCGCATCCGGTAGAACGCAGCGCGGGAGACCCTGATCTCAGCGAGTGCTTCGACCAGCGTCAGCGTTCGCTTGTCGGCGGTGGTCGGAGTGGTCACAGCCAGGGTGCTCCTTCGGCCTTGAGGCGTTCGGAATGGGTTCTGTCGTGGCGGACCTGAGCGGCGAGGAGTTCTTCGCCGGGGCGGTAGCCGCTGCTGAGGTAGGTCCACGAGGAGGCGGTGACGAGGGTGGTGTTCTCGTCGTCGACGGGGAGGCCGGCGCGGATGCGGGCGGCTTCGGCTTGGGCGGTGCGCCAGGCACGGCGTACGTCGCGGAGAGCGCCGAGGGTGGTCGAGTAGGCGCGCGATTTGCTGGAGAAGTGGCCGCGGAAGCCGAGCATGTGGGCCCACTTCCAGAGCTTGAGATCGGCGAACTCAGGGAGGTGGCCGAGCGCCCATGCGGTGCGGATCATCTGCCGGGCGTGCTGCTGTACGGGGAGGTTGGTGAGGGGTTCGGCTTGGCCGGTGCCGTCGCAGTCGTCGCACAGGTCGCGGAAGCCGTCGGGGCCGCGTACGTAGCCGCGTCCGGCGCAGGGGCGGCATACGAGGGTGCGGTCCACGGTGCCCGCGCCTTCGGCGTTCTTGGTGGCGTACTTGGCGACGTATCCGGCGACCTTGGCGTCCGTGAGTTCGCCGTCCCCCAGGGCCGAGATCTGGTCCACCTTGAACCGGTCGCCCCACCGGATGACGCGTTCGCCGACCGCGTCCGACTCGACCGTGAGCCGGGCACGCTCGACCGCCAGGCCGACGGCGACGCGGAGGGCGACGAAGGTGGCCCAGGTCGGGGGCGAGGTGGTGTGGCCGTCGGGACCGTCGAAGCGGACGACCGCGTGGAAGTGGACCAGGCCGCGTTGCTGGTACTCGGCGACCTTGGCGAAGGAGACGCGGAGGGCCGAGTTGAGCGCCTTCTGCGTCATGCCGAAGTGCTCGGCGAGGGCGCGGCGCAGGTAGGTGGTGAAGCGTGCCCACAGGGCCCCGGCGTGGGCGTTCCACAGCACGGCGCCGGTGTAGTCGTAGCTTGCCGGGCGGAGTGGGGTGCCGAGTTCGGGCGCGTCCAGGGAGTGGCTTTCGCCGCACGCGCAGGGGCGGGGCTTGCCCGCGTCGGTCATGGGGCGGTTGTGGACGGGGCCGAAGGACGGGGCGGTGAGGGTGACGAAGGCGCGGGGGTGGTCGCGGACGGCTTCGGCGACGTTCTTGCCGCCGGACAGTCCGGCCTTGATCAGGTGGTAGGTGTCGGCCGCGTAGAGGCGGGAGCAGGCCGGGCAGCGGGAGGCACGGCGGTTGCCGCAGGTGGTGAGGAGGCGGCCGGAGGGTTCGTCCTCGGAGCGGTAGGAGCGGACGACTTGCTTGGTGGCCTGGTCGGTGGTGATCGTCCAGCCGTGGAGGTTGACGGGGCTCGTGCAGCCGCGCAGGTCGCGGACCTGTTCGGTGACGCGGTCGAAGTCGTCGGTGTTGGCCAGTTCGACCAGGTCCCGCAGGCCGGGGCTGATGACGTGGCGCAGGTCGAGGGGGCGGCGCATGGGTGGCGGGGTGTCCTTTCTGGCGCGAGGGTGAGACCTGCGGGCAGCAGTGATTCAGTGCGCTCGGGCTGCTGCCCGCAGGCATGGCGAGTCGGGCCCAGGGGGCGGTGGTGGGGGCCGGGGAGGCCGGCGGAAGGGGTGGCCCTACAGAGCGGCGTGCAGCGCGGTGGCCATGGGCAGGCCGATCCCGAGTCGCGTTTTGAGCTGGGCAGCCGTGATCGGCTCGCCGTGCTCGGTGCGGTGGGATGTCGCGATAGAGCGTGCTTCGGTCAGCAGCGGCTCAGGGACCTTGACCACGGGTGAAGCGGGAGCGGGAGCCGGGGCGATCTGAGCAGCGACCGGGGCCGGGGGCGGGGCCGGAAGGGTGAGCGGCTCCGCAGGGCTGGGGGCGTCGGAACCAGTCGCGGGCTCCGATTCGATCTCGTCCGGCAGCGGAGCCGGTACGGCGGGGCGCGCAACGGTGTGGAAGGCGCGCAGGAGCTGCGGGCCGACGGAGCCCCAGCCGAGGAGGAGCAGCGGGGCCACCGCGTCGACGGCGGCGCGGCCGTAGTGTCCGGCGACGATCGGTTCGGCGACGTTGAGGGCGAGGGTCAGCAGTCCGGAGAAGTGCATGAGGCGGGTGGCAGCCGTCACCTGGTCTGCGGGCAGGCCGCGCAGGGAGAGGTAGCGAAGCGCGACCAGGAGGCCGACCACGGACAGGTCCACCATCGGGGCGATGAGCGGTGCGATCGGGCCGGGGACGCCGAGGCGTAGGGCGAGGGACCAGACGTTGCCGAAGGAGAAGACGAACGCCAGCGCGGCAATGACGATCATGACTGCGGTGATGGTGCGCTGAGTGATCCGGTCTTCTGTCATGAGTGTTCACCTCCTCTCCTGGGGTGTCGGGAACGTTCGAGGGCGGTGGGGCGCGGCGCGCTGCTCAGGCGTCGAGCTTCGTGAGATCCACGTCCGCCATGTGAGGGCCGAGGAAGGCTTCCAACAGGGCGGAGGGGTCGGCGGTGAGGTTCGCCGTGTCTTCGGCGATGCGAGCCGCTTCCGCGTCGGGTACGTACGGGGTGCGGATGCGGGTGAAGCCGGGTTGCGACTGGTGGTTCATCGACGCGACGCCGACGTACGTGGGGTCCTGGAGGTTGATGGGGTTGGCGTCCGGCCATTCCCGGATCTCGTCGCCGAGCGCGGCCACGGCGGCTTCGGCTGTCTTCTGGGCGAAGCTCAGGCCGACGGGGCAGACGTCGCGGATGAAGGTGGGGATCGCGTCGCCGGTGGACTTCTGTGTGGTGAGGATGACGAGCAGCCCCACGGACCTGCCTTTCTTCACCAGGTCTTCCACGAACCGGGCGTTCTCGGCGGCGAGCGCGGCCAGCTTCTTCGTCTGCTGGTCGCTGCCCTTGTGGTCGCGGAAGTAGGTGTGGGCTTCGTCGACGATCAGCACGACCAGGGGCCAGCTCTCGGAGGGGCCGACGTCCCACATCGACTTCACCCCAAGTAACTGACGCACCGAGGCCGACCGGGCGCGGCGCAGTTCCACCAGGTGCCGGAACAGCTTGTTGGCCTCTTCCAAGTCGTCGCCGACGAAGGCGAACATGCGCTGGACCCAGTCGGCGTAGTCGCCTTCGTAGGCAGCCGACACCTTGCCGTCCGCGCAGGCGAACTGCACTGCGGGCGAGGGTGCCCAGTCGGAGAGAAGCCGGTTGATCAGGCTGGTCTTGCCGAAGCCGGGAAGGCCGGCCACGGTCACGCCGGGCACCTGCGTGAGGTTCACGGACACCGGTTGCGCGTACTCGTCGAGGCCCAGATCCCACCGGGCTGTCTCCTCCGGTGGCTCACCCGTGGGGTGGTGCTCGGTGGGGAACTTCAGTGGGTCCAGTCGCACACCCCGGATGAGGACCTGCCCAGGCTCGTCCTGGGTGACCGCGACCCGTGTGCACCGCCAGGCGTCCGCCAGGTGCGGGCCCGCCTTCTGGAATTGCTGGAGCCCGACGCCGGGCAGGCACTGTGCCCGCGCGATCACTCCGTACGCGTCGTGCTTCACCTTCAGGGTGGGGATGAGGACGCGGGGTTTGGTGGGCTTGCCGTTGGCGCTCGCCATCGACGCCAACGCGGTCGGGGTCTTGTCCGTGGCCGACAGCCTGAGCATCGGCGCGAGCCGCTTCCAGCCCCATCGCACGCGTATGGCCTGGCGTATGGACCGTCGGGTCATGGCATCGGCGCATGCGTAGCTGACCACCCACCAGATCGACCATCCGACGAGCACGGCGAGCGCCAGGGCGACGACGAGCGGGACGTGACCGAGGACGCCTTCCGTCGGGGCGTTCGGATCTTTCATGTGCGGTTCTCCAACGGGTTGTAGAGGAAGGCCATGAGGGCTGATTCGAGGGCCGCCCGAACTGCCGGGGCGTCGATGCGGGGATAGCCGTAGCCGACGAGTACGGCCGCCACCGAGTGCACGAGCGATTCGGTGAACCGGGCATCCGGCCCGGCGTGAGGCAGCGGGTAGCCGCACTCAGCGCCGGACCGGAGATCGGTGTCGTTCACGCCGCCTCGGCGGCCGGGGCCACCAGGTCCAGCCGACCCGCGCGGTAGGCGATGCCGTCCGAGAGCGAGCCGTTGAAGATGCGCGCCCAGGGAGTGGCGAACAGCTCCACCGGCATGACCGGGACACCCGGGCGGAGACCGTTGGGCAGACCGGTCTCCGGAACGGTGATCTTCAGAGCTTCGGCGCGGTCCTCCTCCATGAAGAAGAGGGTGATCGTGTAGAGCTTCGCGCCGGTCTCACGGTCGGTGGCGAACTGCGTCTTCTCCTGGTCCGCGTACTTGGGCACCGGCAGGGTGCCGACCATGAACGAGGAGGTGGGAAGCAGACCAACACGGATGCGTGCCATGGGAGTTGAGTCCTTTCGATTGCGCTTCACCGGGGTGGTGGGCGTGATCACCATTGAACATAGCTGACCTAGCAGTGTCAAGTGAATCGGGTGAGCTAGGTATCACCTGACGTGGGTCACCTATGTCAGTGGGGTGTGCTAGGGGTGCTAGAAATCGCTACTCTTGGGCCATGAGCCCCGCGCCAGAGAGCAAGCAGGACCGCCGGCCGCCGTATCAGCACGCTGCCGACGAGCTTCGGCGCGACATCTTGCAGGGGCGGATCAAGCCGGGCGAGCAGATGCCTGCCATTCGCGAGCTGCAGGAGCGCTTCGGCGTGGCCAACATGACCATGAGGTCCGCGCTCAACGTGCTGCGCGACGAGGGCTTGATCTACACGATCCATGGCCGGGGGAGCTTCGTCGCAGACCATGACGGTGGGGGCGAGTTCTCTGCGAACTACGCCGCGCCAGCCTGGTACTTGTCGAAGAAGGGCGAGAGGCCAGGCCAGGCAGAGCCAGGGGAGGGAGGACCCGACGACGCCGATGCCGCCGGGGCCACCCTCGCTGAAACGCTCACAGCACTACGCGACGAAATCCGCGCACTCAGCGCTGATCATCAGGAACTGCGCCGTGAGGTCGAGGAGTTGAAGGCAGCTCGGCAATCGAAGCCGTAGTCCTGAGCTGGGCCACTTCCTCTCGCAACTCCATCGTCTCCCTCCTGAGGCGGCCGACCATGGCGCGCATCTCTTTGACCAGCGCGGCCACCTGTTCCGTGTCCCCGACGTGAATGCTGGTCGACCCCATTTCGTTGTCCGGTATGTGCTTCGTCATTGCTCCCGCTTGCCGCTGTGCCGTCGTTGCGTATCGCGCTTGCTTGAAGCGCCGAGGCATGGTTGATCGGCTGTCCGACGGCCTCCCTCGCAGGCCAGGGCTGTGGTCCACAGTGCCCATGTGTTCCTCGCACGCTGCTCAGCCGCTCCCCTGCCCTGCGGAGCTGTTCAGAGTTTCTTTACTGGATCAAGGCGGCCCGCCTACGGCGTGCCGCGCGCGCTGGCGGCCGGGGGCCGCCGCCGCTCCATGTCTCCGCCACCGCTGCGGCGGCCCCCGCCCACTCAGCGCGCAACACCGCCAGGGTGGGCAGCCAGAACAGGAAGCAACCCGACCAGCCCGAGCGCCAGGACCAGACCGAAGCGCGCCGGTGACGACCGCACCGTGCCATCGGCCCCCGTTTCGCTCCGAGAGATCCGAAGCCGACCTGAGCACCGTCCCGACGTACACAACGCCCAGGCCGGAGGGGGCGCGGCCCGGGACGTATTCGGGCAGCGTGGCTGAGGCCCGAACGGGGTTGCTGGAGGCACACGTGACGGGTGCTCGTGCGGCGCACCCGCCGCTGTGGCTGACTTTCGGTGGCTGAGGCCAGAACTGCGTTCCTCGATGGGACTTCACCAGTGACCCTCTCCAACTCGACAACAGGAAGCCGAGGTTGTGGCCGCACCCGCATTCGGGCATGGCGACCACCCCGGTACCATCGGCACCGGGGTCCTGATCAGGGCTTCCACGACCGGACCACCCGGAATGCTGTCCAGGCTGAGGGGTGGTCCGGTCTGTTCTTGTCGGCCGCCACCGCACGAGCAACGCGCGGCGCACGGGCTTCGGGTCAGCTCAGGGCTTTGCCCACCTCGTAGATCGTCGGCCGGTCTTCGGGAGCGTGGCTGAGCATGGCGTCGATCAGTTCGCCCAGTTCACCGGGCGCTTTTACGGGGCGGCGCCGACCGTTCGCCACGGCGTGTCTCTGCACGGGTCGAGGAGCGTTGTTCGGGTATTCGACCGCTCGCCAGCCAGTGGCGGAGATGAGCAGGGACGCGCCGAGGGCGTAGATGTCGGCTTCCGGGGTTGGCTCGGCTTCGCCGGTGGCGAGCACGCTGCGGGCGATCTCGGGTGCTTCGTAGTGGACCAGGCAGCCGCGGAACGGGAAGTCGTACCCCTCGGGCACGCTTCCGCCACGGGCGAGGGCGAGGTCGATCAGGTGCGTCCGCTCGGGCCCGATGATGAAGTGGGCGGGTTGCACATCACCGTGCGCCCAGCCCTTCGCGTGCAGTTCGGCCAGCGCTTCGACGCATCCGAGGGCAACATCGGTGTGGGGCGCGATGGGCGAGTCCGGTCGACGGCAGGGTTCCCACAGCCGGTACAGGTCCGGGCCTTTGTGCCACGGCTGGAAGTTCCAGGTTCCACGCTCCCACTCGCCGTAGGCGATGTCGTCGAGGCCGAGACGATGCAGTACGGCACCCTCGCGCGCCGGTGCGAGCGCGGTCCAGGGCTGGGCGGCCCAGTCGGCCGTGGCCTCGATGGGGTGGCCGAGCTTCACGGCGTAGTGGCCCCGTGGGCTCTCCACCTCCCAGACTGTGGAGCCCCGGCGGTTGATGACCAGGTGGTGTGCCGTGGGCATGAGCGCGTCGAGCACCACGATCGGCAGTTCAGGGGTTGGGCCGGACAACGTCACTTCTCCTTCCGGGCGCACGCAACCGGCCACGAGTCGTGGCCGGTCGCGTCAATGTCGGGTGGGTCAGTCCTGACCGTAGGGTCGGCCGCAGTCCGAGTCGCACTGCGCGAGGTTCGTGCCGTCCACGGTCCACAGGTCGTCGAAGACCATGAACCCGGCCGCCTTCATGGCGTAAGCCGAGGCAGCGACCCGCTCAGGGTCACGCGCCCCGCCGCCCGGCTTCGGGTTGTGGTGCAGGAACCGGCCCGCGTACCGCTCGCACAGCTGGGCGTACTCCTTCGTGTGCAGGACGAGCGCGTGGAGACCGAGGTCCACGTCATCCGACGGGACCATGGGGACCGTCTCGGTGGCCGCCGTTACCACGAGCGCGAGCGCCTGGTCCGCGATCCGCTCGGCCCGCTCGGGCGACTGGCCGTTGTGGGTGATCACGAAGTGGGTGAGGCTCTGGAACAGTTCCTCACCCGCCACCGCGCGGCCGGTCTTCTGATCGTTCGCTGTTGCCGTCATCTGCAATCTCCTGGTGTGAGGTGGTGCAGGGCACTTACCTGCCGCCCTGATCGCCGAGCACGGCTCGAAGACGATCGGGAGCGGGCTTGGAGGCCGGCCCCGAACGGGGACGGGGGAGCCGTAACGGCACCCGTCCGGGGCGGCCGGTCTACTGGCCGGTGCCGAGGGCCACACCGATCACCAATCCGCACGAACCGCTGATGCAGATGGTGAACAGGACCCCGGCGTACCGGCCGACGGCGCGCATCACAGCCCGACCCGACTGTTGCCGTTTCTGGCAGCCAGCCGAACGCTCAGCTCCTCCCGCGCGCTGAGGGATTCCACGTCGTGCCGCATGACGTCCCACTCCCGCCCGCCACGGACCGGCCGCATCTGCACACGGCCGCCGACTTCACCCATGACGACGCCGATACGTCCGGTGGCGCGGTCCTTCGCCAGCCCGCCGATGCCTGGTCTGGTCTGCTGATTGCTCGCCATGCAGAGGAGCATCGCGATCAGAGGGCCCCTGCCAAAAGGCCAGGCTGATTACCCAACTTGGGTAACATCGCGGCTAGTAGAGAATCCACGACGTTGCGTAGCCCTCGCAGTGTGGGAGCTGGCCCGATGCCCGACGCCGACCGGCCTCAGGAATTACCTGCCCGGCTGCTGACCGACCCCGAGATGATCCATGCGTGCCGGGTGCGGGACTTCGCCAGAGTCTTCCGGCTGGTGAAGACCCGAGCGGGCATCTACCCGTCGATGATCGCGAGGCGATGCGACCTCACTCCGAGTCGGGTCGGCGAAGTGATCGCAGGGCGACGCCAGTTGCTCCACATGGACGTGATCGAGCGCATCTCGGACGGCTTGCGCATCCCAGGAGGCATGCTCGGGCTTGCCCGCCGTCCCTGGGAGACGCCGCAGGCTCTCACGGTGACCGAGCGCGAGGCGCCTCAAGCGGCAGAGCCCGAGGATCGCTCACTCGCGTCCCTGCCGGGCCCGGACGTCGACAGCATCTTGGCGTTGGCCACCCGGACCAATCTCAGCGCGGCAACCCTCGAAGCGTTCCGCTCCTCCATCGAGGACTACTGGCGACGGGACGACCAGCACGGCGGCGAGGCGTTGCGGCCGGCTGTCGTCGGCCAGCTCCGCTATGTGGTCGGACTGCTGAAGGAGAGCCGCCCGCCGTCCATCCAGCACGGCCTGTACGGGATCGCGGCCGAACTGGCCCGCCTCACCGGCTGGACCTACTTCGACGCCCGCCAGTACAACCAGGCCCGCGCCTACTTCACCGAGGCTTTGCAATTGGCCAAGGAGATCGACGACCGCCAGTTCATGGCCAACGTCCTGGCCTGCATGAGCTTGCAGGCGACCTACCAGGACAAGCCCGCGGACTCCCTGGCGCTCGTGACCGCCGCCCAGGACCAGGCCCGATCGGCCTTCGGTACGACGCCGCGAGTCCTGTCGATGCTCTCCATGCGGGAGGCATTCGCCCATGCCACGCTCGGCAGCCATACGGCGACGCACCAGGCCATCGGGGAAGCGCACCGCCAGTTCGAGCAGATTCAGGCGAGTGACCCGGACCCGTCATGGGTTACCTACTTCGACGAGCTGAAGCTCATAGTGGACACGGGTATCGCCCACGGCCGTCTGGGCGAGGCGGCGACGGCTGAACCTTTGATCGCGGACGCGTTGCGACGAGAGGCCCGCACCAATCAGCGGGGCCGGGCGTTCCACGCCTTCTGGCTGGCCCGTACGCAGCTGGACCAAGGGAAGGTCGACCAGGCGTGCAGCACCGCCACGCAGGCTCTGGAGTCCGCGTCGGCGGTGGCGTCCGAGCGGGTGTCAGGCCATCTCAGGGAGTTCTACGACCAGTTGGCTCCACACAGGCAGGAGCCCGTAGCCCTGGCCTTCGAGGCACGGCTACGGGCAGTCCTCCCGCCGGTCAGCGGATCGCTTCATCCATGAGTACGTAGAGGAGACCAACGAGGGTTCCGCTGCTGACGATCTCGCGGCGGTCGATCATCGCGCGCACTTCGCTGAGCGGGATCCACTCGATGCGGTCTGACTCGTTCTTCTCGGTGGGTGGTCCCACGTGGGTCGCGCCATCCGCGCGGAAGACGTGGTGCTGAGAGTCGGTGATGCCGTTGGCCGGCTCGGCGTAGATCAGGGGCTTGATGGGGCCAGGCCGCCAGCCTGTCTCTTCCAGGACTTCACGAGCCGCCGCCTCTTCGGGCGACTCGCCCTCTTCAACCAGGCCCATGGGCAACTCCCAGGCCCACGAGTCGGTGATGAAGCGGTGTCGCCACATCATCAGTACCTCTTGCCGGTCGTTGACGACGGCGGCCACGGCCAGGTGACGGAGGCGAACGACGTGGTACTCCCACCTGCGCCCATCAGGCTGTTGGACGTCGACCAGACACAGGTTCACCCACTTGTTCGTGTAGATCTGCCGCTCACCGTGGGTCTTCCACTCCATGCCTTCGGCCCCTCTCGATCGGACTCCAGGATCTCAGACCGACCGAGTGCTGGCGCCAGTTTGACTCTCTTCGTGTCAACTTGACGAGATGGCCTTGAGTAGCACACTGGTCCTTGCCGTCGACCATTCAGTTCACTGCTCAGGCATGTCAACGGTGTAGAAGCAACCGATCTGGCATCTGATCAAGCACACTTCTCCAACGACGACTTGGCTACCGCCCGTTCAGCGCACAGCCGGTGCAACGGACTACACAAAGGTCCACTGACCCTCACGGAGGTTGTGCACGGCGTGACCCAGGTCAAGGTGACCGCTATCGCGCCGATACCGGAGGCAATGTCCCGTCTTGTCGCGGACGCCCTCACCCAACTCCGCGCCGCTGTGGATGGCCACCCTCGGACGTCAGTCCCGCCGACTGGGCGGGCGTCATCTCCCGGACGTGACGATCCCGAACGGCACCTATTGCGGCCCTTCTTCCCATCCGGGAGACTTCGGCGAAATCGGCTTACGTGCTGGCGGACTTCGGGTAGACAAGAAGCGTGATGCCCCAGGGGTGCGTGACCTCGTGGGCGTCTGGAGTCCGGGGCGGCAGCAAGGGCGGGGGCCTGTCATTCGTACACACTTACGGGCAGCGACAACTGTGGCGCTCGTCGTGGTCTCCACCGCAGTGGGCGCCGGGTGCGACCAAGCGCCGCAGCAGCGCACTCGTGTGGTGGCCGAGCTGAGCGCTGAGGAGCTCAACGAGGCAGCGGCCAGTCTAATCGATTGCTCGGTTCCGGGGCTCGGGGTCGAGAGTCCGCTGGCTCCGCTACGGACGGACATCACGGGCGACGGGACACCGGAGGTGATCGCCTCCTTCGAGTGCGTGACGGGCGATTCCAGCTCGTTCAGCCATGTCGTCGCGTACGACGGGGGATCGGCAGCCGATGTGCCGCGCGTGATCAGCACGCTGGTGCGCATGCCCGAGACGGCCACCGGCTACGAGGAAGCGATCAGGACCGGAGCCAAGGTGCGGAGGATCACTGCGAAGGGTTCCGTGATCACCGTCGTCGCGTCCAAGTGGCGTTACGAGGACGCCAAGGCATGTCCGACCCTGAAGTACGTGCAGCTCTTCACTGTGCGGCACAAGGCTCTGATGGCGCAGGAACCCACCGAGCTGAACGTGGCCGGCTGCGGCGGTTAGCCCGGGAACAGGGGAATCACATGGTGGGAAGACAACGGGGGGCCGCCGGAGGCCCGACGCGGAACTCCGCAGCGCGCAACCGCTCGGCCCGCTCACGGCAGTCCGCCGCCGGCGCGGGTTCGTTCTGGGAGCGGACCCAGGCATCGTTCGAGGCGCACCGGGTCGGTGTGCTGATCGTGGGGGCGTCTCTCGTGCTCGGCCTGGCAGTCACGGCGACCGGGCTGGTTTTCGACCTGTTCCCCGACCTCAAGCCCAAGCCCAGTGCCACCTCCGAGGTCACGGTGGACAGCGTCGCGGTCGGCCGTATCGACCAGCTGCACGGTCAGACGAGGATCACTCCCGACGCCGAGAAGGTGAACAAGGTCTTCGACGCTTCCGTCATCGACATCCAACTGGGAAATTCGGGTGAGAAGGCGACGACCGTGACTTCGGCCCGGTTCGACTTCTTCGCCGTCACGCATATGCTCCGCTGCTCCGGCAACGGTGGCGGCGCCATCGACTACGTGCGGTTTCCCGTGGAGGTCCCCGTCGATGTCAAGGAGAACGGCCACCGGATCGTCCAGGCGACGCGCTTCAAGGTCGGGCCGGGGCGTACCGAGAGCCTCGCCTTCGCCTTGGGGCCCAAGACCGCATCGTATTCGCCCGCCTGGGTGTACGGGTTCTCGCTCACGCTCACGGTCGGGACCTCCGAGGTTGTCATCCCCAAGGCGGTCGTCGCAGATGTCGACATATGGGAGACCACGGTGCTGGAGGACGCTGCCGCCAGCGCGGCCGACCCGGACAGCTCAGACTATCAGCGGCAGAAGCACGCGTGCTTCACTAACTTGCTGAAGACCACGGAGCGGATCGTCGAAGAGGCCGAGCACCTGCCGCCGGGGTGGCAGGAGTTCGCCATCAAGTTCCGTGCCGTCATGGAGGAGTGAGGGGGCGAGCGTGCCCGGCCTCATCTCCCGGCGGTGACCAGCGCGGGCGGCGCCTCCGCCAGTGCTTCCCGCCAGTCCCGCGCGCGAGATGGCCGCTGCCGCCGCCATCGTTCCGGACGTCGAACCAGAGTTCGAGTTCTCCTCCCATGAGGCGTTCGTCAGCTACCTCGACTCCGCCGAGGGCCAGCAGCCCCTGAGAGAAGAAGGCCTCAGCAAGGCCGAGATCACCGCCGTCTACGCTGGCGACGACGTTGCCGCCAAGGGCTGGCTGGACAAGCTGAAGAGGCCGCCGACACCCTGTACTACTCCGGAAAACACAAACGTCATGGCATGAACGTCCAGGTCCTCACCGACCTCTTCGGACGGCTGCTGTGGGCCTCGCCCGCGCTACCCGGCTCCACTCACGACCTGACCGCCGCCCGCACCCACGGCATCCTCGAAGCACTCGCCGAGGCTGGCCTCAAGTGCTGGGCCGACAAGGCGTATCAAGGCGCCGGCGGCTCTATCCGAGTACCTTTCCGCGGCCGTCGCCTTAAGCGGTGGCCGCGCCGGCACAACAGCACGCACGCCAAGATCCGCTGCCTCGGCGAGCAGGCCATGGCCACCCTGAAGGGCTGGCGCCTCCTACGGAAGCTCCGCTGCAGCACCAACCGCATCACCGTGATCGTCCAGGCCGTCCTCGTCCTTCATCACGCCTCAGCGTGAGATTGGAAAAGGCTCAATGCTTTCTCACCTCAGTTGATTGCGACCGTACCTCAGCGGTCACTACGGCAAGCGTTGTGCGCCTCAACTGTCCACATTGGTCGGGGTTCTGATTTCGGAGGTTGGTGAACTAGTCAAATCAGGGGAAGGCCGTTGGTGCGTCAGAACCCTTTCACCGAAGAAGTTGGCGAAAATTAGATCAAACTCGCAGTCTCCGCTTTCCCCATCGGTGTTTACGAGCTGCCGAATCTGATGGGGGTCGGTGAGCTCATCGCAGTATTCTTGTGCAGCGCGGAGCTTATCGCCCGCTGCAGGGCGAGGGTAGTAGGCCTCAATTGCTCCCTTTGAAAGAACGTAGATCCCCTCTTTTCGGAGAGCTTCGATGACCAACTTCTGCTTATCGGCCATGGGGCCGTCGCGGAGTTCTTTCAGTACTTCCAAACGTGCGTCACGGGTAACCACTTGGTGGAAGAATTTATCCACCGTATCCTTCAGATCTTCCCATGTGCACTCGCGAGAGTTGAAAAGTTCCCCCTGTTTTTTCGCTTCGGCCCAAATTTCTTTGATGGTGGGCGACTCTTTGATTTTTCGGAGTTGATTTCCAGAAAGATCGATGTCGCTGGTGTGAGTGCCGGTCAGCATATTGCCCACGTCTTGCATCAGTTCATTACGCATTTTAGTGGTGGGGGCTGATGCACCCAGTTTATCGAACCCTTCTGCGAGGGCATCAAGGTCTACCAGAGCGGAAACAGAAACGCCAAAACGTTCAAAGAAAGAGCGGTACCGCTGGATGTTATGTTTTCCACCCACCCGAGCAATTGCCACACTCTTTTTGGCGAAGTTCCAAGAGGGATTTAGCGTGCGGGCGATATGGGGAATCACGATGTGGTCGCTGTCACCCTCAACCAGTAGGATCGATTCGCAGAAGAAGGCAGCATCATTATTTTCCTGCCTTACCATCTGGAACTGATCTTTCAGGCGCAGGTCTGACAGATCGACAGGGAATGCTTTTGCGCAAGGTGGCGTAGCCGAGCGATCTTTGATTAGTTTTACGAAGGTTCCTGTGGCCTGCGGGCTAAAGAACGCTGAAGAATGCGTGCTCACCATGACGTGGTTGTCTGCGGCGAACACCTTCAGCGCCTCGAAGAGCTGGATTTGGGCACGTGGATGGAGGAACAGCTCAGGCTCTTCGAACAGGAGAAGGTAGGGGCGCGGAGTCAACGACGGATCGGACATCCGCTCTTGGCTTCTCATGTCGGCGTATGCTCGGAGAATTGCGAAGGTGATAGACCTGCGGAGGCCATCTCCCTTACTCTTAAACCCGCTTCGGACGCCATCGTCAATTGCGATTTGGGCGTTGTTCAGAACGCTCTTGAGATCGGGAGGCGGAATTTCAATCCTGATAGATGTTTCAGGGAACGCCTCCTGAAGATTTTTTTCGACCGCGCGTTCGACCGAAATTACGTCCTTCAAGCGATCGTCAACTTCTACACCATCGACCTCAGTGACGTTGAGGAGGTTCTCTAGTGTGCTGAATAGTGCATCAATGTTAGCCAATTTGGGCTTAATCGTATTGAACAGAATTCCGATCAACTTGCCGAAAGAAGCCGTCTCGGCGGTCTTCAAATCGTCAGAGAGATCCTTAACGGCTGGAATGTAGATCACTTCGGGAAGTAGTGCGTGGATGGATTTATCCATGCCTGTTACGAGAGGGACATCATCAGGCTTCTTCTGATCGGCGGGGAGTGCTGCGATCAGCTTCTCAACCTCTTCTCTAACCTGCTTTTGTGTTGGGCGGGAAGGGAGGACATCGGCTAGGTCTGGAATATGGAAAACTGCATTTGCGCGAAGCTCTTGGCCTGACTTCTTTGCTGTTACCTCCGCGATTGCATCAGGCCAGTACCTCTTATCGATCGGCATGGGTGCAACCATGCGTAATACGCCCTTACCCGGTTGTGAATAGAGGCGAGAAAGTGAAAGTCGACCCTCGGATACGTGTTCAGCAATGCGAGACCGATGCTCATTGGTGAGGCGGCCCAGGTCCTCATCTTTGATCTCGTCAAAGGTCACCTCTACTCGAATCGTCTCCTCTTTTCTGTAGAAGTCACTGTCTCGGAGCCCGGGATTGTTGAAGAAGATGTCGAGTGCTTGCAGAATCGAAGACTTGCCAGCGTTGTTTTCGCCAATGACGCAGCTGAAGTTCGCCATGGGGATACTCAGTTCCCGGATGCCACGGAAATTCTGAATAGAAATCTTTGTGATCTGCATGTGCATCCCTGATGTTGCTGGGGCCTCTTAGCTTTGCTGCTGCTGGTGGGGCAGTAGAAGTAACCTATAGACCCGAGTGTCTTACTGTAGGCGTTTTGCGGTTATATGTGAAAAGTCCCATTTGAGATCATTTGTGCGCAACGTGGCGGGGCGGGTTGAGTGGCCTCTGCCCACCAGCCCTACGGTTGAGCCTGCTCAGGTAGGCGAACGGTGCGGCGACAGCTCATAGAGTTGACGGCAGCTGTGACGGCAACGACGGCACATAAACCCACATGATCGCTAACTTGAACGATCGAACCGACAGGCCGTCGGCACTCCTTACGAGGACCTGCCCGGTCCTACGGATCAGAAGGTCGTGCTTCACGAGATAGAGCGTGGCGGCGCCCCTGAGGGTCCTGCTCTGTGCCAGCGCCGCCAGTACGGTGCTGGGGGTTGGAGGCAGGGCCAGTGGACCCCGTGTGGACCACGCCCCCCGAGCACCGCCCGCGCCGGGTAGTCTGTACCCGCTCCGTCCCAGGTGGGCCGGGGCGTAGGTGGGTTGCCCGAGCGGCCTAAGGGAACGGTCTTGAAAACCGTCGTGGCGCGAGTCACCGTGGGTTCAAATCCCACACCCACCGCAAGTGAAACGACCCCTGACCAGGCAAGACGGTCAGGGGTCGTTGTGTTGACGGCTGGTGGGGTGTGTGTTGGCGGTGGTGTGGCCCGGTGTCGGTGTTGGTGTCTGGGCGTGATCGGCATCGCCGTTCGCGGGTGTTGTGGGGTGGCCTTTGTCGGGTTCGGCGGGGTTACGAGATGCGGTCTGTGGGAGGGGCGCTGATTCTGGTGGGGATGGTGTAGTCAGCGGAAGGAGCCGCTATGTCTGTGATGGACAAGCTCAAGCAGATGCTGAAGGGCCATGAGGACCAGGCCGGGCAGGGCGTCGACAAGGCCGGCGACTTCGTCGACGACAGGACGCAGGGGAAGCACAGCGGCCAGGTCGACTCCGCGCAGGAGAGGCTCAGGCGGCAGATGGGCTCGGATCAGGCAGGGCAGAGCGACCCCGGGCGCGAGGACCCGCCCCGGTAGGGGTGGCACGGTAACGCCGCGGCCTGCGGGGTTCGTCGGTCCGACTCGTCCTCGTCGGCTGCGGCCGACGAGCGCGCCACGGTTCAGGTAGGGCATACGAGAGCGGGTTTCGAGACGTGGCGCGGTGTGGTCCGCTCGTCGGCGGTGGTCTTCGGTAATCTCCGCGACCGGTGCACGATCAGCCGACGGCCGGCCCACCCCCGATCCGGCAAGACGGTCCACGACCGGCTTCCATGACCGGCGCCCACGACCGGCGCCCACCTCCGGCTCCCACGACCGGCGCCCGGAGACGCGGGCGCCGGTCGGTCGTCTGTGTGATGGGTCGGCCGGGCCTCGTCCTCACACCCCCCGGCCCGACATCCGTGCCGCCGAAGCCACCGTCGATCGGGCCTCCCGTTCTGTGAGACCGGTGCGTACGGCCGCCTCGACCAGCGCGTTCGTGAGGTCGGGGCCGAGGCCGTTCTCGTACGCGCGGCAAGCGGCCCAGAAGAGGCGGGTGTTGCGTTGGCCCTCCTGGGCGGTCAGGACGAAGTGGACCAGGCCGTGGCCGTGGCCGCCGGTCGAGCCCGAGGGGTTCGTGCGCGCCGGTGGCAGCAGGAGGCGGAGCAGGGCCGGGGGGCAGGGGGCCGGGGGGAGGTGGGAGGTGCCGGGGGCCGTGCCGTAGACGCCGTGGTCGGTGCGGGAGCCGGGGCCGACGAGGTAGCCGCCGGCGCCGCGGATGTCGATGCCGGGGGCGAGTCGGCTGGCGGAGTTGGGGACGACGACGTCGGGCGGGCCGGTGAGCCAGAGGTGGCGTCCGCCGCTGGGGGTCAGTACGACGACCGTCTCGGGGATCGTGAAGAGGTGGCGCAGGGCCAGTTCGCGCAGGGCCGCCGAGGAGTCCGTACCGGACTTCGTGTCGAGGTCGACGCCGATCAGATGGTGGGGGCGGAGGCCGCAGGCGATGCCGTAGCCGGTGGCATAGGGGGCGGCGGCGAAGAGTTCGCGGACGCGGCGGGGGTCGGTGGAGGCGTCGTGGACGCCGTGGCCGAAGCGGCCGCACTCGCCGTGACAGGGGCGGGGCGTGGGCTCGTCGCGGTGGGGGGAGCGCAGGGCCGGGAGTTTCGCGCGGGAGAGGGGGATCACCGCCAGTCCGCGTTCGGCGGCGGAGAGGGCGTGTGCCAGGGCCAGGGTGCCGGTCTGCCGGTCTGTGGTGGCCATGCATCCATGTTCGTACGTGTGTTCGATAAAGGGAAGGGGGTTCGGGGTGCCCTTTCGGTCGTCGAGGGTCTGTTCGCGGGTTGGCTGGAAGAGTGCCGGAACGCTTCGCCCCTTGTCCTGCTTGATCTTGCTGCCGTTGGCTGGGCTCATCGCGGCTGAACTGGGAGTTCCTTGATCTAAGGGGGTTTATCGACTTGTCATCACGCTTCAGGGGGAATGGGGGCTTCCGGGGTGGTTCGCCAGGGATTCGGTGGGCAACTCTTGATTCGCGACGTCGAAGACCAGCAGCGAGGCGGTCGGCCAACTGCCTCGGGGCAACCCGTACTTGTGTGAAAGCCCTGGAGGAAATGCGCATGGCAAGCAGCCGTACCGCCCGCCTTCTCGCCGCCGTCTCGGCGCTCCCGCTCGCCGCCGCCCTCTTCACCGGCGTGGCGGCGGCCGACAACGGCTCCTTCGCGGACGACGGATCGAACGCCGGCGTGGCGAACATCGTCGGCAGCGGTGTCGGCCACGACAACAGCGGCAACTCGTCGACCTCGCAGCAGCAGGCGAACGGCTCGGGTGCCTCGAACCAGAACAACACCGCGCAGGTCGACGGCTCCGGCTTCACGGCCGTCGACCAGAAGAACGCCGTCGTCAGCTTCGCCGACCTCTGGTGAGCCGATCGAGGGCGGGCCATGGGGCCGAGGGCGGGCGGATGAGGTCGCCCCGGCCTTGAGGCCCCGGGGTCCGGCCCTCGGGTGCGGGACGTGTGGGGCATGTTCGTGGGGTGTGACACGCCTGTGCGGCGGTGCTTCGGCACCGCCGCACAGGCGTTTTCGGTGATCTCGCGCGTATGCGTACCGGGTGCCTCGGCGACCTTGACAGTTCCGGCATCAGTTCCTTCAATCTGACGGGTAGTCAGAAATCTTCGGAGGGGGAACGGTGGCGGTGACCGAGGACCTGTCCGCACGGCTCAAGGCCTACGAGGGGAGGGCGGCCGTCATCGGCGGCCGTGGCAAGGATCCCGTCAACTCGCCGATGATCCGGCACTGGTGCGAGGCCATGGGGGACACCAACCCCGCGTACACCGGACCGGACGGGATCGCCCCGCCCACCATGCTCCAGGTGTGGACGATGGGCGGGCTGAGCGGGCACGAGACCCGCTCGGCTGCGTACGACGAACTCCTCGCGTTGCTCGACGGCGCCGGGTACACCTCCGTCGTCGCCACCGACTGCGAGCAGGAGTATCTGCGGGCGCTGCGGCCGGGGGACCGGATCACGTTCGACTCGGTCATCGAGTCGGTGTCGGAGCGGAAGACGACCAGGCTCGGCACGGGGCACTTCGTCACGACCCGGATGGATGTGCGGGTCGGTGAGGGAGGCGACGGACTCGTCGGCACCCATCGCTTCCGGATCCTCAAGTACGCCCCGGCCGACGCCCCAGGGAAGCGCGCCCCGGCCGACGATCGCGGCGAGCGCGGGCCCCGACCTCGCGAACAGCAACCTCCTGAACAGCAACCTCCTGAACAGCAACCTGCTGAACAGCAACCTCGGGAACAACAGCCCCAAGAACAACAGCCCCAAGAACAACGGCCCCAGCGCCCCCGCCCCGTCGTCAACCGTGACAACGCCGGGTTCTGGGAAGGCGTCGGGCGCCACCGCCTGCTCATCCAGCGCTGTTCCGACTGCGCCACACTCCGCCTCCCCTGGCTGCCGGGCTGCAACGCCTGCGGCTCGCCCGAGTGGGACACGGTCGAGGCGAGCGGCGACGGCACGGTCTACTCCTACGTCGTCATGCACCACCCGCCCTTCCCGGCCTTCGATCCGCCGTACGCCGTCGGGCTGGTCGAGCTGTCGGAAGGGGTGCGGATCGTCAGCAACGTCATCGGAGTGCCGTACGACAAGGTGCGGATCGGGATGCCCGTACGGCTCGAATTCGCGCGTTACGACGAGGGGTTGGAGTTGCCGGTGTTCCGTGTGGAGGAGGAGGCGACGCGCGTATGAGGACCGAGGCCGGTGACGTGCTGGCGCCGCTGGAGATCGAGATCACCCGCACGCTCGTCGTCGCGGGAGCGATCGCCTCGCGTGACTACCAGGACGTGCACCACGATCCGGAGCTGGCGCGGTGGCGCGGGTCACCGGATGTCTTCATGAACATCCTGACGACGAACGGGCTGGTGGGGCGGTATGTCACCGACCACTTCGGGTCGGGCGCCGTCCTCCGCAAGGTGGCCATCAGGCTCGGCGCGCCCAACTACCCGGGCGACACGATGGTGTTGACCGGCACCGTCGAGACGACCGACGGCCGCACGGTCACGGTGAGGATCATCGGCGAGAACGGCATCGGCAGACACGTCACCGGAACGGTCACGGTCACACTGCCGGACGTGGACGGGGATGCGGAAGAACACGCACAAGCACACGCACAAGTACACGCACAAGCACACGCACACGGCGCCGCACCGCCGTCGGTCGAGGACGCGGCCGGGAGCGCCCCCGCCCGCACGACAGGGGACGTCGAATGAGCGTACGAACCAAGGACCGGCTCGGCGGCCGTGCCGCGATCGTCGGGATCGGCGCGACCGACTTCTCCAAGGACTCGGGACGCAGCGAGCTGCGGCTGGCCGTGGAGGCGGTGCGGGCGGCGCTCGACGACGCGGGGCTGGCGCCGGCGGACGTGGACGGAATGGTGACGTTCACGATGGACACGAGTCCGGAGATCACGGTCGCGCAGGCGGCCGGCATCGGCGAGCTGTCCTTCTTCTCGCGCGTCCACTACGGCGGCGGTGCCGCGTGCGCGACCGTGCAGCAGGCGGCGCTCGCGGTCGCGACCGGCGTGGCGGAGGTCGTGGTCTGCTACCGGGCGTTCAACGAGCGCTCGGGGCGGCGGTTCGGGTCGGGCGTACGCCACCGGGAGCCGTCGGCGGAGGGCGTGGCGCTGGGCTGGACGCTGCCGTTCGGGCTGCTCACGCCCGCGTCCTGGGTGGCGATGGCGGCGCAGCGCTACCTGTACGCCTATGGGCTGACCCCCGAGGCGTTCGGGCACGTGGCCGTGGTCGACCGGAAACACGCGGCGACGAACCCGGCGGCGTACTTCCACAACCGCCCCATCACCCTCGACGAGCACGCGGCGTCGCGCTGGATCGTCGAGCCGCTGCGGTTGCTGGACTGCTGCCAGGAGACGGACGGCGGCCAGGCGCTCGTCGTGACCTCCCTGGAGCGTGCGCGGGATCTCCCGAAGCCGCCCGCCGTGGTCGTGGCGGCCGCCCAGGGCGCGGGCCGGGCGCAGCAGCAGATGACCGGCTTCTACGACAGCGATCTCACCGGGCTGCCGGAGATGGGCGTCGTCGCCCGGCAGCTGCGGCGGACCTCGGGGCTGGGGCCGGACGACATCGACGTGGGCATCCTGTACGACCACTTCACGCCGTTCGTGCTGATGCAGCTGGAGGAGTTCGGGTTCTGCGGGCCGGGAGAGGCGGCGGACTTCGTCGCCGAGGAGCGGCTGCCGCTCAACACCCACGGCGGGCAGCTCGGTGAGGCGTATCTGCACGGGATGAACGGCATCGCGGAGGCGGTACGGCAGCTGCGGGGCACCTCCGTGAACCAGGTTCCCGGCGCCGAGCGGGCGCTCGTCACCGCGGGTACCGGAGTGCCGACCTCGGGGTTGGTCCTGGGGATGGACGGGTGAGTGGTCGGGATGTGACGACTGAGGGGGATTTCGGGCACCCTGGGGCCCGGTGCCGTACACCCTGGGCAGGTGTTTCTCAGGGGTACACCCTCAGTACCTGGGGGCTGCTCATCCACCTTCAGTAGGTGAGGTCTGCCCCACTCCTACAACCTGAGGGGGATTCGTCTTCGGGACCTGCGGCCGATCCGCCGGGCGCGGCCCGCTCCTAGCGTGGAGCCATGACCACACCCGTCTGCACCAGCGCTTCGAAGGCCGCTGCACCCGTGACGCGGACCCTGTCGACCTCGGCGCGATCGACCTCGGCGCGATCGACCCCGGTCCGTTCGACCTCGACCCGGCCGGCCCTGTCGGGCCTGACGAACCTGACGAACCTCTCGTACCCGTCGTTCTCGGCGTACGTGAAGGCCCGCCAGCCGGTGCTGCTGCGGACCGCCCGGTCGCTCACCGCGAACCCGTGCGACGCCGAGGACCTGCTGCAGACCGCGCTGGCCAAGACGTATGTCGCCTGGGAGCGCATCGAGGACCACCGGGCCCTGGACGGCTATGTGCGCCGGGCGTTGCTGAACACCCGCACGTCCCAGTGGCGCAAGCGCAAGGTCGACGAGTTCGCGTGCGACGAACTGCCGGAGCCCGACGGGGTCCAGGCCGCCGACCCGGCCGAGCAGCAGGTGCTGCACGACGCGATGTGGCGGGCGATCATGAAGCTGCCGGCGCGGCAGCGGGCCATGGTAGTCCTCAGGTACTACGAGGACCTGAGCGAGGTCCAGACGGCCGAGGTCCTCGGCGTCTCGGTCGGCACGGTGAAGTCGGCGGTGTCGCGTGCGCTGGGCAAGCTGCGCGAGGACCCCGAGCTGGAACCGGTGCGCTGACTCGTTCGTTGGCCTGTCAGGTGGTTCCCGTCTGCCCGGACCAGGACTCGTAACGCTCGGACCTGTACGGCTTGGATCTGTACGGCTCGGATCTGTACGGCTCGGACTTGGGCTCGGCGGGCGACTCTGTCTGATCGATCATCCTGTCCCCTAGTGACATACCGATCGGTATGTGAGCAGAATCGGCGCGACCGTTACCACCGCGTAGGCAGAGCCGCCCCGGGAGGACGCCGTGCTGAGCACCATGCAGGACGTACCGCTGTTGATCTCCAGGATCCTGACCCACGGGTCGAGCATCCACGGGACGTCGCAGGTGATCACCTGGACCGGCGAGGGCGAGCCCGAACGCCGCTCCTACGCCGAGATCGGCGCCCGCACCGCGCAGCTGGCCCACGCCCTGCGCGAGGACCTCGGAGTCGACGGCGACGAACGGGTCGCGACTCTCATGTGGAACAACTCGGAGCATGTGGAGGCGTACTTCGCGATCCCCTCCATGGGGGCCGTCCTCCACACCCTCAATCTGCGTCTGCCCCCCGAGCAGCTCGCCTGGATCGTCAACCACGCCGCCGACCGCGTGATCATCGCCAACGGTTCGCTGCTGCCCCTCCTCGCCCCGCTCCTCCCGCACCTCAAGCCGGTGGAGCACGTCGTCGTGGCCGGGCCCGGCGACCGGTCGTTGCTCGCCGGAGCGAGCGTCCAGGTGCACGAGTACGAGGACCTGATCGCCGGCAAGCCGACCACGTACGACTGGCCCGAGCTGGACGAGCGCTCCGCTGCGGCCATGTGTTACACCTCCGGCACCACCGGCGACCCCAAGGGCGTCGTCTACTCCCACCGCTCGATCTACCTGCACTCCATGCAGGTCAACATGGCCCAGTCCATGGGCCTGACGGACGCGGACCTCTCGCTCGTCGTCGTCCCGCAGTTCCACGTCAACGCCTGGGGCCTGCCGCACGCGACCTTCATGACCGGCGTCAACATGCTGATGCCGGACCGGTTCCTGCAGCCCGGTCCGCTCGCCGAGATGATCGAGACGCAGAAGCCGACGCACGCCGCCGCCGTGCCCACCATCTGGCAGGGTCTGCTCGCGGAGCTGTCCGCCCGCCCGCGTGAGGTCGCCTCGCTCACCCAGGTCACCATCGGCGGCTCGGCCTGCCCGCCCTCCCTCATGGAGGCCTTCGACAAGCTGGGCATGCGCGTCTGTCACGCCTGGGGCATGACGGAGACCTCCCCGCTCGGCACGATCGCCCGGCCGCCGGCCCATGTCGAGGCCGGCTCGGAGGAGGAGCTCGCCTACCGCCTCACCCAGGGCCGCTTCCCCGCCTCCGTCGAGGCCCGCCTCACCGGCCCCGGCGGCGAACGCCTCCCCTGGGACGGTGAGTCCGCCGGCGAGCTGGAGGTCCGCGGCCCCTGGATCGCGGGCGCGTACTTCGGCGGTCAGGGCGCCGAACCCGTACGTCCCGACGACAAGTTCAGCGAGGACGGCTGGCTGAAGACGGGCGACGTCGGCACGATCAGCCCCGACGGCTTCCTGACCCTCACCGACCGCGCCAAGGACGTCATCAAGTCCGGCGGCGAGTGGATCTCCTCCGTCGAGCTGGAGAACGCCCTCATGGCCCACCCGGACGTCGCCGAGGCCGCCGTCGTCGCCGTACCGGACGAGAAGTGGGGCGAACGCCCCCTCGCCACGGTCGTGTTGCGGGAGGGCGCCACCACCGACTTCGCAGCCCTCCGTGCCTTCCTCGCCGACGAGGGCCACATCGCCAAGTGGCAGCTGCCCGAGCGCTGGACGATCATCGAGTCGGTGCCGAAGACGAGCGTGGGCAAGTTCGACAAGAAGGTGCTGCGGAGGCAGTACGCGGAGGGCGCGCTGGACGTGACGCAGATCTAGGACGCGTCGTGGTCACGTGATGACGGGGCGGTGTTTCACGTGAAACACCGCCCCACATCCATGCCTTGTGGGCTCAGTTCGTGCCGACTCGTGCCAGCAGGTCCACGATGCGGGTCTGTACCTCGGTGCTCGTCGAGCGTTCCGCGAGGAAGAGGACCGTCTCCCCCGAGGCCAGGCGCGGGAGTTCGGACTGGTCGACGGCGGCGGTGTAGACGACGAGCGGGGTGCGGTTCAACTGGCCGTTCGTACGCAGCCAGTCGATGATTCCGGCCTGGCGGCGGTGCACCTGGAGCAGATCCATCACCACGAGGTTGGGCCGCATCTGCGCGGCCAGCGTGACGCCGTCCGCGTCGGACGCGGCCCGCGCCACCTGCATGCCACGCCGCTCCAGCGTCGCGGTGAGGGCGAGCGCGATCTCCGCGTGCTCCTCGATGAGCAGGACGCGCGGCGGGTGCTGCTCTGAGTCGCGCGGCGCGAGCGCCTTCAACAGGATGGCCGGGTCGGCACCGTACGCCGCCTCCCGCGTCGCCTGGCCGAGTCCCGCCGTCACGAGGACGGGGACCTCGGCGGCCACGGCGGCCTGGCGCAGCGACTGCAGTGCCGTGCGGGTGATGGGGCCGGTCAGCGGGTCGACGAACAGGGCGGCCGGGTAGGCCGCGATCTGCGCGTCCACGTCCTCGCGGGAGTTCACGATGACGGGCCGGTAACCGCGGTCGCTCAGCGCCTGGTGGGTCGCCGCGTCCGGCGCGGGCCACACCAGCAGCCGGCGCGGGTTGTCCAGCGGCTCCGGCGGCAACTCGTCGTCCATCGGCTGCGGATGCGGCCGGTCGGGGACCTCCACCGCACCGCCGGGCCCGTCGAGCGGCTCGGGACCTTCGGCCGCGTTCTCGTCGGGCGCCCCTATGGCGTACGAGCGCCCGGCACCCTCCGTACGGCCCGTCAGCCGGGACTGCCCGGCGAGGGACGGCTGAGGCGGGAGCGGAACCTGCCCGGCGAGCGAGGGCTGCGCGGGCAACGGGGCCTGCCCGGCGAGTGAGGGCCCCGACACCTGCGCGGGTGCCTGCCGGGGCTGGGCCGCCTGGGCGGGGGGCGGGGTCGGGCCGGTGCCGATACGGAGTCCGGTGCCGTTGGTCGGGGTGGACTGCGGGTGGGGGCGCGCGCCGGTCTCGGGGCGGTCGCCGGTCGCCTGGGGCGGTGTCCCGAGCTTGCGGCGCCTGCCGGAACCACCGGGCTGGTTCGGGGTGGGCGTGGCTCCGGTCTGCGGCTGCGTCTGCGCGGCTGCCTGAGCTTGGGCCTGAGGGCCGCCCTGGCGGGAGAACGGGACACCCTGGCCGAGCGTCCGCACGCTGATCGCCCGTCCGTGGGTGGAGTTGGGGTCGACGGGGGCGGGGGCCGGGGTGACCTGCGCCTGGGCCTGCGCCTGGGCCTGGGCCTGCGCCTGCGCCGGGGCCGCAGATCGGAAGAGC
>NZ_LRTR01000847.1 GCF_001550375.1 Streptomyces europaeiscabiei | reverse complement strand
GACGGGTTCTGTACCGGCACGGTCGAGACCGCCACCTACGTCGGCACCCTGGTCCGCGCCGGCGTGCGCATCGACGGCGCCGACGCGCCGCTGCTGCGCCTGGAAGTACCGGCCGGCCGCGGCCCCGTCGCCGGCGAACGCGTCGGGATCACCGCCGACCCCGACGACATCAACCTCTTCCCCGCCGAACAGGGAGGCTGAGCCATGGCCGCCCTCACCGCCACCGCCCCCGCCCGTCCGCGCAAGCTCCTGGCTTCGCGCCGCACCCGGGCCGGTATCCTCTACGCCCTGCCGGTCGTCATCTACCTGCTGGTGCTGTTCGTCTACCCGATCCTCACCACGCTGTTCCTCAGCCTGAAGAACACCGACGGATCACTCACCCTGCACTGGTATGCCGACGCACTGACCGGCATCAACCTGTCGGTGCTGTTCACCACGCTGCGGATCTCCGCGGAGACGGCACTGTTCAGCCTCGTCTTCGGGTTCATTCTGGCCAACGCGATCTCGCGACTGAAGCCCCTGTGGGCCGCACTGGCGATGCTGGTCGTCGTCGTCCCGCACTTCATCAGCGCCCTGGTACGCACCTACGGCTGGATCATCCTGCTCGGCGACAAAGGCCTGGTGAACGAAAGCCTGGGCGCCATGTCGGCACCGGGGGCGCCCTACCAGCTGCTCTACAACGAACTCGGCGTGGTCATCGGCACCACCTCCATGATGCTCCCCTACACCGTGCTCCTGCTCTACGGCGTGATGCGCGGCGTGGACCGCCGCCTGCTCGCGGCCGCCTCCAGCATGGGCGCCGGACGCGTGACCATCTTCCGCCGCATCTACCTGCCGCTGGTCGCCCCCGGCCTGGCCAGCGCCGGACTGCTCAGCTTCATCCTGTCCCTGGGCTACTACATCACCCCCGCCCTGATGGGCGGACCCAACCAGACGATGATCGCCACCCTCATCAACCAGCAGGTCACCAAGGAAAACCAGTGGAACGGCGCAGCCGCCCAGGGCGTCATCCTGCTGCTGCTCACCCTCGCCGGACTGCTCCTGGTCAAACTCATCACCTCCCTGGGCGCCAGCCGCAGGAAGAGGAGCGCGACATGATGGAACTGCGCAGCACCCTCACCGGGAAGATCGTCCTGACCACGGTCGCCACCGTGATCCTGCTGTTCTTGGCACTGCCGATCGTCGTCATCGTCGTCACCTCCTTCAGCAACAACTCCTTCGCACAGTTCCCGCCCGAAACATGGACCCTGAACTGGTACAAGGCACTGTTCGCCGATGGCAGCAAATGGCCGGCCGCACTCACCCTCAGCGCCCTCATCGCCGCCCTGAGCACCGTCTTCTCACTGGTCATCGGGGTGACTGCGGCAACCGCGATGACGCGCAGCGAACTCCCCCTGCGCTCCGCGGTCTACGCCCTGGTCCTGGGACCACTGGTCATCCCACAGATCGTCACCGCACTCGGGCTGTTCCTGCTCTTCGAACCCGCAGCCATGCTCGGCAGCCCCATCGCCATCGCGCTCGGCCACACCGTACTGGCCTCCCCCATCGCCGTACTCATCCTGATCGCCACCCTGCGCGGCATCGACGAACGCCTCGAGGACGCCGCCGCCAGCATGGGCGCCGGACGCCTCACCATCGCCCGGCGCATCACCTTCCCTCTCGCCGCCCCCGGCATGATCGCCGCAGCGATCTTCTCCTTCATCACCAGCTTCGACGAGTTCTACATCTCCCAGTTCCTCTCCTCCGTCGACACCGTCACCCTGCCCGTACAGGTCTACAACTCCCTCACCTTCGACATCGACCCCAGCGTCACCGCCGTCAGCGCCATCCTCATCGCCTTCGCCATCCTCGCCCTCGGCCTGGTCGCCCTGGCACGCTGGATCGGCTCCGGACGACAGAACTCCCTGCTCTCGGTCGAGAACACGGTGGGAGTCGCCACCCCGGGAGGCGAGACCATATGACCACCGCCACCACCCAGCGGCACCTGCTGATGCACATGACCGCCAACGGCTCGCTCGGCCCCGAGGGCAAGGACCTCCTCGTCGTCCGGCGTGGCGAGGGCGTACGTCGAGGACGCGGACGGCAGGCGCTCCATCGACGGCCTGTCAGGGCTGTAGCCCACGGCGGCCTGATCGTCGACCTGATGCCGCGCCGACTGTGTGAGGCCGGTCTGCCGGCCCGCGTCCACAACCGGTCCGCGCCGCTGGTGCAGATCGCGCCCCCACTGCTCAGCGACCGCGTCCTCCTGGACCGTATCGCCGACACACTCACTGACGCCTCCGCACGCATCTGATCCGCGTTCGGGGAAGGAACGACATGTACTCCATCGATCCGCTGACAGTCGCACCCGGGCGAGCCCGCCCAGGGCCTCATCCCGGTCGGCACCAGCAGCTACGGCGTGGAACTCGACATCCCGCCCTCGTCCGCAAACTCGGCGGCCATCGCAACGGCCAGAGCGTCCTCCCCGTCCGACCCCTCACCTGAGCCTTGCGTCGGCACGGGCCGCGACCGCTGACAGCAGCATCGGCCATCTCTGGTGGTGCCCGGCCGCGCTCCACTTCGAAACTCCCCGCAGAGGACCCGCAATGAAGACGATTCCCTACTGGATAGAAACCGCTGGGGTGTTTCCCGACCGGTCCGGCAAACCGCTGACCGAGGACACCGACCTGGTGGTCATCGGCGCCGGCCTGACGGGGCTGTCCACCGCCCTCCACTCCGCCCGCAAGGGCGCCCGTGTCACTCTCGTCGAGAAGGGCCAGATCGGTTCCGGGGCCTCCGCGCGCAACGGCGGCATGGCCAACCTGGGCTTCACGGTCGGTATACACCAGGCCATCCGGCGGTACGGACTCGAACGGGCCCGCGAGATCTACAACTCCTACGGCGAGGCCGTGGACACCGTCCAGCGGCTCGTGAACGAGGAATCCATCGACTGTCAGTTCCGCCGTGTGGGACGTCTGGGCGTCGCGTCCCGCCCCGCGCACTTCGAGAGCAAGAAGGCCCAACAGCGCGACCTGGCCAAGTACTTCGGACACGAGACCACCCTGATCGGTAAGTCCGAGCTGCGTTCCGAGATCGGATCCGACGCCTACCACGGCGGCCTGCTCGACCCGTTCAGCGCCGCACTCCACGTCGGCCGCTTCGTGCGCGGCATGGCCGAGGCGTGCGAGCGCACCGGTGTCGAGATCCACGAGCGCAACGCGGCCATCGACGTGCGGCGTACCGCCGCCGGCCGGTTCGAGGTCAGCACCGAGCGCGGTGTGATCCGCGCCGGGCAGGTCATGATGGCCACCGACGCCTACACCGACAAGAACTTCCCGTGGCTGCGCCGCCAGCAGGTGTGCCTGGGCAGCTTCATCATCGTGACCGAGCCGCTCGGCGAGGAGCTCGCCCGGGACATCATCCCGAAGGCCCGCCTCATCGTCGACTCCAACAAGGTCTGCCACTACTTCCGGCTCACCCCGGACAACCGGCTGCTGTTCGGCGGCCGCGCCCGCTTCGCGCCGTCCGACCCCACCTCGGACAAGAAAAGCGGACAGGTCCTGTTCCGTGAGATGTGCGAGATCTTCCCCCAACTCTCCCGGACGAAGGTCGAGTACGTGTGGGGCGGCTCCGTCGGTTTCGCGATGGACCGCATCGTGCACGCCGGGCAGACCCAGGACGGCGTCTACTACTCCATGGGATACGCGGGCCACGGCGTGCAGATGGCCACGCACATGGGACAGGTCATGGCCGAGGTGATGGACGGCCACCCCGAGGTCAGCCCCGTCCGCGACCTGACCCCGCCCCGCATCCCCCTCTACAACGGTACTGCCTGGTTCCTGCCCTTCGCGGGCGCCTACTACAAGACGCTGGACCGCATCCGCTGACCGGTCGGCAGCCCCTCTACACATACTAAGGAGACACCCACGATGACTGTCGTCCGTGATGTTCCCAAGCAGCTGTTCATCGGCGGTGGCTGGCAGGACGCCGAGTCCGGCCGGACCCTGTCCGTCGACAACCCAGCCACCGGCGAGGAACTGTGCCAGGTCGCCGATGCCTCACCCACCGACGGCCGGCGTGCCGTCGAGGCGGCGGTCGCCGCGCAGGCCGCCTGGGCCGCCACGGCGCCCCGGGTGCGCAGCGAGATCCTGCGCCGCGCCTACGACATCATCATCGCGCGCACCGAGGACCTCGCGCTGCTGATGACGCTGGAGATGGGCAAGCCCCTGGCCGAGGCGCGTGCCGAGGTCGCCTACGCGGCGGAGTTCTTCCGCTGGTTCTCCGAGGAAGCCGTCCGTATCGACGGCGGCATGACGACCGCCCCCGACGGCAGGAACCGTCTGCTGGTCACCCGTCAGCCCGTGGGCCCCTGCCTGCTCATCACCCCCTGGAACTTCCCCCTGGCGATGGGCACCCGCAAGATCGGCCCCGCCATCGCCGCCGGCTGCACCATCGTCCTCAAGCCCGCCCCGCAGACCCCCCTGTCCTCCCTGGCCCTGGCGGAGATCCTCACCGAAGCGGGTCTGCCGGCCGGTGTGCTCAACATCGTCACCACCACCGACGCCGCCGGCGTCGTCGAACCCCTCCTGCGCGGCGGGCAGATCCGCAAACTCTCCTTCACCGGCTCCACCCAGGTCGGCCGGATCCTGCTGGCCCAGTGCGCCGACACCGTCATCCGCACCTCGATGGAACTGGGCGGCAACGCCCCCCTCATCGTCTTCGACGACGCCGACCTCGACGTCGCCATCGAAGGCACCATGGTCGCCAAGATGCGCAACATGGGCGAATCCTGCTGCGCAGCCAACCGCATCTACGTCCACACGTCCATCGCCGAGGAGTTCGCCACCCGCCTCGCCGCTCGCATGGCCGCGCTGAAGGTCGGGCCCGGCACCGAACCCGGCACCGACGTCGGCCCCCTCATCGACATCGCCGGCCGCAGCAAGGCCCACGACCTGGTGCGGGACGCCGTCAAGCGCGGCGCCACCGTCCTGACCGGCGGTGAACTCCCCGAAGGGCCGGGCTGCTTCTATCCGCCCACCGTCCTCACCGGCATCGCCCCCGAGTCGGCGATCATCGACACCGAGATCTTCGGCCCCGTCGCCGCGATCCGTACCTTCGAGACCGAGGACGAGGCCGTCGCGGCCGCCAACGACACCGAATTCGGCCTGGCCGCCTACCTGTTCACCCAGAACCTCGACCGCGCCCTGCGCGTCAGCGAACGCCTCGAAAGCGGCATGATCGGCCTCAACACCGGACTGGTCTCCAACCCTGCCGCGCCCTTCGGCGGCGTCAAGCAGTCCGGCCTGGGCCGAGAAGGCGGACGCGTCGGCATCGACGAGTTCCTGGAGTACAAGTACATAGCCGTCCCCGTCGGAGCCTGACATGCCCGAGCGACTCGTCGTCCTCTACCGGGGCAACCGGCCCCCCGCCACCGCACTCGTCGAACGTCTCGCGGACACCGTCTACGCCACCGAGGAGGAACTGCCCTACCTCCTGCCCGACGCCGACATCCTCCTGGCCCGGGTGACCACCACCCCGGCCATCCGCGAGGCCTGGCCCGACAACCCGGAGAAGGCACCCCGCTGGGTTCACGCTGCCTCCGCGGGCGTGGACTCGTTCCTGTTCCCCGCGCTGGTGGACGATCCGGGCGTTGTCCTGACCAACGCCCGCGGCGTGTACGACCAGCCGACCGCCGAGTACGTCCTGGGCCTGATCCTCGCTCTCGCCAAGGACTTCCCCGGCACCTGGGAGCACCAGCGGCGCCGCGAGTGGCGTCCAAGGCAGAGTGACGGCATCACCGGGCGCACCGTGCTGGTCTGGGGGACAGGGCCGATCGGCCGGGCCATCGCCCGGCTGCTGCGCGCCGTCGGGATGCGCGTGTGCGGCGCGGGCCGCAAGGCCCGCACGGACGACCCCGACTTCGGCACGGTCCACGGTGCGCCGACCCTACGCTCCGCGCTGACGGAAGCGGACTACGTCGTCCTGGCCGCACCCCTCACCCAGGACACCCGGGGCATGGTCGACGCCCCCGTGCTCGCCGCCATGAAGCCGGGGGCGCGGCTGATCAACGTAGGCCGGGGCGGACTCATCGACGAGGAGGCGCTGGTCGACCACCTCACCGCCGGACGGCTCGCCGGCGCTGCCCTGGACGTGTTCGCCCAGGAACCGCTGCCTTCCGAATCACCCCTGTGGGACATGCCCGGCGTGATGATCTCCCCGCATACGGCGGGCGAGACCACCAACGAGCGGGAGGCGCTCGACGCGGTGTTCCTCGACAACCTCACCCGGCACATCGAGGGCCGGCCGCTGCGCAACGTGGTGGACAAGCGGCGCGGATACGTGGTCGACGAGACGCACCCCGCCTGAAGGGCGAGCAGCACGCGCCCCGGCCGGTAGGAGTGACCGGCCGGGGCGCGTGCTCCGCTGTTCGGGATGCGGCGCTGCGTGCCTCTCAGACGCGTGCGCACCACCGCCTGGGACCCGGCAGCCGCACCGGTTGCGGACCTGTTCCAGCGGCACTTCACCGCCGCCGAGCCGGGGCAGAAGTACATGGGCGACATCACGTATCTCCCGCTCGCAGGCAGGGAGTTCCTCTATCTCGCGACCGTGCTGGACTGCTTCAGCCGCAAGGTCGTCGGCTGGTCCATCGCCGATCACATGCGCACTGGCCTGGTCTGCGACGCACTGCGGATGGCGGCCTCGGCCCGAGGCGGCCTGGACGGCGCCGTGTTCCACACCGACCACGGGGCGCAGGGCGGATCCCGGGCCTTCGCCGATCTCTGCGACCAGTTCGGGGTGACCTGGTCGATGGGTGCGGTCGGCACCGGCGCGGACAGCGCGGCCTGCGAGAGTTTCCACGCGTCCCTGAAGCGCGAGACCCTCCAGGGCGCCCGCGACTACGGTGACGCCGGCACCTGCGGAGGACGGTATTTGCCTGGCTGACCCGCTACAACACCCGCCGTCGACACTCTGCCAACGGCCACCTCAGCCCCAACGAATACGAACGCCGACACCACACCGCTCAACTCACGCCCGCCGCGTGATCAATAACCGCGTGCCCACCATCACGGGGGAAGGGAAGGCCCACCCTCCTAGCGGGCCGGAGTCGGCACAGCCCACGGCCGCCACTCTCGCTTGATCAACCCGAACACCCACGAGTCGGATACCTCGCCGTTCACCACGCAGTCTTCCCGCAACGTCCCTTCATGCATGAATCCGATCTTCTCCAGGACCCGGGCAGATGCCACGTTGCGCGTATCGGTCTCGGCCTGAACTCGATTCAGGTCCAGTGTGTCGAATGCCCACTGCAGCACGGCGTGCGCGGCCTCCGTCGCGTAACCGTGTCCCCACATCGCATCGTCGAGGACGTAGCCCAACGACGCACTGCGGTAGTCCGGGTTCCATCCGGTCAGACCGCACCAGCCGACGAAGGCCCCGTCAGAAGCACGATCGATGGCCACCCGGGCCCCGGTGCCTTCGTCCGCCATCGTCCGGCACATGTTGATGAAACGCTCGGCGCGGGCCCGTTCCATCCACGGCGGGGAGTCCCAGTAGCGCAGCACGTGGGTGCTGCTGTGCAGCGCGAAGAGGGAGTCCGCGTCGGCGTCGGTGAAGGGCCGCAGCCGCAGGCGGGCGGTGTGCAGTACGGGGGTGGCCAGACTCATGAGTACCATCCTGCGTCCTCAGGGGCAGGCAGAACACTGAATATCCCATCCCGGTCCGGTCCACACGACCAGGGCACGGCCTACCAGCCTGCACGCCTTCAACCAGTACCCCGACCAGGCATTCGGGGGCCGCGAACAGGACGACTCCTTGACCTGGCCTGATCACCCACCGCGCCGCGGGCCCGGCTGCGCATCGGCAGACTCCGCTTGAGGCCGGCGTTGACCAGCTCGTCGGGGTTCGGCTCCGGCGAGTAGGACGGCAGGAGGTGCAGCTCGATCCGGTCGGGGTGGGCGGCCACAAGGCCCGCGAGACGAGCTGGGCGATCGTCGGCGCAGTCACCGGTGCCCCGGCCGCTACTGCTCGGCAGGTACGACACCGAAGTCCGCCTTCAGTGCCCGATTCCATCAGAGTCCGGTGCGTGATCTTTGGGCGGTTGTGGGTCGTCCGCTGGGGACGTCTGCGCCGGACGCGGTTTCTGTCGCTCGGCTGCGAAGCGGCCGTGTTCGCATGCCACTTGGTTGTGACCGCACGGCCGTGATGACTACGCCGTTCTGACGGAATGCCGCCTCGTTCGGAGCTCTGGGTCAGCGTCGCCGAAAGCCGGTTGAGATGGTGCCCTTGATAGGGAAGGGTCTGTGGTCATGGAGTTCTTCTGCTATCACCGTGACCGGCCCGGCTCCCTCGCGCTACGCGAGGAGTTGCTGGAGGAGCACTGGTCCTACATGGACCGGTACGCGAAGGAACTGATCGCTCGCGGCCCGACCTTCGCCGATGACGGTGAAACCCCCACCGGCAGCGTGCACATCGTGGACCTGCCCGATCCCGCAGCCGCCCGCGCGTTCGCCTTCGACGAGCCCAACTACCAGGCCGGCGCGTACCGGGACGTGGTGCTGCGCCGGTGGCGCAACGTGCTGGGTCGCACCATGTGGGATTTCCCCGGTGGCCGGACCGGTGGCAACCGGTACCTGGTGCTAGGCCTCGGCGAGGGCCCGGCCGCCGACCTTGCCCTGCCGCTCGACCGGGACGAGCTGGTCGCGTACGGGCCGCTGCTGTCCGACGACGGCGACACCTGGCTGGGTACGGCGGTACTGCTCAGGGCCCCGGATCCGGACACGGCACGAGCCGTCCTGACTGCGGACCGGTACGCGGACATCGAGGTCCATGACTGGGAGTTCGGCGGGCGTCGATGAGTCACGAAGGTGCCGGGTTGATGTCATCCCCGGCCCACATCGACCTGGGACAGGAGCGGTGACGGTGGCGATGCGGACGGTTCCGCTGGTGGGCGGGCCGGTGGAGTTACGGGGTGCCCTGGACCTGGAGACCACACAGGCAGGGGTGATGCCGCGCCGGTTGCCCGCGTGGACCAAGGAGCAGTACCAGGACCCGTCGGTCTACGGAGTGACGCTGATGCCTTCGGGGGTGCGGCTGGTGTTCCGCACTGATGCGCGCGTATTGGAGTTGGAGATACTCACCTCCACCGGCCAGCTCGACTCCGACCCCCACCCTCGCCCGACCGGGATGGTGGAGATGCTGGTGGACGGCGCCCTGGCCGGGCGTCAGCAGGCGCCGGTGGGCAACGTGCTGCGGATGGCGGGCCCCGGGGCCGTACAGCGGCTCATCCCGGGCGAGCCAGGGACTGTACGGTTCGCCGGGCTGCCGGCCGGCATGAAGGGCGTCGAGTTGTGGCTGCCACAGCAGACCCCAACGGAACTGGTGGCACTGCGCGCTGACGGCGACGTGCTGGCACCACTGCCGGACGGGCGGCGCCGCTGGGTGCACCACGGCAGTTCCATCAGCCACTGCATCGAGGCTGACGGCCCGACCGGGACCTGGCCGGTGGTGGCAGCCGCGCTCGGAGGGGTGGAGGTGATCAACCTCAGCCAGGCGGGCAACGCGCTGCTGGATCCCTATGTCGCACGGACGATCCGCGATACGCCCGCCGACCTGATCAGCCTCAAGGTGGGCATCAACATCGTGAGCCTGTCCGCCTTCCGGCTGCGGACGTTCGGCCCTGCGGTACACGGGTTCCTGGACACGATCCGGGATGGACACCCGGACACCCCACTGCTGTTGATCTCTCCGGTGAGCTGTCCGGCCCTGGAGGAGGCCACCGGCCCGACCGCGACCGGCCCGGACGGGAGGCTCGCTGCTCTGGGTGACCCGGCCGATGTGGCCGGCGGGGCATTGTCGCTGACGGTGGTCCGCTCCGAGCTGGCCCGGATAGCTGCGGCACGACAGGCGTCTGATCCCCACCTCCACCATCTCGACGGACGCGAGCTGCTCGGCCCGGACGAGGCAGATGATTTGGCCGACGGGCTTCACCCCACCGCCGTCGCATACCGTCGAATGGGCAAACGCTTTGCAGCCCACGCCTTCGCGACCGACGGTCCCTTCCGCTGAGTGAGCTGGGCTCCACACCCTGCACCTGTGAAGCTTGGGCGAGCAGCCAGTGCCGACTCGGCTGGTCGAGGGGCGTGCTTCAGCTTCGTGCGCCACGCCGAGGCCGCCGCCCAGTACGACCTGGACACGCGCACCATCCTCGTCGAGGCCGGCCGACGGGGCATGGTCGGCGGCCAGGAGGACATGACCACCGGCATCGCCCTGGGCCTGGTCTCCCGTGCGGGAGAGCCAGGCCCGATCTCTCCTGTACGGGTCCGACATCGAGGCTGAGGCGCTCGCCCAGGTCACCAACCTGCATACGCGCGCCGGCAGAAGTCATTGACGCGTTGGGCGCGCTGGTGCGTGTTGACGCGTGCAGGCGATGGACCGCTGTCAAAGCGCCGGGGCGGCCCGTTTGATGTAGGCGGTGATCAGCACCGTTTCCATGCGGTCGACGCCGTCGAGTGAGCCGATGCGGTCGGCGAGGTAGGTGTGGAGAGCGTTGGCGTCTCGACAGACGGCGATGGCGACCAGGTTGTGAGGGCCAGTCGTGCTGCCGACGAAGGCCGCTTCGGGATCACCAGCCAGCGTCCGGGCGATGCTGCTGAGCCGGGCAGGCGTGACGGTCAGCCAGAGCAGACATTGCACGGAGAAGCCGAACAGACCCGAGTCCACCTCAACGTCGAACTGGAGAACGCCTGACCGGCGGAGTTCATCCAGGCGCCGACGGACGGCGGATTCCGACCAGCCGACCTGCCGGGCGAGATCCGGATAGGCGGCACGGCCATCTACGGCAAGGGCGGGGAGCAGGCGGCGGTCGAGATCGGTCAGGGGGACCGGAGCGGTGTCCGCGGTGGCGGCGGGCCTCAGTGTGGCGATCTGCTCGTCGGTGAGAGCCGAGGTCCGGCCGATCCAGCGGTGGTCCATCACCGGGCGCAACAGCCGTTGCGCTTCGACCTGCGTGACCTGCGGAAGACGGCCCAACGCGCCCAGGGGCGCCGGTCCTTCTTCAGCGACGCGGAAGATACAGACGATCTCTGTGCCGCTGGAAGCAACTGTCACCCAGGCGGTGTCGGGGCGCCGGGCCAACGCGCGGGCCAGCGGAGCGATACCGGGAGGCAGAACACGCAGGCGCACCAGCCATTCGGCATGGCCGGTGCGGTGGCTGCTGGTCACGCCGGCCACTCGGGCGACCCCCGTGGTACGGAGCCTGCCGAAGCGGCGGGCCACGGTGCGGTCGGTGACACCCAGCTCGTCGGCGATCTTGCTGAAGGCGGCGCGCCCGTCGAGTTGGAGAGCGTGCAGGAGCCTCAGATCGAGTACATCCAGCGTGACCGAATCCACCAGGCCAGTATAGGTCGATGTCGGATAGCGGCGTGGGAGCGGCAGTTGAGGAGCCGAGGGTCGGCAGCCGGTGAAGCATCGATCCCATGACAGGCGACATCCACGGCATCCACCACACCGGAATCCTGACCCGCGACCTCGACGGACTGGAGCGAACCTACGCCTCCCTCGGATTCACTCTCAGCCCCCGCTCACGGCATCTACTGGGCGGGCGGCCCGGCGAAGCACCGGTGCCCGGCTGTACTGCCAACCGCTGTGCACTGTTCGGCGGGTCCTCCATCGAACTCCTTGGCATCGTCGACGAATCGGCGCCCGGCCCCTGGCACACCAAGGCGATGGCCGACGAATACGAGGGCTTTCAGCGGATCGACCTCGATATCGATGACGCCGTATCCACACACCGCCGCCTCGCCGACGCCGGCTGGCGCACCTCAGGCGTGCTGGATCTGGAGCGCGACGTCGATACCGAGGAGGGGCCTCGCACGGTTCGCGCCCGCGCCGTCGACCCCGACCCGCACTCGACACCGGAGGGCTACGCGGGAATCGCCCAGCACCTCACCCGCCGGTACGTGCACCAGCCGCGCCATCTCAGCCACCCGAACGGCGCCCGCGGAATCGGCGCCGTACGGATAGTGGCCGACGATGCCGAGTTCGATGCGATCACGAACCTGTACGCCCGCATTCTGCGAACGGCCTCCAGGCGTGACCGGCCCCCTCGCCGTGCTCCATACATACGGCGGCTGCGTGCTTGCAGATCGTCCGGGCGTCGGACGCCGAAGAGGTGTTGCCCGGCGAACCGGTCCCGGCCTTCTCGTAACTGGCGGCCATGACCATCCTGGTCGACGACGTCGACGACGTCGACGGCTCCCGCAAGATCGTCGAAAGCAGCGGCACGGCAACCCGGCCGACCGGTGACGGGTTCTTCATCTCCGCGCGCCACGCGTACGGAGCCGGCCTGTTCTTCACCACCGGCTGAACATCGCGACGGGCGCCACCACGGCCCGAAGACCTCGCCGGAGGAACGTGGGATCGTTTCCGCCCGGCCTTCTCCCGCACGTCCGTGCAACACCTGACATGCGCCGCAGCCTCCCGAGCGATGGACCCAACCATCGCCGCGCGTCCGCCACGTCCTGTCCCTATCGGAGGACACTCATGTTCACAACTCTCCTGCTTCTCGCTGGCCCGACCGTGGGATTTCGTCTCCTCGGCAGGCTGGGCATCAGCCGGTTCGTAACCTGGCGAGCCAGCGTCATCCATGGTCTCGCTGTCATGCTCGTCGCTACCGCGACCGCGCACTTCATGCCGCCGAGCGTCAGCGTGATGCCCAGCCACGACGACTTGGCAGCCATGGTCCCGCCGTTCGTTCCGCTTCCCCACGTGATGGTCTACGTGACCGGCTTACTGGAACTGGTCGGCGCTGCCGGACTCGTCCGTACAGTGACACGCCCGTTGGCCGGCATCGGCCTGGCGGTGCTCTTCGTACTGATGCTGCCGGCCAACATCTACGCCGCCATCGAGCACATCCCGTTCGACGGCGACCCTGCCACGCCGTTGTGGTTCAGGATTCCCGAGCAGTTGCTCTTCATCACCATCGCGCTGTGGGCGGCCAGAACTGCCGGTGAGACCCCCCTCCGTCGCAGGCCTGCCGCGATCCGGCCCGGCACCGACGACACAGCTGCAGCCCGTCGTTGAGGGCCTGAATCACTCCGGTTGCACCGTTCGTCCAACATGGATGGTCCTGCGCACGGCCATCGACGCAGCCGGTCCGGCTGCGCTCGACGAACTTCGTCCAGTCCGTCGCGTTGTCGATGCCGGTCCCGGTGAGGGCGGCGAGGATTGGAGAGGGAACGCCAGTCGCCCGCATGCGACCGTGCGTTGATTGAGCAGTCACTGCGGCAGGGCGTCGTTGTCATCACGCGTGCGGGGCAGTCCGAGAGGTCCCGTTCGCTGCGTTTGACCGTGACGGCGATTACGGCGGGTACATCCGTCAGCGGCAGAACCCCCCAGCCGCCCCGGGACGATCGGCACCATCGTGATCGAGCACACTACGGGCGCGCCAGCCCGTGGCGGTCGGCCCAGGCGTTGATCGCTGCGGCCAGCTCCTCGGGGCGGTCCTCCGGGGAGTGGTGGCCGGCGAGGCCGTGGCGGGAGACCTCCAGGCCGACGATGTTCTCCTCGCACCAGGCCACGGCCCCTTGGTCTGTCATCGCGCCCGGGCCCGGCTCGAACGCGGCGAGCAGCTTGGGGACTTCGGGGCTGGCGGCCAGCCAGGCGTCGTAGCGCTCGACACGGGCCACGATGTCGGCGGGCTCGGCGTCCAGCGGCATCATCCGCGTCCACGCCAGGACGGGGCGGCGGCTGTGCGGGGTCGGGAAGGGACGGCGGTAGACCTCCAGGTCGGCAGGGTCGAGCGGGGTGGCGAGCGTGTCCGGGAGCCCTTCGATGAACATGGACTTCTCCAGAATCATCTCCTCGCCCACCCCCGGGGTGCGCAGGAGCATGAACAACTCCCGCCCGGCCGCCGGGAATTCGTCGTCGACCAGCGGCTTGATGATTGTCTCGGTGAAGGCGAGGCCGCGGACGCGGCCCGGGAGGCGGGCGGCACGGTCGAAGGCGAGCGCGCCACCCCAGTCGTGGCCGACGAGGACGGCTTCGGCAAGGCCGAGGGTGTCGAACCAGGCGTCCAGGTACCGGGCATGGTCGTCGAAGGAGTAGGCGAGGTCGGGCTTGCCGGAGTCGCCCATGCCTATGAGATCGGGGGCCAGAAGGCGGCGGCCGGGCGTGGCCACACCCGGCAGGACGTTCCGCCACAGGTGGGAGGAGGTGGGGTTGCCGTGGAGGAAGACGAACGGCAGCCCGTCGGGGTCGCCGGACTCGCGGTAGTGAAGGGTGGAGTCGAGAACGGGGAGGTTGGGCACGACGGTGTCACTATCCTTTTCAGGGCGGGGGTTCAGAGGTTGAGACTCAGGACACGGTCGACGGCGATCTCGACGACGACCAGGGCCGGCGGGGCGGGTGGGGCCGCGCGGTAGCGGACGTTGTAGCGGTGGACCGCCTCGGCAAGGCGCGCGGGGTCGTCGGTGACGGCGGCCCGGCCTTCGAAGGTGATCCAGCGGAAGCCGTCCGCCTGGCAGAGCGCGCCACGGGCTGTCGGCCCGCCCGCCACCACGTTCCGGGCCTTGCGCGCTCCCGCCCGGGTGGTCACCCGGACCAGCCCGGTGGCCGCGTCGAAGGTGAAGCGGACAGGGGTGACGTGCGGGGTGCCGTCGGGGCGGAGGGTGGTCAGGGTGGCCGTGTGGGGGCGAGCGAGGAACGCCTGTGTGTCGGCCGAAAGTTCGACGGTCGCCCGACTCACTTCTTCTTCACGCCCTCGTTCCAGATCAGCTTGGCGAGGTTCGGCTTCACCGCCGTGGTGATGACACCCATGGCCGTACGGACGTATCGCCCCTCCTCCAGCTCGCGTAGCATGCTCGCGGCGAGGTCGGCACGGGCGGTGAAGACACCGTCGGCGCTTGATTTAACGGTGTGGTAATCCGTGACAACGGGGTGCTCGAAGAGGCCCGAGGGCCGGACGAATGTCCAGTCGAGGTCCGTCTGCCCGATCACTGTCTCCATGCGGCGCATGTCCTCGTGGAGGGTGCGACCGAGACGTCGGTTCACCAGCGGGTCGAGCACGTGGTTGAAGAAGTGCGCGCCTGTGGGACGCCAGTTCGGGTCGGCGACGCTGGAGCTCACGGCGAGCAACCGCTTGATGCCGTGGCGGGCCATGGCCCCGGTGATGGCCGTGGCGCTCGCCGAGTACGTGGTGATGTTCTCCTTGCTGAAGCGCGCGCCCAATGCGGAGAGGACGACATCCGTCCCCCCGATGGCGGCATCGACGGCAGCCGGGTCGGTGGCGTCGGCGACGGCCGCGGTGAGGCCGTGCCGCGTGGGGAGGGAGCCGGGGCGGCGGGTCACGGCGACGACCTCGTGGCCGGCAGCGAGGGCCTGTTCGGTGAGGTGGCGGCCGGTCGGTCCATTGGCGCCGAAGACTGCGATACGCATGGCGTCGGGTCATCCCTTCGTGTGGTTACCGGAACGCCCTTGACTGTGCCGATCACGAAACGCAGGCTCAACGCTGATGAATAACGCCGACCCTGTCCCCGCCCGCACTCGAGGCCGCCCCCGCGGCAACCCGCCGACCCGCGAGTCGATCGTCTCGGCAGCCCGTGCACTGTTCCTGCAGCGCGGCTACCGGGGCACCACCCTGCGTGCGGTGGCCGGGACCGTCGGGGTCGACCCGGCTCTGATCTCGTACCACTTCGGCTCGAAGAAAGGCCTGTTCGCGGACGTGATGCAGTTCCAGTGCGCCAACGCGCTGGCGGGGGACGACGTCCTCGGCGGCGACCCGGCAACCCTCCCCGAGCGCCTGATCGACGCGGTGACGGACCTCTGGGAGGACGCAGACTTCCTCCAGCTCACCACCCAGGGAGAGGAGGCTGCCGAGGTGATCCGCGAATACCTGGAACGCGAGCTGCTGGCCCGGCTTGTTGAATTTCTGGGCGGTCGGGACGCGACCGCCCGCGCCACGGCCGCCGTGACGATCCTCGGCGGCCTCATCTACACCCGCTACCTCAACCCCCTCCCCACCCCCCCCCCGCTCACCCCGTCCCAGGCCC
>NZ_LRTR01000846.1 GCF_001550375.1 Streptomyces europaeiscabiei | reverse complement strand
GCCTCGTCCCCGGCGGCCACGTCCGGCTCCGCTTCACCGACCCGGCCGCCTACCGGTCCGCCGCCTCCGCGCTGGGAGAGGCGACCCGGGACGACGAGGCCCTCGCCCTGCAGCTCCCCAGCGGCGGCACCCAGCACGAACTGCGCTCCATCCTCGACTGGCTGGACTCCGCCGGGATCGAGGCCGACGAACTCACCGTGCACACCCCCGACCTCGACGACGTGTTCTTCGCCCTGACCAGCGGGACCACCGTCCCCACCCAGCCCAGCCAGCCCAGCCAGCCCAAGGAGGCTGTCCGATGAGTTCCCTCTCTCTCGCCGTGCGCGACTCGTCCACGATGCTGCGCCGCAACCTCCTGCACGCGCGCCGCTATCCGTCCCTCACCCTGAACGTGCTGCTCACGCCGATCATGTTGCTGCTGCTCTTCGTCTACATCTTCGGAGACGTGATGAGCGCGGGCATCGGCGGCAACGACGCCGACCGCTCCGCCTACATCGCCTACCTCGTGCCGGGTGTCCTGCTGATGACCATCGGCAGCAGCGTCGTCGGCACCGCGGTGTCCGTGTCCATGGACATGACGGAGGGCATCATCGCCCGCTTCCGCACGATGTCGATCCACCGCGGCTCCTTCCTCATCGGGCACGTCGTCGGCAGTGTGCTGCAGTCCATCGCCAGCGTGGCCCTCGTGGGCGCGGTCGGCGTGGCCATCGGCTTCCGTTCCACGGAAGCAACGGCTCTGGAGTGGCTGGCGGCGTTCGGGCTGCTCGCGCTGTTCGCCGTGGCGCTCACCTGGATCGCGGTCGGCATGGGCCTGGTCAGCCCGAACGTGGAGGCGGCCAGCAACAACGCGCTGCCGCTGATCTTCCTGCCGCTCATCTCCAGCACCTTCGTGCCGATCGACGCGATGCCGGGCTGGTTCCAGCCGATCGCCGAGTACCAGCCCTTCACGCCGGCCATCGAGACCGTGCGCGGTCTGCTGCTCGGCACCGAGATCGGCCACAACGGGTGGCTCGCCCTCGCCTGGTGCCTGGGCCTCTCCGCGCTCGGCTACTTCTGGTCGAAGTCGGTTTTCAACCGCGACCCGAAGTAGCCGGGACGACCACGCCCACCTGTCTCCCGCAGCTCATCCCGCCCGAGGGCGGCGTACTCCGACCCGTCGGGGTACGCCGCCCTGTGGGTGTTCTCTCATGGCCCGGACTGTGGCGGGGTAGGCAAGTTCACGGTCGAGGCAGTCGCGGGAGTGGTTGATCAGGCAGCGGCCGTCGCCCGTGACGCTGTCGGCGCGCAACGGCCAGGTGCGGGGCTCGGCAGAGGAGAAGGCAAGGCCGAGCGAACGAATGCTCAGGTCGAAGTGGTGGTGGTCGCAGGTGGCGCGCGTACCCGGCACCTGGATGCCGTGTGCACGCCCGGCCGACGGTTCGATCACCGTCGGCCCTCATGGCGGAACCCTTCCTCGGCTCGGATGGGGGCCAGCCCGTCGTTGTGCAACGCAGGTCGAGACGCCCGGCGGTACTAGCGGGAGCCGTTCTGCGGAACTCGTTCCATCGCGACGGGCGCAGCCGATTCCAGCTCGATCGTGTCCCCTTCGTCTTCGCGGTTTCCTTCGCCTCTGGGGCCATCGACAGGAAGCACGATCAGCAAGGTGTGGGGCCGAGGCAGCCGACCGGTGTCGATGGGCGGGTCGTAGTGCCCGACATCGATGACGCGTACCAATGTCTCTGGGATGCCGACGAGGCAGGTGTCGTCCGGCTTCAGGGTCCGTGGGGCCTGTTCCGTTCGCAAGAGTGACCACTCCTGGCCGTCGGGTTCGGCAGGAAGAGCGAATCGGCCGTTCCAGCCGTGTCGCGAGTCAGGATCGACTTCTCCCCATGGCCACTCGATCGACACATGGTATTTCGATACCTCCGTGACCCGCGCCGGGGTCGGCGCACACGACACCCGAAGTATGTCGCCCACCTGATAGTCCGGGTTGCTGCCCTGCGTCACTTACTGCCCCTCACCTGTGGCGCCCGCCGTCGAAGGCTACCGGCGAGCCAAGGCTTCCCCTTGGCCTGGGTCCTGTCGGGGTCTTGGTGAGCAAAGTTCTTACTGGTCAAGGGCGGTGAGCACGTCAGCCGCCCAGAGGTTGTCGTCGGTTGTCCTTGGCCACCATTGGGCGACCTCGGACGGCCCGGCGCGAGCGGGACGGCCTCGATGTACACCGGGGAGGCGTCTGGGGCGGAGGCCGCTGCGCCGAGTGGTGCGCTGGTCCGGACAGCGAGGGAGCGCCGGCGAAGGCGGTACAGCGGCCTCGGGAGGTGCACGAGTGGCTGGTGGCAGCCCTCGATGCCGATTCCGGTCGTCACCCTCGGCTGCGGTGCTGGTCGAGGTGAGGCACCCGCGGAATCAACGACGCCCACCCCCAGCCAGGGCCTACTTCTTGGCAAGGCCGGGTCGCACGCGCATGGCGCTATGGCCGGGATACGGACGGAAGTTGTGGGGCGTGCCGCGGGCTGTCCTGTGACGACGAATACTGAAGGCATGGAATTCGTCTTCTTCATGACTCTGCCCGGGCTGGTCATCGCGTTGACCATGCTGGCCTTCGTCGACCAACTGCTGTTGCGCGCGGGACGGTCCGGAGCGCTGCCGTGGCGGAACAGCGCCCGTCAGGGGCAGATATCATCGACCGGGTTCGAGCAGTTGCACGCGAGTTTTTCGCCGGGCAAGCAGAACGAGCTCAAAGAGCGGCAGTCTGCACTGGTCCTGCCGGACAACCAGGACGACGGAGCGCCGCCGAACCGAACGACGGTGGATCTGGCCGGAGGGACTGCGGTCGTCCGGATGCCCCGCCCCATCAGGTGACTATGCGTGGTTTCCGCCTGCATATCTGGTCCAGTGCCCCCACTGTGCGTAGGCGCCTGCCGGTCGGGCCGACTCGGCTGCTTCGTCGCCGCGCCCCGAGGGCCGATCGGCTCAGGCACGGCGCGCCTCGGCCGTGCGGACGGCCGCACGGGGAGGATCGGTGGGGTGGCGGCCCTGAGGACGGGTCGTCCGGCAATGCCCCACGCTATGAAGAGGTCCGGCCATGAAAGCGTTCGACGACCCGCTGTTCCGGTCCCTCTCCGACCGGTCACTGGAGCTCGGCAAGGGCCACACCTCCGGCGTCACACCGAGTGCGAGGTGACCGGCGCTCAGGACAGGGACGCGTCGAGCGGCGGCCGCTACGGCGAGGCCGTCTTCCGTCCGGAACAGACGGGCGAGGGCGAGCGCATCGACTTCGGCGCCCTCGCCTACGACGACACCACCATGGCGCGGCTGCGGGCACTCGGGGTCGGCCCGGGGTGGAGTTGCCTCGACCTGGGTGCCGGCACGGGCACGGTCTCCCGTCGGCTGCTGGACGAGGCCGGGGTTGCGAGCGTGCTCGCTGTGGACCGCGACGTACGTTTCCTCAGCGCGCGACCCGTGCCCGGGCTGGACGTGCTGGAGGCCGACGTCACCGCCCCGGACTTCGCTCCCGGCCGGTTCCGGCTCGTTCACGCGCGCTTTCTGCTGATGCACCTGCCCGAACGTGACCACGTGATCGCGACGTTGGCCGAACTTGTCGCGCCCGGCGGTGTGTTGGTGCTCAGCGACGCGCTCGACCTGACGAGCGACCGGACACCCGGAACGCCGTACACCGCGGCGATGCGGGCGATGTGGCACGGGCTGCGGGCCACCATCGGCACCGACGTCTCCTGGGTACCGTCGTACCCGCACCTGCTGCGCGGGGTGGGGCTCGTGTCCGTCGCTGCCGAGATCCATGTGCCGCCGCTGCTGCCGGGCAGTCCCATCAGCCGCTTCTGGGCGGACACGTGGGAGCGCGGCAGAGGCCCGATGCTCGCCACGGGACTGGTCGACGACAAGGCCATCGACGCGGCGGTCCGGTACCTGGGCTCCGACGACTGCGCCGCGCTGTCGGCCGGCATGCTCACTGTCTGGGGATGGAAAGCGGAAGAGGGTCTGCGCTGACCACCCGACTTTCTATGGCTCCTCTCTCAACCGCGCCCAGGCATGGGTGTCCAAGCCGTCATCGGGACCCGTGCGGAAGAGTCTCGAACCGGAGCCTCGACCACACGGCCTCTCCCCATACGTGCATGCGCCTGCGATCCGGCGCGCGAGGACGTCGAGCCCGAAGTCGCCGAGGGTGCGCCGCAACACTGCCTGGAATGCGCGCCATGCGTACGGCTGCACAGCCACGCCTACTCCCGGACCCACCGCCCCAGCGCCTCGACCGTGTTCTCCGGCGCCGTGTTGAAGCACAGCCGGATCCCGGGAGCCGCCTCGCTGAGGACGTTGACCAGCCGCTCGAACAGGAGGGTGTTCTCCGGCAGCATACGTACACCACCGCCGATCATCGCCAAGCCGAACGTATGCTCGTGAAGATACCTACGGACGGTCGCCTCGGCGCGGTCCGGAGAGGTGTCGATCAGGCACGAGACGGTGTTGAACCCCGCCTCACGCAGCGCCGCGTTCGCGGCCGCGATCCGGGTGGTGAACTCCGCCTCGTCGAGGCCGTCGGGCATCCGACTGTAGTCGAGCACGCCCGGGTGCAGCCCGATGGACAGTATCTTCGTGTCCCTCGGCAGAGGAGTAGGCGTCGTCGACGGGCCCATGGGTGGTGCCTCTCTGCTCGCGTAGCGGTCGTAGCGGTGATCATTCCGGTGTGGGCGGGTTGGTACGTCAATCCAGGTCGGGCCAGCGCAGGAGGTTCTCCAGAGTGGTGCGGTCACCCTCGCTTCGCAGGCTGTCGAGGGGAAGGCGGCCGTGCAGGGTGAGCAACAGGTCGCTCGCTGTTCCGTGCAGGTCGGCCGTCCTCTCGTGTGGGTCATGGTCGGCATGCGATCCGGGCGCCGCCAGGTCGAGCAGCCATGACTCACCCTCGGATGCGTGCAGGCCGACCCGGGTCGGCTCATGCGGCCAAGGGCCGGCGGTGCCGTGGCTGACGCCGATGAACTCGGCTATGCCGTCGAGTGCGACAACTTCCGGGACTGGCTGGGGAGTTCCGGTGGCCAGCTCGGCGTCGAAGGCGTGGACAGCGGCCTCCTGGACCTGATGGCGCGCCACGGCACCACTCGTCGTCGGGACGTCGGTTCCGACCCACCACGTCCAGCAGCTCTTGGCGGGACCTGCGGCTCGCAGGGCGGCGATCAGCTCCTGGGTGGCTGCTGCCGAACGATCCAGGAGGTTGTCCGGCAACGCGTCACCGGCCGCTGCCACGGTCGGCGGCTTCTCACTGGGGCCGGCCACGACCGCCGCCGCCCAGAACCGGTGCACCTCGGTGAGGTGTTCGACGAGGTCGCGGAGCGACCAGTCAGGGCAACTGGGGACACGGACGTCCGGATCGGGAGAGTCCGCGACACTGCCGCGCAGGGCGGCGGAGCGGTCCTGGATCAAGGTGAGCAGTTCTTCGAAGGCGGCGGTCTGGGTCATCGCAGTTTCCTATCACCGGGCACTGACAATGACCCTCCGGGTGTCCCGGAGAATGGCGGCGCTCGGTGCAACAGCCGTACGCGAAAAGCCAGTTGCCCAGTGACGGCAGCCTACTGCTCGACCTTCCGGTGGCCGAGGCGCCGCTGATCCTCGGACTGGGCCATGTCGCCGTCCGCGAGTGCCGGCAGCCTGCGGTCGGCTCATCGCCCCGGGCGCCTGAAGTGGGCGTAGGGCGGATACGGTTTGAAGCAGACCAGCACCTCCAGGGGGTGCCCGCCGCCGGGTGGCTGGACCAGTGCCGGGAGCGCCGTCATCAGCGCTGAGTGCCCCTTGGTGACGCCTTTCCGGTGCGGTCCCCAGCCCGCCGCGTGGGCGAGGGAGGTGGCGGTCTCGGCGAAGACGTCCCGGCTGCCGAACAGGAAAAACGTTCGGGCGTGGGTGGCGTGCCGCAACTCGTCCCGGTTGTCGGCCCGTTCGCAGCGTTCGCGCCAGGAGGTCGCGTCCCGGGTGGTGCGTGCCTCGTCGGTGCGGGCGGTCAGCTGAGTGCCGTTGACCAGCTTGCGCCGCAACTCGGGCCATTTGCTGGGGCGCAGGCCGAGCGTGTGGTGGGCCAGGACGAGGTCGACCAGCTCGCCGACACCCTCGTCGGGCGGCAGGCTGTCGCGCAGCGGTACGTGGACGATGGTGTGCCGGGAGTAGGCGGCGAAGGAGAGCAGGCCCGCGAGCCGGTTCAGGCCGTCGTGGTCTCCGAGCAGCATGCCGATGGGGTGGGGAGCGCGCAGCGAGGTGTGGCGAAGGGGCTGCCTGGGTTGGACGACACGGTGTTCGTGGGGACCGGTCCGGGGCCTGAACAGACGAAGCGTCAGCTGCATTTGATGTACCTCATGTCCCCAGGATCGCGGGCGGCGAGCCTCCTCGGCAACGGAGATTCGCGCATCGCGGCCCGGGCGCCTCCCACAAGGCCGAGTGACGTTGTTCCTGTCCGAGCACACCGGGGACGCCCGCCCCGACATGTCGGTCTGTCTGCGTGTCCACGATGTCGACGTCATCGCCGTCGAGTTCGGTGTGGGTGCGAGAACCCGCCTTGGGCACGCGAGATCCAGTTGCGGGGACCCCTATGGCAATCCGCTTCGGATAGGCACCCCGACCGGAGGGCCCGGGGGCTTCCCACTCAGCCGGGCATGGCCTCCCTGGCCCGTTTCTCCATCTCCTCCGGCGAGATGTCCTCCACATGCGAGGCGACGTGCCACCGATGACCGAAGGGGTCCTCGAACTGCCCGACCCGGTCGCCGTAGAACTCGTCCTTGACCGCGGCCAGCTCGGTGGCGCCCCTGGTGATGGCCTCGGCGAAGACCGCGTCCACGTCCTCGACGTACACGTACAGGTGCACCGGCGTGCCGCCGAGCGCTTTCGGCCCGCGGAACCCCAGCTCCGGGAACTCGTCCGCGACCATGACGACCGAGTTGCCGATCTGCAGCTCTGCGTGGTGGATCTTGCCGTCGGGTGACGCCATGCGCATGCGTTCCGTAGCGCCGAGGACAGCGACGTAGAAGTCGATCCCGGCCGCCGCGCCGTCGACACAGATGTACGGCGTGACGCGCGGGTCGTCCTCGGAGAAGGGCTTTGTGCTCACTGTCTGCCACCTTCCGACACATCATGGCCGTGTCCGGGGCCTGTGACGGTCGCCGCCGTTGCCCGAGCACGTTCGCCACCTCGGTGAATGCCGAGATACAGAACAAGCCTGGCACTCATCACCGGCGGCTGCAGAACCAACCACCTCGGAAAGCCAAGCACGTCCCCACGGGCCCCGCGCACGAACGGCTGATGCGCGCGCACGTACGCGTTCCGCTTCGAGAAGGACCGGGGAAACAGCCGGCACGGAGCCCCTCGGACGCCGTCACGACCGGAAGTCCGTCGTGGTTTTGCAGAAGCAGGGCGAGAAGGGGCCCCGTTACCCGGCCGCCTCCCGCCGCGATACCCGCGTTCCGACGCCGGGCCCGGCATGAGCGGACGTCGGCGGCGCCCCCTCTTCGTGGGAATCAATGCAGACATACGGACTGCGGACGAGCAATGGTGAGTAACATCCGCACACAACACATTCGTTTGTCGGGAGGGACTGCCATGACCGAGACACCATCGGAAACAACTGATCTCAAGGCGCAGTACACCGCCCAGGTCGCCGCCGACCTCGAGCGCAACGCCAAGGAACAGGAGCGTCTCCAAGCGGAGATCACCGCCCTGCAGGACCAACTCCTGAGTCTGCAGCAGGACCACGGCGTGCTGGCGAACATGCAACAGGCACTCGGCGTCGTGACACCTGAGCCCGCTCCCGAGGCCGACGAGGTCGCCGCACCTTCCGTTCCCCGGCAGAAGACCGCCGCCACGCCGCAAGCCGCCAAGCGGACGCGAGCGAAGAAGGCCGAGAAGGCCGCTCCCCCACAGGGCGCCAAGCAGGCGAAGAAGCCAGTCACCAAGACCGCTGCGCCGAAGACCGCAGCCCCCAAGACCGCGGCTCCCAAGACCGCGGCTCCCAAGAGCAACCAGCCCACCCTCGTCGAGCTCATCCGCCGTCACCTCACCGAGCAGAGCGAACCGCGCTCCGCCGCCGAGGTCGCCACCGCGCTCACCAAGGCTCACCCCGAGCGCCGCATCCAGACCAACGTCGTCCGCACCACGCTCGAAGGGCTGGTCGCCAAGAGCAACGCACAGCGCACAAGGCAGGGCTCATCCGTCTACTACACCGCTCCCGACGCACAGGAACCGACCGCACCGTCCCAGGCCGATTCCGAGCCCGCACAAGCGAACGGCTGAAGCTGGGACCTGCCGTGCAGGACCCGCTGTGACCGATGGCCCGTACGCCTGCCTGGGTCACCCAACCGGCTGTCGACGAGGGTCCGGGCCTGCGCGGAAACGATGAGGGGCCGACGCCGTCACAGGAGAGCATCCCGAGCGTTCTCGGCGTGGCGGGCGAGCCCGGAGATGTCGAGCAGTTCACCCGGGCACGGGAGTGACGGGCTCCCGGTGGACACGGCGAGCGGTGCCGCCGAGGGGGTGGCGCGACTCAGGCGGTCAGGGTTCGACCTGGTGGTCTGGGACGCCACCCTGCCGGAGAGCAGCGACCGCGCCCGGGGTCGCAGCCTCGTACCGGGCAACCGGCCGTCCGTGCTCTTCCTCATCACCTGCGGCTACCTCCACACCTGCCTCCCCGAGCTCGGCGGGGGGGGGGAAGGGTGGACTACCGTCGCCAGGCCCTTCCGGGCGACCGAGATCCTGGCGCGGGCCCAGGTCCTGTTGCACGTCCGGCGCCCCGATCCGCGTGCGGGCATGCCCTGTCACGACGACCTGGTCCTGGACGACGTGGCCGGGCAGCACCCGGCGTGAGCCAGAAGACCACTCGACCTCACCCCCGCCGAGTACCGGCTCCTACTCCACCTGCTGATCAACGCGGGACAGGTGCTGTCGAAGGAACGGATCAGCCTGCACGTCCGGAGCGACTGGCGCGCGACCGAGTCCACAGGCTCCCACGGCCACGTCGGCGTGGTGATCGGCACGCACCGCGTCACCGTGGCGGTCGGTGGAGAGCAGTTGCGTAGGCGGGAGCCGGCAATGAAGCGGGCGCCGGCAATACAGAGGGTGTGGCATGTTCGGTCACACAACATCGCCCGCTTCCTGGCCCTGCGCACGAGAGCGTGTCAGCTCACGGCCTTGGGTGAGGGGCCGTACTGGTTGGCGCCCCGGGCGCTGTCCACCGTCATGCCGACGACGTGGCAGAGCGCGCCGACGATCGGGATCAGAGCGATGAGCATTCTCCAGCCGGACTTGCAGGTGTCGTGCGGTCGGCGGACGAAGACGCTGAGCATGGGCGCGATCCACATCCACCACGGCAACAGAGGGAGGTCCCCGCTGACGCCTACTACGGCGTGCACACCGTGCGGGTGGTGGAGAACTTCGCGATCACCGGCTCGACCATCGCCCAGTTCCCCGACCTGATCGCGCGCTGGCCGCGGTCAAGCAGGCGGCAGCGCAGGCCAACCGCGATCTCGGCCTGCTGACGTCGGACATCCCGGGGGCGATCATCGGCGCGTGCGAGGAGATCCGCGCAGGGCGGCTGCACGAGCAGTTCGTCGTCGACCTTCTGCAGGGCGGGGCCGGCACCTCGACGAACATGAACGCCAACGAGGTCATCGCCAACCGGGCTCTGGGAACCCTCGGCCTCCCCCGCGGCTCCTACGACGTGATCCACCCTCTCGACCACGTCAACCACGACCAGAGCACCAACGACGTCTACCCCACCGCCGTACGCCTGGCACTGGTCATCCCACTGCGCCGGCTCAGCGACTCCCTGGGGGCGCCGGCCACGGCGTTCACCGCGAAAGCGGCGGAGTTCGGCGACGTACTGAAGATGGGCCGCACCCAGCTCCAGGACGCCGTCCCCATGACGCTGGGCCAGGAGTTCACCACCTACGCCGTCATGATCGAGGAGGACCGCCAACGCCTCACCGAGGCCGCCGCCCCGCTGTTGGAGTCCCACCTCGGCGGCACCGCGATCGGCACCGGCATCAACGGCCATCCCCGCTACACCGAACTCGCCTGCGCGTATCTCGCCGGGATCAGCGGCGAACCCGTCCGGCCCGCGGGCGACTTCATCGAGGCCACTTAGGACTGCGGTGCCTTCGTCCAACTCTCCGGCGTCCTCAAGCGCGTCGCCGTGAAGCTCTCCAAGACCTGCAACGACCTGCGCCTGACCTCCTCCGGACCCACCGCCGGGCTCGGCGAGATCGATCTGCCGCCGGTACAGGCGGGTTCGTCGATCATGCCCGGCAAGGTGAACCCGGTGATCCCCGAAGTCGTCAACCAGGTCGCCTTCGAGGTCATCGGCAACCGTCACCATGGCCGCCGAGGCCGGACAGCTCCAGCTCAACGCCTTCGAACCCGTCATCACCTACAGCCTGTTGCGCTCCCTGACCCATCTGCGCGCCGCCTGCGACACCCTCGCCACCCGCTGCGTCCCCCCGGCATCACCGCCAACCGCGAACATGTCCACGACAGCGTGCACCGCTCCATCGGCCTCGTCACCGCGCTCGCCCCGCACATCGGCTACCCCGCCTCCACCGCCCTCGCCCGCCAGGCCCTGGCCACCGGCCGCCCCACTCACCGGCACACCGACCGGAGGAACGGTCACCGTCCCACCGGGAGGAGTCGCCGTCATCCGCGAGCCACGCTGAGGCGGCGCCCGACACCACGACATCGTGGTGTCGGGCCCTCCGCCGTCAGCGCAGGTCGGTGGTCAGGCGGTACCGGCCGGAAAGCAGGTGGTACGAGGACACGCCGTCCGCGTGGCCGAGGAGACGCACGCCGTCCACACCTGCCAGCGGGGTACGCCCCTCGCGGACCGAGTCCGCGGAGGCGGCCGGCACACGCAGGGTGGCCTCGCTGTTCGCGGGGGCACGACCACCTCGTACGTCAGGGTCCGGCCCCCGCCCCCGACCTCCACGCGCTGCGGATCTCACCGTACGGCGATGCGTAGGTGCCCGAGACCCGTGTGGTCCTCCCGTGGGATCGAGATGGGGCTGCATGACGAAGCGCTTGAAGCCGGGGCCGTCCGGGTCGCGGGCGATGCCCGCCATGTACGCGTACATCCACTCCATGATCGCGCCGTAGGCGTAGTGGTTGAAGGAGTTCATGCCGACCGGGCCGAACCCGGCGTCCTCGGAGTAGGAGTTCCAGCGTTCCCACACGGTGGTGGCACCGCTATTCACCGAGAACAGCCAGGACGGCAGCGCGTCCTGGTGCAGCAGCTCGTACGCCAGGTCCGCGCGTCCTTCGTCGGTGAGGACGGGGGCGAGGACGTTGTCGCCGAGGAAGCCGACGGACAGCGTGTTCTCGGCATACCTGACGCGGATGCTGTCCGGGTTCGCCTCCTGATAGGCCTCGTCGTTGCTTCGGCGGGGTCAAGGCGACCCGACGCCCGCCGGCTCGGACTGCACCCGGGGGCATAGCGGCGGGCGGTGTCGCCGGCACGGCCGTGAGCGGCGGCACCGCTCCCGACGCCCTTCGGCCACCCCGTACCCGGGTGGGTCCCGTTGACTGCCGCTCCCCTCACGCAGGCAAGATCGGTACGGTGGCGGTCGGGACCAGGAGAGGGGCGGCGCGGCCGTGAGCGAGCAGGCAGGGATCAGTACGGCCAAGGAGGCCGCCGACCACGAACTCGTCCTCGCGTTCGGGCGGCTGCAAGGGGCGGCCAACCGGCTCGAGTACATCCTCGGGCGGGCGCTCGAAGTCGAGTGCGGCATCAGCCACCTGATGTTCGAGGTGCTGCTGATCCTCGGGCGGGCGGGCGAGCCGGGACTGCCCATGCGGGCCGTCGCCCAGGAGCAGGTCCTGACCACCGGCGGCGCCACCCGCCTGGTGGACCGCATGGAGGCGGCCGGGCTGGTGACCCGGGAGGAGTCCCCTGTCGACCGGCGGGGAAAGCTGGTCCGGCTGACTCCGCTGGGCGAGGAGACGACGGTTCGCGCGGCTGTGGTCCATGTCGAGAACATCAAGGAGCACTTCCTCGGCCCTCTCCCGGTGGCAGACCGCGAGCGGTTCGCGGAGGATCTTCGCATCCTCAGCCATTCGGCTCGGGACGTACTGCCCCGACTGCCCTGACCCGCGCGCCGACGCCCCTCACGGCGTCCCGACCCGAAGCACCTCCATGTGACCCACCTCACGCACACCCCAGAAATGTCTGACACATCAGTTACTGTTCTGTCAGATGATCGCCCGCACCGGGCGGACCGTCACGCGCTTGTTGAGGTCACGATGAAGCTGGTCTACGTTTTCGACGCCTACTGCGGCTGGTCCCACGGCTTCTCCGTGACCCTCCGCGAGGTGGCCTCCCGCCACCCCGAGCTGCAGGTGGAGGTGGTCTCCGGCGGTCTCTTCACCGGATCGCGCCGGGTGCCGATCCGCGAGTTCGGCCATGTCCAGGGCGCGAACGCCCAGATCGCGGAGCTGACCGGTGCCGAGTTCGGCGAGGGCTACGAGCGGTTGATCGCCGACGGTTCGTTCGTCATGGACTCCGAGGCCGCCGCCCGTGGTGTGGCCGCGCTGCGTCAGGCCGCCCCCGACCGGGCCGCGGCCCTGGCCACGGAGGTGCAGCAAGCCTTCTACTCCGACGGCCGAAGTCTGTCGGACCCGGCAACGTATCGCGCGGTCGCCGAGGCCGCCGGACTGGACGCCGACGCCGTCGTGGCCGCCTTCGAGTCGTCGGAGGCGCGGGACGCCGCCCAGGCCGACTTCCGCCGCGCGGCCGAACTGGGTGTCACCGGCTTCCCCACCCTGCTGGCCGTCGAGGGTGGCTCCGTCGCTCCCCTGGCCTACGGCCGCGCCACCGCGGACGAGGTCGACAAGCGGCTGGCGTCCTACGCGGCCACTCTTGCCTCCTGACCTTCCCCGTCCCCACCCCCCTCAAGGAGTTCTCCGTGAGCACCCTGTCCTTCAAGGTCCTCGACCTCGACTTCCCGGCTGGCAGCAAGAACAAGACCGCCACCCTGGTCACCGGTGAGAGCGAAGCGCTGCTGGTCGACGCCGCCTTCACCCGCGCCGACGGTCACCGGCTGGCCGCCGAGATCCTCGACTCCGGCAAGACGCTGACAACCGTCTTCGTCAGCCACGCCGACCCCGACTTCTACTTCGGCGCCGAAGTGATCGCCGACGCCTTCCCCGACGCCGTCTTCGTGGCCACCCCGATCGTCATCGAGCACATCCAGCACTCCTACGAGGGCAAGCTCAAGGCCTGGGCCGCCCTCGGCGCGAACCTTCCCACCCGCCTGGTCGACCTCCAGCCGCTGACCGGCGACCTCACCCTCGAAGGACACCTCTTCGCACTCCGGGGCGGCCCCGCGGGCCTGCCCGACCGCCACTACCTCTGGCAGGCCGAGCACCGCGCCCTCCTCGGCGGCGTCCTGCTCTTCCAGCAGGAGCACGTCTGGGTCGCCGACACCGCCACCCCCGGTGACCGCGCGTCCTGGATCGACCTGCTGGACGAGATGGCCGCCCTGGCCCCGCAGCTCGTCGTCCCCGGCCACCGCCTGCCCGGCACCCCGGCCGACGCCTCCGCCATCACCGCCACCCGCGACTACCTCCTCGCCTTCGAGGAGGAACTGGACAAGGCCGCCGACGGCGCCGCCCTCACCGAGGCCCTCGTCAAGCGCTACCCCGACAACGGCATGCTCATCGCCGCCCAGATCGGCGCGAAGGTCGCCAAGGGCGAGATGAAGTGGGGCTGAACATGAGCGAGTTCGCCACCTCCACCGCACCCGCCGACGTCGTACGCCGCCAGTATCTCGCCTCCGCCGCCGGCGACCTGGAAGCCCTGCGGGCCACCCTCGCCCCCGACGTGGAATGGACGGAGATGGCCGGCTTCCCCCTCGCCGGCACCTACCGCACCCCCGACGGCGTCACATCCAACGTCATGGAGAAGCTCGGCCAGGACTGGGACGGCTGGACCGCCCACGACGACACCTACGTCGCCGACGGCGAGAACGTCTTCGTCCTCGCCCGCTACACCGCCGTCAACAAGGCCACCACCAAAGCGATCGACGTCCGCGTCGCCCACCACTTCGTCGTACGCGGCGGACTCATCGTCCGCTTCGAACAATTCGTCGACACCGCCCTCGTCCGCGATGCGGCGGCACCCTGACCGGACTCGGCCGAAGCTCTCCCGGACCGGCAGGACCGGATCGGCCGCGCCCCGCCTGACGTATCGGCCCGCCCCACGCAGCGACGACTGCGCGGAGCGGGCCGTCGGCGCGGAACGCGGTCCTCTCCCGGTCGTGGGCACCTGGTCGCCCAGTCGCGGGCGTCGGGGGGAACGAGGCCGGGGCCCTGGCGTATGCGGTCGTACGGCCCGGACGCTGGCCGAGCCCCTGCTCGTCGGCTCGGCCCGCTCGGCCCGGGAGGTCAGCGACGACATCGGCGAGCTGCTCCGCCGCGTCGGACTGACCAAGGACGCGGCCGACCGGTACCCGGCCCAGTTCAGCGGAGGTCAGCGCCGGCGCATCGCCATCGCCCGTGCGGTCGCCCGCAAGCCCAAGCTCATCATCTGCGACGAGCCGACCAGCGCCCTCGACGTCACCACCCAGGCGGCCGCGCTGAGCCTCCTCTCCGAACTGCGGGACACGCTCGGGTGCGCGTATCTGTTCATCACCCACGACCTCGCCGTCGTCAAGGAGTTCGTGGCCCGCGCCCTGGTACTGCGACACGGGCGCATCGTGGAGGAGGGACGCAGCGTCGACGTGTGCGAAAGGCCGCGGCACGAGTACACCCGACGCCTGGTCGCGGCCGCCCCCGTTCCGGACCCGGACCTGCAACGCGTGCGTCGGCAGCAGCGGTTGGGGGTGGGAGCGCCCGCGTGAGGGCCGGTCCGGGCCCGGTTGCCTCAGCCCTCCAGCGGCTCGTGGTCGAACCAGTCGAAGTGAACGGAGCCGGAGGAGGCGAACACGCCGAGGACCCGGCCGGTGAAACCGCCGGCGACCTCCGTGGACAGGTACCGGCCGTCCAGCGAGGCGAGCTCGACGAAGGTGCCGTCCGGCTCCTCGAAGCCGAGCGAGACGAAGTCGGGGCCGGTGCGCGCGTCCTTCATGATTTCCACAGGGACGGTCTCGACTCGGAGAACCACGGGCCCCGAGGGCACCGGCCGGGACGCCACGACGGTGTGCAACGGTCCGATGCGGGCGCGGACCTGCACCTGCCCGGAGGTGACCTCGACGGAGTAGTGGTGGCTCTCGTCGAGGCGCACGGCGAGGCCGCCCTGGCCTTCCGCCGCGTCGACCAGGGTGCGCACCCGGCACGACCGGTGTTGCTGCCGCCGGCCCACGAACGTCACGTCGGCGTCGTCGAGTGATCCACCCCGGGCACGCAGGGTCAGCCAACCTGGCCGTTCCTTCGTGGTGCAGTCCTCCGAGGGACGCCGGCGCAGCGAGATCCAGTGCGGCGACAGCTCGGTCACGTCGAAGTCGTCGCGGCGCTCCGGCGCGGCGGCGGGTGGCTGGAGGGGCCACGGCGGTGCGGGCATGACGGTCGACAGTTCACCGACGACGGGCCAGCCGTCGACCCACTCGACCGGCACCAGACAGGTCTCCCGGCCGAGTACGTGCCAGCCGGGGGTGCCGCCGCCCGGCCGTACGCCGAGCAGCACCATCCACCACGAGCCGTCGGGTCCTTGGACCAGGTCGGCGTGGCCGGTGTTCTGGATGGGGTGGTCGGTGCCGCGGTGGGTCAGGATCGGGTTGGCCGGGCAGGGCTCGAACGGGCCCGTGGGCGCGCTGCCGCGGGCGATCGAGACAGCGTGGCCCCGCTCCGTGCCCCCTTCGGCGATGAGCAGGTACCAGTGGTCGCCGATCCGGTACAGGTGCGGTGCTTCGGGGGCCAGGGCGCCGGGCGCGCCGGACCACAGCCGACGGCGCTCACCGAACGTCTTTCCGGTGTGCGGGTCGAGGCGTATCTGTCCGACTCCGGCGGTGGTGCACCAGCAGGTGCCGTCCTCGTCCCAGGCGATGTCGGGGTCGATGCCGTGCACCCCGGGCAGCCGGATCGGGTCGGACCAGGGGCCGGCCGGGTCGGTGGCCGTGAACAGCAGGTTGCCGTCGCCGCTGACGTTCGTGACGATCAGCCAGAACCGGCCGTCGTGGTGGCGCAGGGTGGGGGCGTAGATCCCCCCGGAGGAGGCGGTGTCCGGTGGCAGGCGCAGTTGGCTCGGGCGGTCGAGCGCGTTGCCGATCTGGGTCCAGTGCACCAGGTCCCGGCTGTGAAAGAGGGGGATGCCGGGGAAGTACTCGAAGCTGGAGCACGCGAGGTAGTAGTCGTCGCCCGCCCGGCAGACGGACGGGTCGGGGTAGAAGCCGGGGATCACCGGGTTACTGATGGTGCTTCCCGGCTCGGACACGCTCGTCACCCTCATCGGGTCCTTTCGCCGTTACGAAAGTTTCTCGTCCCATGACGGATAGTTTCCCGAATCAGGCTAGTCACGGCCCGCCTTGACGGTCAATGACCTCGCGGGTCAGCTCCTGGGGGGAGCGGTACTGGCCCGGACCGTCAGGGTCGTCGCGATCTCCAGCCCGGCCTGGGGTGCGGCCTCGCCCCGACCGAGCGTGAGTGCCAGCTCGGTCGCGGCGGCGGCCATCTCGGTCAGGGGTTGATGAACGGTGGTCAGGGGCGGGTCCACCCAGGCCACGACCGGCAGGTCGTCGAACCCGACCACGCTCAGGTCGTCGGGGACGCGCAGACCGGCCTCGCGTGCCGCCTGGTAGACACCGAGCGCCTGTAGGTCGTTGGCGGCGAAGACCGCTGTCGGGCGCTCGGGCAGCGCCAGCAGGGAACGCGCCGCCGCGTAGCCGTCCTCACTGGTGAGCGGCGCGTACACGACGAGTTCCGGCTCGACCGGCAGGCCGGCCAAGTGCATCGCGGAGCGGTATCCGTCCAGGCGGGCGCAGCAGTACAGCTGGTCCTGCGGGCCGCTGATCATGGCGATGCGGCGGTGTCCCAGTTCGGTCAGATGGCGGGTCGCGGCCCGGCCGCCGGACCAGTTGGTGGCACCCACGAACGGGACGTCGTCCGGCAGTTCCGTGGCCGGGTCGACGACGACGAACGGGATGCCCTTCGCCTTGAGCTGCTCGCGCTCGACCTCGGAGAGCTGGGCCACGGACAGGACGCAGTTGGGGCGCCGGGAGACGGTGTCGTCCCAGGTGAGCGGGTCCGTGTCATGCAGCCCGAACTCGGACACCATGACGCCCACGCGGTGTTGGCGGGCCACCCGCTCGACACCCCGGATGATCTCGACCGCCCACATGTGCTTGAGCTCGCGGAACACGAGCTCCACGACGTTGTTCCGGTTGGCGCCGGTCGGCTTGCGGTAGCCGTACCTGTTGACCAGTTCCTCGACGCGTGCTCGCGTGTCGGCGGAGACGCCGGACTTGCCGTTGATCACCTTGGACACGGTGGGGACCGAGACCCCCGCCGACTCGGCGATGAACGCGATCGTGACCGGCCGGGACGTGTCGCCCTGCCCGTCGTTCCTGTCCACCGGCACGTCAGCCGCGTAGTCCGCCAAGGTCGCCCGCCCGTCTTGTGGATCTGCCCGGCTCATTCTGGCACCCCGTACCGCCGCACCTGTGGTCTCCGGAACATCGTCATGTTAATTTCTCCGCCGCGAAGAGCGAAACTTTCCTTCACTGAGTTGTATCTCTGTCGGCCTCCGGCCGACGCCACGTGTCGCACACCCCCAACCAGAAGGTGCACGTGATGACGAGAAGACTCGCAAGGCTTCTTCCGCGACGACGTCGGCCGTCGCCTCACCCCCACGGAGACTGACGGCACTCGTCCTGGCGCTCGTCCTGCTCCCCCTGCTGCCCGCCACCGCGCGGGCCGCCGATCCGCCCGTGCCCCCGGCCGGTTCCCCGACGGCCCGCACCGCGGTCGTGGCCATGCAGCCCGGGTGGAATCCGGGCAACACCTACGACGCCATCCCCGACGAGACCTCCTGGGGAAACCCTCCGGTGACCCGGGCCCTCTTCCAGAAGGTCAAGTCTCAGGGCTTCCAGAGCGTTCGCCTGCCTGTCACCTGGGGCATCCACCAGGGCGCCGCGCCCGATCACACCATCGACCCGGCCTGGATGGCGAAGGTGCGCCAGGTCGACGACCTGGCGCTGGACGAAGACCTGTACGTGCTCCTCAACATGCGCCACGACTCCTGGATGTGGGTCAACACCCTCTCCACGGACCACGACGCCGTCCTCGCCCGCTACCGCGCCACCTGGACGCAGACAGCCGCGGAGTTCCGGGACAGGTCGCCCAGGCTGGTGCTGGAGAGCATCAACGAGCCCACGTTCGGCAACAACGTCCGGTGATGACGAGGGCTACCGGCTGCTGGCCGAACTCAACAAGGTATTCCACCGGATCGTCCGCGAGTCCGGCGGCGGCAACGCGAATCGGCTGCTCGTGCTGCCCACGCTGCACACCAGCTCCGACCAGGGCCGCCTCGACGCGCTGGCCGCCGAGCTGGCGGAACTGCGTGATCCCATGGTGGCCACGACGGTCCACTTCTACGGCTGGTGGCCGTTCGGCGTGAACATCACCGGGTGCACGCGGTTCGACGCAGCCTCGGAACAGGACCTCACCGCGACCTTCGACCGCGTGTACAACAGTTTCACCGCGCGCGGCATCCCGGTCGTCATCGGCGACTACGCCCTGCTGGCCTACGACCACCCGCCCCGGCATCATCCAGCGGGGGACAGCGGAAGTACTTCGAGTTCCTGGGCGACCACGCCGGTCGGCGGAACTTCACCACCATGCCGTGGGACACCGGTCAGTTCCTGAACCGCAACACGTTGCAGTGGCGCGACGCGGAGCTGTTCGGGCAGATCAAGTCGAGCTGGACCACCCGTTCCGGGACCGCCTCCAGCGACATGGTGTTCCTCCCGAAGTCGGGGACCGTCACCAGTACCAGCCAGGACCTCACGCTGAACCCGAACGGCACCGGCTTCCAGGGACTGCGGCACGGCTCCCGCAACCTCCTTCAGGGCAGGGACTACACGGTCTCCGGCAACCGGCTCACCCTGACGGCCACCGCACTGACCCAGCTGGCCGGCGACCGGGCGTACGGGGTGAACGCGACGCTGGAGGCCAGGTTCTCCCGAGGCGTCCCGTGGCGGATCGATGTGATCACCTACGACAGACCGGTCCTGTCGAACGCCTCGGGCGGCGTCGGCGGCCTGACCGTTCCCACACGGTTCCGCGGTGACATGCTCGCGACCATGGAGGCCAGATACGACGACGGGAGCAACGCGGGCCCGGCGAACTGGACTTCGTACCAGCAGTGGGACACCGCGTTCTCGGCGTACACCGACGACGCCATCAAGCTGACCGCCGGTGTCTTCAACTCACTGCGGGACAACTCCCGGGTGACGCTCACCTTCCACTTCTGGAGCGGCGCCAAGGTGACGTACTACGTCACCAAGTCGGTCAGTACCGTGACCGGTTCGCCCGCCTAGGCCCCACCGCCGCGCGGTCGGCCCACGGCCGCGCGGCCCCGAGACGACACCGGCGTCGGCCATGTGGATCAGAACCAGGTCGGAGGGGTCGAAGTCCTCGCGCGGGAAAGGGCGCCGGTGACGAACCGGGCAGGACGAAGGGACGGGCTCGGCGATCCCGCGACGGAAGAGGTGGGCCGGACACCGGGGCCGGGCGATCGACCTGGAGGAGCGGAGCTGTCGCTGCGCACCCGGACCTGAGCCGAGCGAGGGCGACACCTGCCCTCAACGCGACGAACGGCAGCGGAGTGAAATCGGATAGACCAATCCGATTGCTAGGATGATCAGCATGACCTCTGGCGCCCGAGACCCCGACGACCCCGCCGCGCCTCGGCTGCGCAGGGACGCCGAGCGCAATCGGGGGCGGATCATCGCCGCCGGACGCTCGGTGTTCGCGCGCGACGGCCTGAACGCCTCCATGGCCTCCGTGGCCCGGGAGGCGGGTGTGGGGATCGCGACGATCCTCCGTCACTTCCCCGCGAAGGAGGAGCTGGTCGCGGCTGTCTTCTCCGACCGGATGGACGCCTACACCGACGCGGTCGCCGTCGCCCTCGACGACCCCGACCCCTGGCACGGCTTCACCTGCTACATCGAGACCGCCTGCGCCATGCAAGCCGCCGACTACGGCTTCGCCGACGTCCTGACCATGACCTTCCCCACCGCCAAAGCCATGGAGAAGCGCCGCGACGAGGCGTACGAGTCCGTGGTCGAGCTCATCGGCCGCGCCAAGGCCACCGGTCGTCTGCGAGAGGACTTCGACCCGTCGGACCTGGTCCTCATCCACATGGCCAACGCCGGCGTCGTCAACGCCACCGGCGCGTCCGCCCCCGACGCCTGGCGCCGCATCGTCGCCCTCATCGTCCAGTCCCTCGAAGCCCCCGCGCGCGGCCCCCTGCCCGCCTCACCCGAGCACGACGCCCTCTACAGGGCCATGCTCCGCGCCGGCCCGGCAGGCCCCACCTCGTCGGCGCCGGGCAAGAGCGGCTGACGCGGTACACGCGCCGGTCGGCACGAAGGGTCTTGGTGGCACGGCGATGCCCTCGGTTCGTCCATGGCCGCTCCTGAGCTGCCGAGCGGCACCTGTCGGCCTCCTCCTCCCTCGGCGACCGCGACCGCTGACACCTGGCGTTCCGGCACCGATAGGCTGAATCTCCCACGTGAGAGGCGGGAGAGGGACGGGTGACCGAGGTGACGCTGACCGGGACGACGGTCGTCGAGGTGATGGCCGAGCTGGCCGATCTCGAGGACCCGAAGGCACGCGAGGTGAACGAGAGACACGGTGACGATCACGGTGTGAACCTCGGCAAGCTGCGCGCGCTCGCGAAACGACTCAAGACGCAACAGGAACTGGCGTGCCTGCTCTGGGCGACGGAAGACAGTTCGGCGAGACTGCTGGCACTCCTGATCTGCCGCCCGAAGGCGTTCGGGCGTGACGAGCTGGACGCCATGGTGCGCGAGGCACGCACACCCAAGGTGCACGACTGGCTCGTGAACTACGTGGTGAAGAAGAACCCGCACTCCGAGGACCTTCGCCTGGCCTGGTCCCGCGACCCGGACCCCGCGGTCGCGAGTGCGGGCTGGGCGCTGACCATCGAACGGGTGGCGAAGAAGCCCGAGGGCCTCGACCTCGCAGGACTGCTCGACGTCATCGAGGCAGACATGAAGGACGCCCCGGATCGCCTGCAGTGGGCGATGAACCACTGCCTGGCCCAGATCGGTATCGACCACGCCGAGCACCGCGCCCGTGCGATCGACATCGGTGAGCGCCTGGAAGTGCTCAAGAACTACCCGACCTCCCCGGGCTGCACGTCGCCGTTCGCGCCCGCCTGGATCACCGAGATGGTGCGCCGGCAGCAGGAGGTGTAAGGCACCTTTGCCGCACGTTCCCGCCGTCACCGGATCAGCGGCCGTACCTGGCCCGCCCAGGTTCTCTGCAGACGCCCGGCGCATCGCTGCACGCGTCGGCCCTGCGGGGCCGGCCCCGGCGTGGTCGAACGAGAACCCATGTGGAGCGGCTGGAGGACAACACCGCGAACTCCGCGGTCGTGACCACGCCATCGACGACGTTCGGAGCGGGGCGGTCCTCTCTCCGGACGACCCGCACGCGGCCCGACCCCTACTGCGGCTGTGTCGCGATCTGGATCAGGTTGCCGCAGGTGTCGTCGAGTACGGCGGTGGTGACGGGGCCCATCTCCAGGGGTTCCTGGGTGAAGCGCACGCCGAGGCCTCGCAGGCGCTCATACTCCGCCTGCACGTCGTCCACGGCGAACTGGGCGAGCGGGATGCCGTCCTCGACGAGCGTGTCGCGGTAGGTCTTGACGGCCGGATGACCGGCGGGCTCCAGAAGGAGTTCGGTGCCGTCGGGCTCGTCGGGTGAGACGACGGTGAGCCACCGGTCCTTCTCGCCGACCGGGACGTCGTGCTTCTTCACAAAGCCGAGGATCTCGGTGTAGAAGTGCTCGGCCTTGGCCTGGTCGTCGACGAAGACGCTGGTCAGACGGATCTTCATGAGGTGCTCTCCTGGGGTCCGGATGGGTCGGGCACGAGCCACCGCTCGGCGATCTGCCGCAGCGGGGCTGTGTTCAGGTCGTGGAACTTGTAGCGGCCCTCCCGCCTGCTCTCGACGAGGCCGGCGGCCTCCAGCACGGCGAGGTGCTGGGAGATCGCCTGGCGCGAGATGCCGAGCTGGTGCTTCATCGTCAGCCGGGAACAGATCTCGAACAGTGTCTGTCCGGACTTCTCGGTCAGCTCGTCGAGGATGGTCCGGCGGGTGGGATCGGCCAAGGCTTTGAACAGGTCGTCGGCCACGACCACAGGATAGGCAACCAACCACTTGCCTATCAAGTCCTGGCTGCGCCTCACAGCGGCGCCTCCACCGCCGGACACGGTGGAGGCGCTGCTGGACGTGACGGGTGACGTGGTCAGGAAAGTGGGGGCAGCTCGCTGCCGGAAGTACCGGCGCTCTCGGAGGACAGCGACTCCTTGAGCGCGCGGAAGAACGTCCGCCGCTCGACCAGTTGCGCTCCCGGCACCTCGGCCAGGGGCTCGGAGCGGTGCCCGAAGCCGGACGGGGGCGAGGGCAGTTCGAGTGCCGCGAACGCCTCGTCGACGTGCCGGCGGGGATCTCCGGTGCCGCGCAGCACCGCGGTGAGGGGCCGGTGGTCCGTCACTCCGTAGGCCTCCGCCACCACGGTCGCCCGTTCCGCCGCCTCCTCCTGGGTCGGCATCTCGGCCGGGTCGGCCCACCATGCGTGGGCGGCCACCAGGCGGCCGTCGCGATACAGGTGGAGCGTGTAGTCCGCGCCCTCCTTGACCGCCACGAGAACCGGCCACTTCTCACCCCTGCTGAACGTACGGGCCAGTCGGGGCAGCCCGCCCTCGCCGAGCAGAGTCCCGCGCATGCCCTTGCTTCGGCCCGGCGGATCCGCCGAGGGCGCCGCCTCGACGAACGTGCCGCCGCCGGGTGCCGGGGCCAGGCGCATGGTCACGCCGGTGATGAGGATCGCCTCGCGGACGTCCCGCACCGGCGCGCCGACGAGCGCG
>NZ_LRTR01000845.1 GCF_001550375.1 Streptomyces europaeiscabiei | reverse complement strand
CCCGGCCCGGGCCAGGCGGCGCACCCGTACCCCGTCGGTGCGTACCGCGACCTGGTCCTCGGCGCCGTCGCCGCCGAGCAGTGCGGCCAGGCGCCGCCACACGCCCGCGTCCGGCGTGCCCGGCAGGTCGATCAGACCGCCCCAGCGGTCGGAGTGCTCCAGCGCGGCCACCCGTCCCAGCCCCCAGATCATGCGCTGGGCGGGGTCGACGGCCAGGTCGCCGGGCCCGGTCCGTACCGCCTCGCGGGTCACGCACCACAGCGGGGCGGTGAGCTCCATGTCGCCGAGCGCCTGGACGGCCCGCAGCGTCGCGGTGTATCCGGCGGGCACCGAGTCGTGCCGCGGGTCGCTGCCCGTCGAGAGGGCGAGCAGCGACAGCACACCGGCGAACTCCTGCCCGGAGCGGGCCGCGTGGTCCTCGCACGCCGTGCGCAGCGCCTTCGCGGTCAGCTCCCGCTCCTCGTCGCCGAGCACGACCGGAACCAGATCGGCACCGGCGTCCGTCAGGCCGCGCAGCACCTCGGCGCCCCGCGCCTCGCCCGCGGGC
>NZ_LRTR01000844.1 GCF_001550375.1 Streptomyces europaeiscabiei | reverse complement strand
TCCGCGCGGAGGCCGCGTACGCCGCCGGGGACTCGGCCGCCGTGCGCAGGCTCGTCGCCCAGGCGCTCCACGATGCCCGGCGCGAGCGGCTGCGCCGCCCCTTCGCCGAAGCCGGTGGGTGGCTCCGGCCCGTCCTCGACACCGCACCGCTGAGGGGCCTCGCGGCCGGCTGGCTCACCCCCGGGCCGCCGCCGCACACCGGCGCGCCGACGCCGGAGGACCTGCCGCCGGTCGTGGAGGAGCTGAGCGGACGCGAACGCGATGTGCTGCGGCGACTGGACCGGATGATGTCCACCGAGGAGATCGCCGCCGACCTGTGTGTGTCGGTGAACACCGTCAAGACCCACCTCAAGAGCGTCTTCCGGAAACTGGCCGTCAACCGCCGCAACGACGCGGTACGCCGCGCCCGCGATCTGCGCCTGCTCTGACCCCGCCCCACCGCGCCCCTGCCCTGTCCTGAGATGCGGGCCGCGCCCTGAGACACGGGCCGCGCCCTGAGACATCGGCCGCGCGGACGCCGCACTCGCCGTGACCGGACTCGCCCGAGGTGGGTGAGGCACCAGCGAGGATCCTCGGCCAGGACAGGGGCGGCGGACGGTCGCCGCCCGGCCGACGCCCACCGGCTCCCCGGGCGAACTCGACGACGTGGACACGCGGCACACCCGCGGGCCGTGTACCTGGGGGCGCGACCTGTGGCGGACGCATCTGCGGGGCTCAGAGGACGCCGCCACGACAGCCTTCGGGTCCAGTCCCGGGGCGGCACGCCGCTCCGGGACGCAGGAGCCCCGGCGCTCAGCCGCGCTGGGCGGCGTCGTGGACGGCTCGCGCGGTCTTGCCGAGGGTCGGCCCGTACATCGGGCTGCTGCCGTCGCGCTCGCCGTGGCTGTTTACCGACACGATGGTGCCCTTGCCGGTGGCGGAGTCGAAGCCGGCGAGCCAGGGACCGCCGCTCGCGCCGCCGCCGAGGTCGCACGGGACGCGCTGCTCGCCCTCGGGGGCGCGCTGGGAGGTACCGGCGCAGTACAGCAGTTCCTCGCCGCGCCGCGGAGTGGTCGCCGGGTAGCCGAAAGCGGTGACCCGTTGACCGGCCGGACGGCCGAAGGCGATGTTCTGCGCGCCCACCGCGTCGGTGAGCCGCTTCCCCTCGGCCGGGGTGGCGACGACCATCGCCGCTACATCATTCACGGTGTCCTCGGCCCAGGAGCGCGGTGTCATGGTCGCCTTGACGGCATAGCGGCCGTACGGAGCCTTGCCCTTGGCGTAGCCGGGGACGAAGACGATGTCGCCGTAGGTGTTGACGGGCGAGGAGCCGAGGCGGGCGCAGTGCGCGGCGGTCATGATCACCGATCGGTTGCCGCTCGTGACGGCGCTGGCCGTGCACCAGGTGTCCTGCCCCCTGGAGTTGACGAAGAAGAGCCGGCCGATGCTGGGGATGCCCTTGCCCTTCCAGGGCTTGCTGAGCGGTCCGGTCGGCCCCAGGTCGACGGCGCGGCCGACCTTTTTCATGCGCGCGGGCGTCCAGTGCGAGAGGGCGGCGGCCCGCTCCGCCGCCGTGTAGGTGACGGTACTGACCTGCCCGGTACCGGCGGCGGCCGCCGCGGGTGAGGCCGGGGCCGCCAGGGGGCAGGCCAGGGCCAGCAGGGCGGTGGCGAGACCGGAGACGGTGCGGCGCGTGCCTCGGGACGGGCTGGGCGACATGGGTGTCCTCTCGGATGATCGGGATCGGGCGATCACTCAGGAGGATGCGATGGTGGCGAGTGGCGTGCATCCGCCGCCCGATCTTTCGCCACCACAGCCACGAGTGCGAATTCGGCCCGGACCTCGTCCTCGACGGCCTCCGGCAAGCTGCGGGTCGACGAACCTGAGCACCCGTCAGCGCCCGCGCCGCTCGGCGCCATCAAGCTCAGGCTCACCCTCGTCGCATGGGGCCGTTTCGGCGGGTACGGGATCGGATGGCGCCGGAAGGGCCGAGCTTCTTCCGCGTGATCACTGACCGGGCAACGCTGGCGGTGTGCGCAACGCGCGAGGCTCCGTGCCGTCGGCGGAGGTGTGCGGCGTCTCAACCCACAGGCGGCTGACATGAGCCGACGCGACGGCGGCGCCTGCGCCCGGTGTTGTGCCCAAACCCGACAGGGAAGGCGGGCGCCGGCTGTTCGCGGTCGAACCACGGTCAGCCCATGCGACGGTGATCTCACCGAATGTCACGCGACACGCGCCGCACAGTGCAGCAGGTCACACATCGAACCGCCCAGCTCAAACCTTGTAACAGGGACTCAGCAACTGCTTCACTGTGGCGACCTACGGGCCGCGCGGCGGCTTTCGCAGCTGCCGCTGCCCGTCACCCAGGAAGCGTGGGGCATGAACGATTCAGCGCTGATCACGACCGGCTTGCCCATAGCGCTCGCCATCATCATGTTCGGCCTCGGGCTCTCGCTCACCACTGGCGACTTCAAGCGCGTGGCCCGTTCCCCGAAAGCGGTCGTTTTCGCCCTGACCGTGCAGATAGTGGTGCTACCGCTGCTCGCCTTCGGCCTGGTCGAAATCTTCGACGTGGAACCGATGCTCGCGGTGGGCGTGATGCTGCTGGCTGCGTCCCCGGGTGGTACCACAGCCAATCTCTTCAGCCACCTGTTCCGCGGGGATGTGGCGTTCAACGTCACCCTCACTGCGATCAATTCCGTGCTGGCAGCCGTCACCATTCCCCTCATCACCAATCTGGCCATCAGCCACTTCGATGCCGAGGGTGACCTGGGACTGCAGTTCGGCAAAGTGCTGCAAGTGATCGCCATCGTGCTCATCCCGGTGGGGCTCGGCATGCTCGTCCGGAGACGCTCCGCGGACTTCGCCGCCCGGACGGACCGTCCGGTCCGTGTGTTCTCCATCGTCATCCTGGTCGTGGTGTCCCTGGGGGCACTGCTGGGAGAGCGGGAGAACCTTGCGGATTACCTTCGCCAGGTCGGCCTGGTCACCGGCATCTTCTGTCTGGCGAGCCTGAGTGTCGGCTACTTCGGTGCCAGGGCCCTTCGCCTGAACGAGCCTCAGGCTGTCGCATGCGCCATGGAGGTGGGGATTCACAACACCACTGTGGCCCTCACCATCGCACTGAGCATCCTCGACAACACCGCGGTGGCAGTTCCCAGTGCTGTCTACTCGGTTCTCATGTACGTACTGGCGACGGCTTTCGGCTTCGCCATCACCCGGACTCGCTCAGGGAATCCCTTGACGGTGGGCTGAGCCCGTGTGGGTTGACGCAAAAGGTTTGTGCCGGGCCGCATACGCGGCCCGGCACGAGATGTGCTCAGAACCCGGTGCTCAGAACATCGTGTTGTCGTTCGCGGAGGTCGCGGACACGGCTTGGGTGACGTCCCAGTGCTCGACGATCTTGCCGTTGCGGACCCGGAAGAGGTCGACGACAGCGTTGCCCCGGTCGTCGGGGCTGGTCTTGTCGTTGTTGTGGACGGCGACCAGGTCGCCTTCGGCGATGACGCGCTTGGGGAGCGTCACCGCGTTCGGGAACTGCGCGAAGTAGGCCTCAAAGCCCGCCTTGAAGTCCTTCAGTCCGTCACCGAAGCCGGGGCTGTGCTGGTAGTAGGTCTTCGCGGAGACGTACTTGTCGGCCGCGGCCACGTTGTGCCCCACGAGTACTTCGTCGAAGAACTTCGTCACGACGCGCTTGTTGGCCGCGGTGTCGGCGTGCGGGTCGGGGGCGTCGGTACGCGGCGCGCTGAGCGTGGCGAACATGTCGTGGCCGCTGACGGTGGTCTCGGGCACGTCCTGCTCGGCGTCCCAGTGTTCGGCGATCTTCCCCTTCTGGAAGCGGAAGATGTCGAACACGGCGGTGCCCCGGGTACCGGGGGTCATGACGGCGTTGGAGTGCACGAGCACCAGGTCGCCTTCGGCGATGACCCGCTTGACGTCGTACCTGGCGTCGGGGAACTGCTGGTGGACGGTGGTGGCAAGGGTCTTGAGGGCCGCAGAACCGTCGGGGGCCGTCGGGTTGTGCTGGATGTACTCGGGCCGTACGTAACGGTCGACGATCTTGGTGTCGCCGCGCTCGAACACGCCCTTGAGGACCTGTACGGCGACGGACTTCTCATGCCCCGTTGTCGGCTTCGGGCAGTGCGTCCGGGGTGCCGCGATCGCCGCTGGGGCGGTGGTCACGACGGCGACGGCCGCGGTGACGACAGTGGCGACGAGGTCACGCAGGGAGGGCTTGCGGGTGGTGCTCATGGTGAGCGGTTCTCCTGTTCCTTTGGGGGAGGAAGTAGCCGGCGGCCGTGAATGCCCGGTCAGGCGGGGAACGCCGAGCGGGCCAGGGCGCCGAAGTCGAGTACGTGGGTGGTGCCGTTGACGCCCCCGGGCCAGGTCGGAGACGAGGCAGCAGACTGCCGCCGCGATCTCCTCGGACCGGTGCACGGGGAACGGCGGGCCGTCGAAGCCGGTCTCGGTGAGACCGAGGTCGGTGCGGGACATCGGGGTGTCGACGATGCCGGGGGCGACACAGTTGACGCGTATTCCGTGCGGGCGCCATCAGGTGCGACGCGAGGCCGTGCTCGGTGTTGTTGGCCACCGCCATGGCCTCGGCCTCGGTGGACAACCGGTGGATGGTGGCAACGGGTCCGAAGACTTCCTCGCATGATCGCGGCGTTGCCGGGGACGTGGTCCAGGACGGTCGGGGCGGCGAAGTGGCCGGGGCCCGTCAGGGATCTCTGCCTCGGCGATGACAACGGCACCACGAGCCACGGCGTCCTCGGCGAGGTGGCGGACCTTGTCCACCGCCCCGTGGTCGGCCAGCGGGCCGAGAGCGGTGTCCTCACGGTCCGCTGGCCGACCCGGGTGGCGGCCATCCGTTCGCCCATCGCGGCGGCGAACGTGTCGGCGATTGCCTCCTGAACCAGGAACCGGTTGGTGCCGATACAGGAGGGGCCGCCCAGCCGCATCTCCGCGATCATCGCTTCGCGGACCGCGAGGTCGAGGTCTGCGTCGTCGAAGACCAGGAACCAGCAGTAAGACCCACATCGGTGCGCGTCAGCCGATCTGGGCCTGTGCGCTGGTTCACCGTGCCCGGCCCGCGGGCTGATGCTGGACATCGCCCCTTTCGGCGCCGCCCGACGAGGTGGGCCGAGGGGGCCGAGCAGATGTCAGCGGCGTCCGGGGTGCAGTCCCAGCCAGCCCGGGGACGGTGCTCCGGTGACCTCGCCGACGTAGAGGGTCAGCTGCTGGCGGAAGCGCTCGACGTGGGCGCGGTCGGCCATGAACGTGTCGAAGCCGTTCAGGTTGGCGTTGGGGTAGTCCCAGATGGGGCGGTAGCCGGAGTGGGGGGTGACGTCGGTGCGGACGGACCACATGTAGAAGTCGGACTGGGTCTGCTTGTCGAGCCACCAGTTCAGGTACAGCTTGGCGGCGGCCGGGTGCTTGGCGTTCTTGAAGATGGCGGCGCGCTGGGCCCAGGCCATGAAGGGGTCGTTCTTCGGCAGGACGAAGCGGGTCCTGACCCCGTCGGCCGGGGTCAGCATGCCGTCGGTGCCGAGGGCGAGGGCGGCGGTGCCGGCCTCGACCCGGTCGGCGGGTTCCTGGGTGCCGCGTACCCAGGCGATGTCCTGGGCGACGAAGCGGCGCAGCCAGTCCCAGCCGTACTTGTCGACGATGACCTTGTAGAGGTAGAGGACGGCGTCGTCGTCGTTCGGGAACGTCGAGACGATCTTCCCCTTCCAGCGGGGGTCGAGGAGGTCCCGGGCGGAGGCGGGCGCAGCGGCCCCGGTCCTGTCGACGTTGTGGATCGTGGAGAACGCGTCGACGAAGATGCCGGTCCAGGCGCCGTCGGGGTCCTTGAAGGCGGGGTGGACGCGGGAGAAGCCGGCCGGTTTGTAGCTGCGCAGGACGCCTTCGCGCTTCCAGCGCGGGAAGTCCTGCAGGGTCTGCAGCTGGACGACGTCGGGGACGAGGGTGCCGGTGGTGAGCTGGTTGTCGATGCGGGCGTCGTGGAACTTGCTGTAGTCCACGACGATGTCCAGCGTGATGCCGGGGAACGCCTTCTCGAAGGCGGCCTTGTTGCCGTCCTGCTGGGTCGCGGTGTCGCCGCCCGCGTAGACGGTCAGCGCGCCACCTTCCGCCTTCGCCTCGCGGTACAGCTGCTCCAGACTCTTCGTCTCCTCTCCACGTCCCGTGGCGTGCGCCGTTCCGGCGCCCAGGGCGCCTGCGGCGGCGGTGAGTGAGCCTGCGACGAGTACCTGACGTCGTCCGAGTGACATGGGGGGATGGTCCCTTCGGTGCAGTGCAGTGGGTTCGGCTGCAGAAAAAGTATCTGCAAAGGCAGCTATATTTCAAGCTTCAAGTACAGCAAGTGCTGTTGTAAATCTGCCTAAATGTTGACATAGCGGGCCAGAGAATTACTGTATCGTCAGGTTTATGAGTGAACTTCTGAACGATGAGGCAGTCGTCCTGTACGGCGACATCCTGCGGCTGACCGACGCCTTCGGTGGACGGGCCGACCGCACGATCCGCGAGGCCGCCGGACTCGGCGGCTCCGAGTTCGAAGTGCTGCTGCGTCTGGCGCGGCATCCGCAGCGTCGTACCACCAGCGCCCGCCTCGCCGAAGACCTCTCCTTCACCTCCGGCGGCCTGACCCGGCTGATCGCCCGCATGGAAGAGGCCGAGCTGATCACCCGGCACCCTCACCCCGAGGACCGCAGGGCCTCCCTGCTGGAGGCCACCGAGAAGGGCAACGACCTGCTGGAGCGAGCCCTCGCCGCACACGTCCCGCAGATGACCGCCGACCTGATGGAACCGCTCACCGTCATCGAGCGGCTGATCCTGCGCGAGCTGGTGACCAAGCTGCTCGCCCACTCGACACGCGGTACGGTCGCCACTCCTGCCCGGCCGTGACCGGCCCTTCGCCGAGAAGACCGCCGGAACGAAGGGGGCACCTACATGCAATTCTCCCTGCTCGGTGCCAACGGCGTGATCGGCACCCGCACCGCCGTCGGTGTCACCGCAGCGGGGCGGGAAGAGCCCATGGCCGGGCCGGGTCGGACAACTCTCCTTTCTTCACCGCCTGTCCGAGGCGCGCGTGGAGAGGCTCAAGCGGCCCTGATCAGCTCTTCGAACAGGGCTTGGTTCGCGGGGTCGTCCGCGGCCGTGTCCTCGGGGTGCCACTGGACACCGAGGAACCAGCCCTCGGCACCGCGCAGCTCTACGGCCTCGATCGTGCCGTCCTCGGACTCGGCGACGACGCGCAGACCGGTGCCCAGCTCGTCGATCCGCTGGTGGTGGTAGCAGGAGACGGCCACTTTCTCGCCCCGGAACACGACCGGGTGCACGACGTGCCGATGGTCGGGCTCCATGTGCTGGTGCAGCGTGCCGCCGAGGGCCACGTTGACCACGTGCAGGCCACGGCAGATCGCCAGCAGTGGCATCCCGGCTCCCAGTGCGTGCCTGGCCACGGCCAGGTCGAAGGTGTCCAGATCTTCGCTCACGTCGTAGACGGCTTCGTGTACGGTGCGCGCACCGTAACGGTGGGGTGCCAGGTCGCCGCCGCCGGGCAGCAGTACGGCGTCGCACCGGCTCATCCGTGCTCCGATCCGGTCCTTGTCGGCGGGGTGCATGATGAACGGTTCCCCGCCCGCCCGGTAGACGGCCTCGACGAGGGCCTGCGCGGCGACCTCGGCGGAGTACCGCAGGGCCGAGGTGGTGGTGGCCACGCGGGCGGGGATGGCGACGAGTGGTCTCACAGCCGGATCCAGGTGGTCTTGAGTTCGGTGTACTTCTCCAGGGCGTGCAATGACTTGTCCCGGCCGTTGCCCGACTGCTTGTAGCCGCCGAAGGGCACGTCGAGGCCGCCTTCCTCGTAGCAGTTGATCCAGACGGTTCCGGCCTTGAGCCGGCGCCCGACCAGGTGCGCGGTCGACAGGTCCGAGGTCCAGAGCCCGGCGGCCAGGCCGTAGTCGGTGTCGTTCGCCAGGGCCACCGCCTCGTCGGTCGTGTCGAAGGTCAGCACAGACAGGACGGGGCCGAAGATCTCCTCCCGGCTGAGCCGGGAGGAGGGAGCGACCTCGTCGAAGACGGTGGGTTCCAGGTAGAGGCCGCCCGGTGACCGCCCGCCGGTGCGCAGTCGGGCGCCTTCGGGAGCGGAGAGGTACGTGTTGATCCTGGCGAACTGGTGGGCGGTGGCGATCGGGCCCATCTCGGTGGCCGGGTCCAGCGGGTCGCCGATCCGCAGCGACCGCGCCCGTTCCACGACGCCCGACACGACCCGCTCGGCGATTCCTCAACGGCACGGCGACAGGGACCGATGCCCCGGATGAAGCTTGCGGAATTCTCGGCACACCACGGCCGGCAGGCGGATCCCCGGTGGCGTCATAGGGCTTCGGTCCGCACCCACGATGAGAGTCCACGAAAGAGAGGAACCCCAGCCGACGCGCGGCTGGGGTTCCTCAAGGCGGTGAGTATCGGTCAGCAGGTGGAGTCGCCCACGCCGTAGACCGCTCGTCTACGCGTCGGCGGACCGCACCCCATCGCGATCACCGTGGATCAGGCGGGTCAGCGCTGCAGGGTGAGCAGGCCCGGCCGGTACGGCAGTTGCATGTAGGGGGTGTTCGGCGGGATGTCCTTGAGGAGGCCCTGGTAGAGGAACTGCAGGTTGCAGGGGTCGATGGTCATGGTCTGGTCGGGGTTGTTGCGGATCAGGTCACCGTGGCTGACGCCCTGGGCCCAGTCGGAACCGCTGTTGGCCTGGCCCGCGAAGGGGCTACTCTCGCTGCCGGCCTGGACGGTCCACGGACCGTCCAGGCTGGAGGCGGTGAACGAGCGGAAGTAGCGGTTCGTACCCGAGGCCTCAACGATCATGAGGTACTGGTTCCGGCCCTGGACCTTGTAGACCTCCGGCGCCTCGAACAGAAGGTCCGTTTCGTCGCTCATGACCGTCGTGTACGAGGAGCCGAAGCTGCTGGGGAAGTTCTCGAGCGGCATGCTCGTCCGGTAGATCTTGCCATTGTCATCGGCGAAGAACATGTACATGTTCTGGCCGTCGGCGATCAGGGTCGCGTCGAGCGGGGCGTCCTGCTTGTTCGGATCGGGGTTCGGGGGGAGGGTGCCGGTGAACAGCGACTGCGGGGCGGACCAGCCGTTGGGGTTGGTGGGGTCACTGGACGTGCTGTAGAGGAACGCCGGCCACTGGTACACCATCACCCAGATGTTCTTGGTCGAGAGGTAGAACAGTTCGGGCGCCACCGCGCCCAGGTTCGTCTTGGTCTGGGTGGCCGCCCCCATGTCCGACCAGTTCGTGAAGGGACTGAACGTCGTCGAGCCCCACCCGCTTTCGTTGGCGGTGGTCGCGTAGACCACGTGCCTGCCGTTGTACTTCACGGTGGCGAAGTCCTTCAGCGCGGACTGCCCGTTCGCCGGCTGCGCCAGCGGGCCGGTCGAGGTCCAGCGGTAGGTCGACGGAAGAGCACACGCGTTGCCCGTCCCGGACAGGCCGGTCCACTTTTGGTTGGTGCCGCCGTGGCACGACCAGATCTGCACCCCCGTGCCGTTGGCCTTGCCCCAGCCCGAGACCTCCAGGCACAGCCCGGACCGCACGCCGACGATCGTGCCGTCGGGGTTCACCCGCCACTGCTGGTTGTCACTGCCGTTGCACGTCCAGATCTGCACCGGGGCCCCGGCCGTGGTGGCGCCGCCCCGGACATCCAGACACTTGTTGCCGTACACGGTCAGCTGGTCGCTGTCCGTCAACGTCCACTGCTGGTTGATGCCACCGTGGCAGTCCCAGATGTGCACGTTTCCGCCGTCGGTCTGACTGAAGCCCGCCACATCGAGACAGCGGCCGGAATCAACACCGCGCACGTCGCCGGTGGTGGCCGCCTGAGCCGGGCCGGCGACGAGCAGCGCCGCCAACGCGGCCAGGGCCGCGACCACGGCAGAGAGCACCGCGGACGGGCGTCTGCGGCTGAAAATACGTCTATGCATAAGGACCTCGTCATCCTTGAGCAAGCGGCTCCGGTTCGGCCCGTCAGGGGCTAGTCCGGAGGCGGCGTGGTGCGTCCCTGGAGTGTTCGACATAGCGAACACGGGTCGAAGTGTCGAGCAACTGGATAATAGGGTTCCGGTGATCAGCGTCAATACCTGTCGCAAAATTCGCGGACAGAAACGTTCGCAGGCTGAAACCAGGCGGCTTCAAGTCCCGTGGTTGTACGAGTCTTTGGTGTGAGGGGCAGGTGTCGGCGGCGATCGGGCGTGTGCCGGGGGCTGTTGACGGCGACGCCCCGGACCGGGCCGTGGCTGCCTACTTCCCTGACCGGCACCACGCCACCGACCGGCACCGCGGGGGGATCGACGGCGTCCGCACCCGCAGTGTGAGATCCCGAAGGGACTGCACGAGGCCGTCCATGGGTTGATCTTCGCACCGGCGGGGCGCCTCGGATGGGCTCGCCGTGATCAGTTCGGCTGCGGAGTCGGGGCCCGCGCAGGGACGAGAATGGCCACGAGGTGCAGTGCGGCCTGGTGAGCGAGGTCCGGCAGGTGCGGTACTTCCACGCGAGCGATGGCCTGCCAGCTCCGGTTTGGTGGCGAAGGTCCTCTCGTCGGGCAGGCCGTCGGGGGTGCGGCGGCCTGTGTGTTCGGCCAGTTGTCAGCCGTTTTTTGCGGCCGACTGGGCCGAGGAGGGCGCGGACGTAGTCACGCATGCGGCGCCGCAAGTCGGCGCGGCCGAAGCGGTGGCCGATGCGTAGGAAGAGGTCGTCGAGTTCACGGTCCCAGGTTGCGTCGGCGAGGTCGTCGATCCCCCCGGGAGGCTGCCCTCATCACAGCTCGGACAGCCCTCGATGCCACTCGTTGGAGGGGCGGTCCGGCGAGACCGCCCCTCCAACGAGTGGGGTCGGGACTTGGCCGGGCTCCGACGGGGACAGCCTCCCGGCATGACCACGAGGAGTTGGTTCGGACGACTTCGAGAGCCCCGAAGCGCGCACGATCACCGAACGACGACTGCTGTGGGCGAGTCGCCAACCACCCGCTGATCGCCTGGCGTTGACACCCCTCCTACCCCCTCCTATATTCCCGTTCGACAGTCAGGATGATGTCCGGCATTTCGAACTTCGGCTCTCGGTCTCCCTTACCCGTGAGGAAGCTGATTTCACATGTCCTGGCTCCAACACCCCCACAGCCGCCGCAGAGTCATGGCGGTCACCGCCGGTCTGGTCGCGGGCGCCACGCTGCCGGCGATGCGCGCGGCGGCGGCCGCGACGGCCCAGCAGGAACGGACTACCGAGACGCTGCGCAAGTGGGTCCGTCAGGACGAGATCGATGCCGGCATCCGGCCGGGACGACGACAGAGGAGTCCGCGCAGGTCAAGGCGATGAAGAAGGAGATCGCAACCGGGTGTCGAAGCGCTTCACTGACCGTGAACGCTAACGGCACATTTCGAACAGAACAAGAGGGCCCAAAAGGAGAAACTTTCTTGCATTCCGGCCATTGACAATCCGATAGAAGCGATGACAGTTTCGAAGCGCTTCAACACTCTCTACCTGCCCACTTAGAGGCCAGGCTTGCGTTTTCCGTCCCTCCCTGCGACCGAGAGGCATCCGTTCCGCGACGCCGCGCTGCCGATGGGCAAGCGCATCGACGATCTGCTCAGTCGGCTCACGCTCGGCGAGCGGATCGCGCTGCTGCACCAGTACGCACCGGACATGGAGCGCCTCGGCATCGCCTCGTTCCGCACCGGGCACGGAGGCGCTGCACGGCGTCTCCTGGCTCGGCGAGGCGACGGTCTCTCCGCAGTCGAGCGCGGGGCAGACGGGACGCCGGATGGCTCGACGTTGTCAACGCTCACTTCGCAAGCGGTTCCCCACCACGCCGTTCCGCCAGTACGTCATGTGCCCGCCGACGCCAGCGGGACGACACAGCAGCCGAGTTGCCGACACGAACGTCGAGCAGCCCGCGCCAGATTCAGCACTCACTCGCAGAAGAGGACGACTGCATGAGAAGGCCTTGGGTCCTGCCCCTCATCACGCTGGCCACTGCCGCGCTCGGGGTGACGGCGGCAGGTGTGGCACCTGCCTCCGCCGCCTCGACCACGCCTTTGCGGGTCATGCCGCTCGGCGACTCGATAACGTGGGGCGTGGGAAGCAGTACGGGCAACGGCTACCGGGCCCCGTTGTGGGACAAGCTCGCGGCAGACGGCCATCCGCTGGACTTCGTGGGCACGGGGCGGGGCGGTTCGATGTCCGACCCCGACAACGAAGGTCACTCCGGATACAAGATCCACCAGATCGCCGAACTCGCCGACGCCTCGCTGACCCGCTACCGGCCCAACGTCGTGACGCTGATGATCGGCACCAACGACCTGAACGAGAGCTACCAGGTCTCCACCGCCACCGCCCGGCTGAAGTCGCTGGTCAACCAGATCACCGCCGACGTCCCCGACGCGACCGTCCTCGTGGCCTCCCTGGTCGTGTCCACCAGCGGCTCGGAGGAGCAGTACCGTGCCGCGTACAACCAGGCCATCCCCCAGATCGTGAGCGAGGCACAGGCCGCGGGCAAGCGCGTCGCGTACGTGGACATGAGCAGCCTGACCACGGCCGACCTGGCCGACTTCCTGCATCCCAACGACTCGGGCTACCAGAAGATGGCCGACGCCTTCCACCGCGGCATCCAGTCCGCGGACAGCGCCGGGTGGCTGAGGAACCCCGCCCCCGCTCCCTCACGTGTGCAGTCCGAGTTGGGCGGCAAGTGCCTGGACGTCAGCGGCTTCGGCACGGCCGATGGGACCGCCGTCCAGACCTGGAGCTGCACCGGCGCCGTCAACCAGGTCTGGTCCGCCTACACCGACGGCACCCTGCGCTCCATGGGCAAGTGCCTCGACGCCGCCGGCTTCGGCACGGCCAACGGCACCAAGGTGCAGCTCTGGGCTTGCCACGGCGGCGCCAATCAGGTCTGGGAGCCCTACAACGGCGGCTACCGCAACCCCGCCTCCGGCCGCTGCCTCGACATTCCGGGCTTCTCCACGGCCGATGGCACGCAGCTCCACCTGTGGGACTGCCACGGCGGCTCCAACCAGAAGTGGACCACTCTGGCCGCCGGATGACCCCCGCCCGGGACCGGAGCCCCTCCCCGCCCCGGTCCCGGGATTCGAGGGCCGCTCCTGGACCGGCTGGCATCACCACGTCACCTGGTCGCCGCCGCCCATGCGTTCCTGACCGAGCAGCGCCTGGCCCGAAAAGCCGATACAGCGGGCTCACCCTCTAGCAGATCCTCGACACCATCCAAGACCTGCTGAACTGCTGGACCGGCACCTGCTCCACTGCCACCGCCCCCTGCCCAGATCATCCGCCACCAACCAGAACCCCAGAGCCAGAGACATTTCGAACTTCGGCTCTCGGTCTCCCTTACCCGTGAGGAAGCTGATTTCACATGTCCTGGCTCCAACACCCCCACAGCCGCCGGAGAGTCATGGCGGTCACCGCCGGTCTGGTCGCGGGCGCCACGCTGCCGACCATGCGCGCGGCGGCGACCACGACGGCCCAGCAGGAACGGTTCACCAACCCGGTGATCTGGCAGGACTTCGCCGACCTCGAGGTCATCCGCGTCGGCGACGCGTACTACTACAGCGCCTCGACCATGCACTTCTCGCCGGGCGCGCCCGTCCTGCGCTCCTACGACCTGGTCAACTGGGAGTTCATCGGCCACTCGGTGCCGGTCCTGGACTTCGGCGACGCGTACGACCTCAAGGGCGGACGGGCGTACGTCCAGGGCATCTATGCGTCCTCGATGCGCTACCGCCCCAGCGACAAGACCTTCTACTGGCTGGGCCAGATCGGCTGGCAGCGGTCGTACGTATACAGGGCCACCGACGCGGCGGGCCCCTGGACCCGGCACGCCGAGATCGGCAGCGGTTACTACGACGCGGGGCTGCTCTTCGACGACGACGGCACCCCGTACGTGGCGTACGGCGTCAACGAGATCCGCGTCGCGCAGCTCTCCCCGGACCTGCGCACCGAGGTCAGGTCCGAGCACGTGCTCACCAAGCCCGACGATTTGCACCTGATGGAGGGCTCCCGCTTCTACAAGATCAACGGGAACTACTACATCTTCGTCACCCGCCCGCCCAACGGCCAGTACGTCTGGAAGTCCACCTCAGGCCCCTTCGGCCCGTACGAGATGCGGGAGGTGCTGTTGGACCTGCCCGGCCCGATCCCCGGCGGCGGCATACCGCACCAGGGCTCACTGGTCGACACCCCGAACGGCGACTGGTACTACATGGGCTTCATCGACGCCTATCCCGGCGGCCGCGTCCCCGCCCTGGCCCCGGTCACCTGGAACGCCGCCGGCTGGCCCGAACTCCAGACCGTCAACGGCACATGGGGCGAGACATACCCCTACCCGGTCACCCCGCACCCGCTCCCGCCGATGACCGGCACCGACACCTTCGAGGGGACGGCGCTTGCGCCGCACTGGGAGTGGAACCACAACCCCGACACCGCGGCGTTCACCGTCAACAACGGGCTCACCCTCAGGACCGCCACCGTCACCGACGACCTCTACAACGCCCGCAACACCCTCACCCGCCGCATCCAGGGCCCCGCCTCCACCGCAACCGTCGTGCTCGACCACTCCGGGATGGCGGACGGCGACCGCGCCGGGCTGGCGATGCTGCGCGACTCCTCCGCCTGGATCGGCGTCACGCGGCTGAACGGCGTCAGCAGACTGGTGATGTTCGACGGCCTGACCATGGACGCCAACTGGAACACCAGCAGCACCGGCACCGAGCAGGCCCGCGCCGACCTCCCCGCCTCCGGCAGCCGCGTCTGGCTGCGCGCCACCGCCGACATCAGCCCGGGACCGGGCCGAGAGACGACGTTCTCCTACAGCACCGACGGCACCACCTTCACCCCCCTCGGCCCGGCCTTCACCATGAGCGAGAGACCTCATTTCTTCATGGGCTACCGCTTCGCCGTCTTCAACCACGCCACCCGGGCCCTCGGCGGCAAAGTGCGGGTGGAACGCTTCGACTTGCGCGCGTGCGCGCCGACGGCGCAAGCAGGCACTGTGGACACGAACGCCTGGTACGTCCTGGTCAACCGCAACAGCGGCAAGGCACTGGAGGTGGGGGGCTGGAGCTCCGCGGACGGCGCCGCGGTCAATCAGTGGGGCCGGCACGGCGGGACCAACCAGCAGTTCCAGTTCGTGGACTCCGGTGGCGGCTACTACCGGTTGAAGGCGAGGCACTCCGGCAAGCTACTGGACGTCTCCAGCTGGTCGACGGCCGACAACGCCGCCATCCACCAGTGGAGCGACCACGATGGCTTGAACCAGCAGTTCCGGTTGGCGGACTCACCGGACGGATACGTCCGGTTGATCAACCGCAACAGCGGGAAGGCCATCGAGGTACCGGGCTTCTCCTCCGCCGACGGGACCGGCATCGTCCAGTACTCGGACTGGGGCGGCGCGAACCAGCAGTGGAAGCTCGTCCGCGTCGGCTTCGCGGGCTCGCGCTCCTGCTGACACCGGCACCCGGTTCAAGGGCGTTGTCACGTTGTTGGCTGTGTGACTGCCTGACGGCGCGTCGTGGTGTGGTGGAGCCTGGTTCCGGGCTGTGTTCAG
>NZ_LRTR01000843.1 GCF_001550375.1 Streptomyces europaeiscabiei | reverse complement strand
ACTCGTAGAAGCTGCCGCGTTCGTCCAGGAACTGATGCGGCGTGATGTGGTAGGCGTCCGGCACAGCCATCTCTCGAACCTTCATGATGGCCACACCGTAGAGCGCCCGGATCGAGAACCGATCGAGTCCCGGCGGTGGGCGGATGGAGTCGACGGAGCCTGGAGGAGTCCTCGATCCGCGGCTGCTTCAGTGGGCGTGTGAGGTCCGAGTGCCCGCGTCGCAAGGCCTGAGAGGCCGACGGACGTGCGGGCGAAGAGGCCGGCGGACGTGCGGGCAGCGGGCCCGGAAGGAGCGGTGGCATGGCGGAGATCGGTGCGCTGGAACGGCCGGACGGCCCGGACACGGGGACCGGCCGGGTGGTGCTCCTCGGAGCGACCGGTTTCGTGGGCCGCCAGGTGGGGGCCGCGCTGGAGCGGGCCGGGTACGAGATTCTCGCCGTGGCCCGTCATCCCCGAAAGACACCCGCGTCCTGGCGTTTCCACCTCATGGACCTGGTCGCCGACGGGCCGCGGGCCCTGACCGAACTGATCGACGCGGAACGGCCGGTGGCCGTCGTCAACGCCGCCGGCGAGGTCTGGTCCCCCACCGCTGACGGAATGCGCCGCAACAACCGGCTGCTGGTGGACCGGCTGCTCTCGGCTCTCGCCGTCGCCGAGCCCCGGCCACGGTTGGTGCAGCTGGGCTCCGTGCACGAGTACACGCCGCAGCCCAACGGGGTGTGGCTCAACGAGTCCTCGCCGGAGGAACCGACGACGGACTACGGCCGGACGAAGCTCCAGGGCAGCCGTGCGGTACTGCGGGCCGTCGAGAAGGGCACCGTGGACGCGGTGGTACTGCGGTTGTCGAACGTGATCGGCGCGGGTACCCCGCGCGGCAGCCTCCTCGGCCAGGTGGCCGCCCAGCTGCTCGACGGCGCCGCGGACGGGCGGCCCGCGCAGGTGCGGGTGTCACCGCTGCGCAGCGTCCGCGACTTCGTGGACGCCCAGGATGTCTCGCGGGCCGTCGTGGCCGCGCTGTGCCTCCCCGGCGCCGGCGGGCATGTGCTGAACATCGCGAGCGGGGCCTCGCAGCACGTCCGGGACATGGTGGACCTGCTGATCACGCTCAGCGGGCGGCCGGCGCGGCTGGTGGAGGGTTCCGTCGCGGGGCCGCGTCCGCTGACGGACACGGACTGGATGGCCGTGGACGTGTCGGCCGCACGCACGATGCTCGGCTGGGAGCCGAGGTGCACGCCCCGCGACATGGTGGCGGACCTGTGGCGGGCAGCCGTGGAGCACCACGGCTGATCCGCCGTCGACCGACGGCGGACCTGAGCAGAAGCGGCTGCCCGGCGGGCGGACATCAGCCCGGCAGGAGGTCCAGGTCGGCCGTGCTGACACGGTCGGTCAGCACGTGTTGGCGCAGGTGCTGGAGACCGGGTGAGGGATCGAGGCCCAGTTCGTCCCGGAGCATCGCGCGCAGCCGCTGGTACACGTCCAGCGCCTCGCTGCGCCTGCCACACCGTTCCAGGGCGATGATGAGGCTGCCCTGGAACCACTCGTGCAGCGGGTGGGCGCAAGCGAGTTCCTTGAGCTCACCGACGAGTTCACGGTGCCGACCGAGGCGCAGGCCGACCGCGACGCGCAACTCCTCGGCCTGAAGGTGGAGTTCTTCGAGGCGCATGACGTATCCGTGCAGCGCCGGGCCCTGTGGGACGTCCGCGAAGGGCGGTCCGTCCCACAGCAGCAGGGCCCGCTCGACCAGCGCGGCGGCGCCCGGCGGGTCGTCGTCGGCGAGTGCCGCCCGGGCCCGGCCGGTGAGGAGCGCGAACTCCTCCGCGTCGCACTCCCCGGGCCCGACCCGCAGCAGATAGCCGTGGGCGTGGGTGACCAGCGGCCCCTCCTCGCCCGAGCCGGGTGCGTCGCCGCCGTGCAAAGCCTTGCGCAGCTGGTAGGCGTAGGTCTGCACGGTCGCGGTGGCGCTGCGGGGCGGGCGGCCCGGCCAGAGTTCGGCCGTGAGGGCGGCGAGCGGTACGACGGTGTTGCGGCGAGCGAGCAGCAGGGCCAGCACCTGACGCACCTTCGGCGCCGACGGGGTGACGTCGTGGCCGTCGGCCGATGCCCGCACGGAGCCGAGGGTGCGCCAGGTCAGCACGGGGCGGTCCCGGTCCGCGGATCGGGACGGGCGGCGTCTGCCGGAACCTGCGGGTTGTCCCGGTACCAGGCGACGGTCTCGGCGAGGCCCTCGGCGAAGTCCTTCTGCGGTTTGTATCCGAGTTCGACATGGGCCTTGCGCCAGTCCACGGAGTAACGGCGGTCGTGGCCCTTGCGGTCGATGACGTACTCCACCCTGTCCCAGCCGACGTCGCAGGCCTCGAGGAGGAGTTCGGTGAGGCTGCGGTTGTCGAGTTCGGTGCCGCCGCCGATGTTGTAGATCTCGCCGGCCCTGCCGCCCGTGCGGACCAGTTCGACGGCGCGGACGTGGTCGTCGATGTGAAGCCAGTCGCGCACGTTCAGGCCGTCGCCGTAGAGGGGAACCCGGTCACCGGCGAGGAGCCGGGTCACGAACAGCGGGATGATCTTCTCCGGGAACTGGTGGTGCCCGTAGTTGTTGGAGCAACGGGTGACGCGTACGTCCAGACCGTGCGAGCGGTGGTAGGAGAGGGCGACCAGGTCGCTGGCCGCCTTGGACGCGGCGTACGGGGAGTTGGGGTGCAGGGGCTGTTCCTCGGAGCAGGAGCCCTCGGGGATGGAGCCGTAGACCTCGTCGGTGGAGATGTGCACGAACCGGTCGATGCCGTGGCGCAGGGCCGCGTCCAGCAGGGTCTGGGTGCCGAGCACGTTGGTGCGCACGAACTCGGTGGCGCTGGCCAGGGACCGGTCCACATGGGACTCGGCGGCGAAGTGCACCACCTGGTCGTGGTCGGCCATCAGGCTGTCGACGAGAACGCTGTCGCAGATGTCGCCGACGACGAGCCGGTAGCGGTCGCTGTCCGCGACGGGGTCGAGGTTGGCGAGACTGGCGGCGTAGGTGAAGGAGTCGAGGACGGTGACGGTGACGTCGTCGGGGCCGAGGGGTCCGAGCAGGGTCCGGACGTAGTGGGAACCGATGAAGCCGGCACCGCCGGTGACCAGGATGCGCGTCTGACTCATCTGGGTGCGGCGCGTCTCAGGGCGTGCCGAGGGGGGCGCCGTCCTCCTTCCTCAAGGTGGGCGAATGGGGTCGGGCCGGCACCGGGGGATTCAGCCGGCTGCGGTGAGGCGTTCCAGTTCCTGAACGAGGTCGTGTGGCGTGGGCATGGCGGCCGCCTCGTCGCGCAGACGGCGTGCCTCGGCGGCGTAGGAGGGGTCCTCCAGGAGGCGCCGGGTGAGGTCCGCGACCCGGTCGGCGTCGGCGTCGGTGTGGTGCACGTGGAGTCCGGCCCCGCTGTCCTGCAGTGTCCGGCCGCGTAGTTCCTGGTCGGCCACCAGGGTGGACAGGGCGAGCTGCGGCACGGCGTTGACCAGGGCGGTGGAGAAGGTGCCCCAGCCCCCGTGGTGGACGATGGCGGTGCAGCTGGGGAGCAGGGTACTGAGGGCGAGGCCGCTGACGGCCCGGACGTTGGGGGGCAGGTCGCCGAGTTTCTCGGCCTGTTCGGGCATGAGGGCGGCGACGATGTCGGCGTCGAGCCGGGACAGGGCTCGCAGGATGTCGGCCACGGCCACGTAGTCGCCGCCGTAGGCCTCGGTGTTGGTACGGCCCAGAGTGACGCACACCCGGGGCCGCTTGGGCTGCTCGCGCAGCCAGGGCCACTGCACGGACGCGCCGTTGTAGGGCACGTACCGCATGGAGAGCCGGCGCAGGTCGGAGGGAGGGCGCAGGCTCGGGGGCAGCGTGTCGATGGTGAACTGTCCGTTGAGGAGTTCCTCGTCGCAGCGCACGCCGTAGGCGCTTCCCCGTTCGTCGATCCAGTCGGCGAGCGGATCGGCGCGCTGGTCCTCGGGCATGTCCTCGGCGAGTTCGACGAACGTGGCGCGGGCCTGGCCGTAGACGTCGGCGCACCACAGCAGACGGGCGTGGGCGGCGCCGCAGGCGCGGGCGGCGATACCGCCCGCGTAGGCGATGGGGTCGCGGACGACGAGGTCGGGCCGCCAGTCACGGGCGAGGGCGACGAGGTCGTCGAGGATCGGGTCGTTGTAGCGGGCGAAACCGTACGGGACGCTGATCTTGTAGCGGGCGAGCAGGCTCGCGTGGTCGACGTCGCCGTAGCCGAGACGGCTCCAGTTGGCGACGTCCGCGTCCTGCGAGTCGCGTGCGACGGCCATGTCGCGGTGCAGGTCGTGGTCGCTGCCGACCGGGGCGGCCACCAGTCCGGCGCCGGTGACGGCGTCGGTCAGGGACGGCGCGTTGGCCATCAGCACCTCGTGCCCGGCGGCCGTCAGAGCCCAGGCGAGCGGAACCATCGTGAAGACGTGCGACTTCTCCGGCAGGCAGGCGAACAGGACGCGCATCGGTTGATCTCCTCCTCAGGGGGCGGCCCGGGACGGCGCTCAGGCCGGGGGCCTACGGTCCTCGCCCACGGAAAGGGCGCTCATCGGGCAGGACTCGACGGCCTCCCGGACGTCGGCGAGCCGAGCGTCGTCCGGGCGCTCGACCAGCAGCAGCGCCAGTCCGTCATCGCGCTGGTCGAAGACCTCGGGGGCGATGAGGGCGCACTGACCGGCGCCGATGCACCTGTCGTGGTCGATCGCGATGTCCATGGGAGGCCTCCTGCGTGCGTGCCGGTCCGGTGGGATGCCGGGGCGAGCCCATCTTGCGGTGCGGGAGCGGGGGTTCGGCCGCCGGGAGACCGCTGTCTGGGATTTCCTCCAGAGATTCGGCAGCCGCGGCACCGGCGCGGCGGCCCGGCGACCGGCCGCGCCGGCCGGTACTCGGTGAATCCCTAGACTGCGTGGCCTTCCCTGGTCCGGCGCGGGGCCGCCGTGCTGGAGTGACCGGCGGACGGAAGGC
>NZ_LRTR01000842.1 GCF_001550375.1 Streptomyces europaeiscabiei | reverse complement strand
GCGGGCCGGCTGGCGAGCGACGTCGCGCTGAAGGCGCCGCCGGGCGAACCGCTGCCCACGGAACCCCGGCTGACCGTGCACTCCACCGCCGCCGGCCGCATCGCGCTGACCCGGGCCTTCGCCTCCCGGCGCCCCGGCACCTACGGCCTCACCGGCAGCGGCTCCCACGCGGTCGTCGGCAACGTCCTGGACGGCGCCCCGCACGCCCCCGACGCCGTCGTACGCCGCCTGGAGCGCGTCACCCACGGCACCCTGGAGCCGGGCGACAAGGTGTGGCTCACCCCCGGCCTCCACATCGGCGACCCGCGGACCGCGCTCGGCCTCGACCACGACGACGTCGAGGTACGCGGCGAACTCGGCACCCTGCCCGCCTGGTTCGTGCCCGCCGCCCGGGACACCTGGGTGATCGCCGTGCACGGCCTCGGCGCCACCCGCGAACACACCATGAACGTCATGGAGTCCCTGCACCGCCACCATTTCCCGGTCCTCGCCCTCGCCTACCGCGGCGACCCGGGCGCACCCCGCTCCCCGGACGGACTGAACCACCTCGGCGAGACCGAGTGGCGCGACGTGGACGCCGCCATCAGGTACGCCGTCCGGTCCGGCGCCGAGCGGGTCGTCCTGCACGGCTGGTCCACCGGCGCCACCATGGCCCTGCGCGCCGCCACGCACTCCGCGCTGCGCGACCGTGTCGCCGGACTCGTCCTGGACTCACCGGTCCTCGACTGGGCGGCCACCCTGCGCGCCCTCGC
>NZ_LRTR01000841.1 GCF_001550375.1 Streptomyces europaeiscabiei | reverse complement strand
GTCGCGGAACCGGACCCGGCCGGCATCGGCGTACCGGCCGGGTCCGGCGGCTGCTCGCCCTCGGCCAGCAGCCAGCCGATGAGGGCTCCGGCGGGGAGGGTGGTGCCGGCCGGGACCACCGGGTGGAGCCGTCCTGCGGCCTCGGCCTCGACGTCCACGTCGACCTTGTCGGTGGCCAGCCGCAGCAGCGCGTCGCCCTCGGCGACGGCCCCGCCGGTGGGCACGAGCCATTCGTCGATCGTGCCTTCCTGCATGGTCAGGCCGATCTTCGGCAGCAGAACCTCGACCGCCACGTCGGTCACGACCTTTCGAGGAGGCGCCGGCAGCCCTGGGCGATCCGGACGCGATCGGGAACATAGGCCTTCTCCAGGACCGGGGAGAAAGGCACCGGGGAGAAAGGGGCGCCGATACGCAGGACCGGCGCGTCGAGGTGGTCGAAGGCGGCGTCCTGGATCTGGGCGGCGATCTCCGCGCCGAGCCCGCCGAAGGTGACGGCCTCGTGCACCACGAGGACCCGGTTGGTGCGGCGGACGGAGGCGAACATGGTCTCGGTGTCCAGGGGCTGCACGGTGCGGGGGTCGATCACCTCGATCTCCACGCCCTCGGCGGCGAGTTCGTCGGCCGCCGCGAGGGCCTCGCCGACCATGCGGCCCAGGGCGATCACGGTGACGTCGCCACCGTGCCGGGCGGTGTGCGCCCGGCCCAGCGGGATGCCGTAGATCTCCTCGGGCACCTCGCCTGTGCTGCCGAGCAGGACCTTGTTGAGCATCACGACAACCGGGTTGTCGTCCCTGATCGCCGCGACGGTGAGCCCCTTGGCGGTGTACGCGTCGGACGGCATCACCACCTTGAGGCCGGGCACGTGGGCGAGCCAGGCCTCCAGGCTCTGACTGTGCTGGGCGGCGGCGCCCAGGCCCGCTCCGGAGGCGGTGGTGATGGTCAGCGGCACGGACACCGAGCCGCCGAACATGTACTTCATCTTGGCGGCCTGGTTGACGATCTGGTCGAGGCAGACCCCGATGAAGTCCATGAACATGAGGTCGACGACGGGCCGCAGCCCACGGGCGGCGGCTCCCACCCCGAGGCCGACCAGGGCGGCCTCGGAGATCGGGGTGTCGATCATGCGGCGGGGGCCGAACTCGTCGAGCAGGTTGTCGAACATGCGGAAGACACCGCCGTATCCGGCCACGTCCTCGCCGGCGACGAAGACGTTCTCGTCCTCGCGCATGGCCTGCGCGAGCCCCTCGTTGAAGGCCTTGACGTAGGTGAGTTTGCGGGCCGTGCCTTCTGGGGCGGCGGCCATTGCTTCGGTGCGGGTGCTCATGGCGGTCATCCCGAGTAGACGTTGGCCAGCAGGTCGGCGGGGTCGGGCAGGGGGCTCGCCTCGGCGTACGCGATGGCCTCGGCGATCTCGTCGCGGGTGCGCTGCCAGGTGTCGTCCAGGTCCGCGCGGGTGGCGGTGCCGTCGGCGAGGGCGCGGGCTTCGAGCAGGTCGATGGGGTCGCGGGCCCTCCACTCGGCGACCTCCTCGTCCGAGCGGTAGGGGTGGCGCAGTCCCTTGACGCCCTGGTGGTCGTAGAAGCGGTAGGTCTTGGCCTCGATCATCATGGGGCCGCCGCCGGAGCGGGCCCGCTCGACGGCCTCGCCGGCGGCGCGGTGGACGGCGACCGCGTCCATGCCGTCGACGATGACGGCGGGCATGCCGTAGGCGGACGCCCGCTCGGCGACGTCGGTGATCAGCATGTGCTTCGACTGGGGCGTGAACTCGGCGTAGCCGTTGTTCTCACAGACGAAGACGACGGGCAGGCCGAGGATGGCGGCCATGTTGGCGCCCTCGTGGAAGGCACCGATGTTCGTGGCACCGTCGCCGAAGAAGGTCACGGCGACGCTGTCCTCGCCCTTGTACCGGGCCGCGAAGGCGGCGCCCACCGCGATCGGGACACCCGCTCCGACGATGCCGTTGGCACCGAGCATGCCGCGGGTGACGTCGTTGATGTGCATGCTCCCGCCGCGGCCGAGGCAGGCGCCGGTGACACGGCCGTACAGCTCGGCGTACATCTCCCGGAAGCCGACGCCCTTGGCCACGGCATGTCCGTGTCCGCGGTGGGTGGAGGTGATCTGGTCGTCGTCGCGCAGGGCGGCCATCACGCCGGCGGCCACGGCTTCCTGGCCGACATAGAGATGCAGGAAACCGGGCAGTTTGCCGGCCTCCATGAGCTTGCCGGCCTCGGTCTCGAACAGCCGGATGCGCACCATGCGTTCATGTAGATCCTTGATGACCCGCGCGGTGACCTGCGCGGATTTCTTCGACGCCGTCGACGCTCGTTGAGCCATCGTCCGCCCCTTCGCCCGAGGGAAGTTGCCAAGCAATCGGACTTACTAGTGCCGGTCTACAGTAACCAGCATGGGGGCACCTTACTGAACAGGGTCTCTAATTACTACGCCCCGGTCCCGACTCCCCGCCCCGCGCGTCCACCAGCTCCACGGCGTTACCCTCCGGATCCGACCAGAAGCTGACGCGCCGCCCCCGCGCCAGGACGACGACCGGGTCCGACAGGGGCCGGGCACCCGCGGCCGTCAGCGCCTCGACCACCGGGTCCATGTCGTCGAGGTGAAAGGTCAGGTACGACAGTCCCTGCCGCCCGGCCGGAGCGGACGCCTCGCCCGGCGACGGCCCGGACGCCGAGAGTGACGGGGATGACGAGGGAAGAAGCAACTTGACGCACCCCCCTGAGGGCACCCGGAGCCAGACCACGAGCAGCTCGCCGCCGAGGCCCGCGGGACCGCCGACGGACTCCGGCACGCGCGAGCGGCGCGCGACCCGGCAACCGAGCACCTCGCCGTAGAAGCGCTCCATCGCCTCCAGGTCCCGCACCACCACGCCCACCTCGAACGGCAGGGTCATGACCATCGCACCCACCCCCACGGACCACAGAGTGGCCACTTCGCCACTTTCTATTGACAGACCACACTAAGTCCTGTTGTCGTTTCGGACACAACCCAGCTGTCGCATTCCGAAGCCGGTCGCCGGCTCGCGGCTGGGAGGATTGTGAGGACATCGTGGTCCAGACCAGTTCGCCGGGGATTCGGGAGACGGACGCCGGGAGCGAGCCGCCCTCGGCCCCTCCGACTCCCGAATACTCCTCGTGGATCAGCCGGGACCGGTCCACCGACGCCGCGTCCCTGGCGATGCGGCGGGAGGCCGCCGAACTCGTCGAACGCGTGGTGGCGCACTACCGCGACAACACGACGCACGAGGCGGACGGCCAGTGGACGGAGCCTGTCGCCAACTACCTCGACGCCGACCGGTGGCGACGCGAGATGGAAGTCGTCCACAGGAGCGTCCCGCTACCGCTCGCGATGTCCTGCGAGCTTCCCGGGCCGAACACCTACAAGGCGATCGACGTGCTCGGCATCCCGGTGCTGATCACCCGTGACCGCCAGGGCACCGTGCACGCGATGATCAACGCCTGCCGGCACCGGGGAGCCAAGCTCCTGGAACCCGGCTGCGGGGTGTCGAGGCGTCTCACCTGCCCGTACCACTCCTGGTCCTACGACCTGGCCGGTGAGCTGCGGGGCGTGTACGCCGAGAAGACCTTCGGAGAGGTTCCGCGCGAGGGCCGCGGCCTGGTCAGGCTTCCGGCCGGGGAGCGGGCGGGGATCGTCTTCGTCTCCCTGGACCCGGCCGCCGAACCCGACCTGGACGCCTGGCTGGGCGATCTGCGGCCCCTGCTGGAGGGGCTGCGGCTGGCCGAATGCCAGCACTACTCCACCAGTGAGCTGACCAGCCCCAACTGGAAGGTCACCCTCGACGGGTACCTGGAGACGTACCACTTCGCCTCGCTGCACCCGAAGACGGTGTTCGAGACGAACCTCTCCAACATGATGGCCCACGACACCTGGGGCCCCCACCAGCGCATCGCACCGGCGCTGCGTCCGGTCGCGCAGGCGGTCGAGCTGCCTGCGGACCAGCGCGACCCGGGCGACTGCGTCGGCCCCATCTACTGGCTCTTCCCGGGCCTCGCGATCGCCGGCGGCTGGCGGCAGAAGATCGCCGTCTCCCTGGTGCTCCCCCGGACGGCCACCGAGTCGGTGACCCAGCAGATCATCCTGCTGCGGGAACCGGCGGTCACCGACGAGGAGCGCCAGGCCGCCGACCGGTTCGGCGAATGGTTCCACGAGGTGGTCCGCGACGAGGACTACGCGACCACCTACGGAGTACAGCAGGGCCTCGCCGCCCTCGACGGGACCGACTTCGTCTTCGGACGCAACGAGCCCGGACTCCAGCACTTCCACCGCACCATCCACCAGTCCCTGGACACGCACGCCGAAGGCACTCAAGCCGACCGAGCCACCAGGTGACGAACCAACCACACTCGCGGGAGAACACCATGGTGGCTACGGGCAGCCTCGACGGACGTGTCGCGGTGATCACGGGCAGCACGCGCAGCATCGGCCGCGCCATCGCCGAACAGTTCCTGGCCGACGGCGCCACAGTCGTCATCAGCGGCCGCAGCGAGCTGAAGGGCAAGCAGGCCCTGGAGGAGATCGGCGCCGGTGACCGGGCCGTCTTCCACCCCTGCGACGCCAACAGCCAGGAGGACATCGAGAACCTCGCCGACTTCGCCGCCGAGCGCTTCGGCCGGCTCGACGTCTGGGTCAACAACGCCGGCGGCACCTCGGGCTTCGCCCCGGTCCACCAGCTCAGCGACGAGGCCTGGCACGACGCCCTCAAGCTGAACCTCAACGCCTACTTCTACGGCACCCGGCGCGCGCTGCCGAAGATGCTGGCGGGCGGCTGGGGTCGGATCATCAACATCTCCTCCGTCGAGGGCAAGCAGGCCAACAAGCCCGCGATCAGCCACTACATCACCAACAAGCACGCGATCCACGGCCTGACCAAGGCGACCGCCTTCGAGTACGGCACCCAGGGCATCACCTGCAACGCCATCTGCCCCGGCGCCGTCGACACCGACCTCATGCGGGCCGCCGGACCGGCCGCGGCCGAGGCCGAGGGCATCTCCTACGAGGAGTGGCTGGGCCGGTTCGCCGAGCACGCCGCCACCAAGAAGATCACCACCGTGGAACAGATCGCGGCCGTCGCCTCACTGCTCGCAAGCGACGTCGGCGCCGGTATCACCGGCACGCTGATCAGCGTCGACGGCGGTACGGCGCAGTGGTAGGCACCGGGACGGACGGCGGGAGACCTTCGGTCATGAAGAGCTGGATCACGGACTGGCAGCGCAGTGAGCGGCTGCCGCACTACACCCGCGCCAACGCGGGCGAGACCCTGCCGGAGCCGGCCAGCCCGCTGGGCTGGACCCTGGTCTGGGGGCGCGGTCTGCACGGCTGGCGCAAGGGCTTCGTCGGCTTCGGCATCTACCACGAGGAGGAGGTGGCCGGCCCTCGACCGCCGTTCGTCGGGATGTTCGGCGGCTACTTCTACCTCAACCTCTCTCACATGCGGCTGTTCGGCATCCGCATGGGCCAGACTGCGGACCAGATCGACGCCGCCTTCGTCGGCCAGCGCTCGGACACTCCGGCGTATGTGGCACACCCCGACGACCAGGACGGAGAACTGACCGCGAAGGCCGGTGGCACGCTCCAGCGGATGCTGGGCCAGACCAACTTCCCGGAGGCCGACGCCGACCGGGAGCGGCTGCGCCGCCTGCGCCGCGAGCGGCCGGACCCGAGCGGGCTGTCCGACGCCGAACTGGTGGCGTACGCACGGTCGTTGCTGGACCAGGTGGAGACCACCTTCCAACGGCACGTCGAGTCGTCGCTGCCCGCGTCCGTCGGACCCGCGATCCTCGGGCCGCTGTGCGCGAGCGTGGACCGACCGGGCGACATGCTGGACCTCATCGGCGGTCTCGGCGACGTCGACTCGGCCTCCCCCTCGGACGGGCTGTGGACGCTGTCCCGCCAGGTGGCGGCGTCGGCGGAGCTGACCGCGCTGTTCGACGAGGGCCCGGCCGCGGTGGAGCGGGCGCTCGACGGGGCGATCGGGGACGTGAAGGCGTTCCGTGACGCGTTCGAGGAGTTCCTGGCCACGTCCGGCGACCGCGGTCCCAACGAGTGGGACATCCACGCGCTGTCGTGGGAGGCCGCGCCGGTCCAGGCACTGGCGCTGGTCGACCGGATCCGGCACAGCTCCGACGACGGCTCCCCCGCCGCCCGGCGGGCTCGCCTGAGCTCGCGACGCGAGCAGACCGCGCGGGAGATCCGGGACGCGCTGCCCGAGGACGCGCAGCCGATGTTCGACGCCGGCATGCACGCCTCCCAGGTGTGGATCCCGGCCCGCGAGCGCACCAAGGCGAACTGTGTGACCGTCGTCAACGAGATCCGGATGGCGGTGCGGGAGCTCGGCCGCCGCGGCGTCGAGGCGGGACGCCTCGCCGCGCCCGAGGACGTGATGATGCTGCTCGACACCGAACTCGACGACTATGTCGCCGACCCGGAGGCGTTCGGCCCCGTCATCGCGCAGCGTCTTCAGGAGTACGCCGGACTGCACGAACTGGAACCGCCGTTCTTCATCGCGGACGACGCGCGGACCGAGATCGACACCTGGCCGCGACGCGCCGAGGAGCGCACCGAGGCCGCGGTCGAGGGCGATGCCCTCAGCGGTGTGGGCGGCAGCCACGGGACGTACACCGGCAGGGTGCGGGTGGTCACCGACCCGGCCTCGTGCGAGGCGCTGGAGCCGGGTGAGGTACTGGTCGCGCCGATCACGGACGCGGCCTGGACTCCGCTGTTCCTGGTCGCCGGGGCGGCCGTGGTGGACGTGGGCGCGATCAACAGCCACGCCGTCGTGGTCTGCCGGGAGCTGGGCATCCCGGCCGTCATCTCCGTCGAAGGCGGAACACGACGGCTGCGGGACGGCATGGTGATCACGGTCGACGGCGACCGGGGCACGGTCACCGTCGACAGCGTCCCGGCGCCGCTCGGCGTCTGAGACACCTCGGGCCCGTCGCCCCCTGCACAGGGGCGGCGGGCCCGAGGGCATGACCGCGAAAGGAACCACGTGACCGAGGAAATCATCGTCGCCGGCTGGATGGACTACGCACCCGGCGACCGCGACACCATGCTGAGGGCCCTGGTCGAGCTGGGCCGGCACACCCGTGAGCGGGAACCCGGCTGCCTGGACTACGCCATGACCGCCGATCCCACCGACGAGCGGCGTATCCGGGTGTACGAGCACTGGACCTCCCGGCAGGCCCTCGACGAGCACTTCGCCACCGCGCACATCCAGGACTTCCGGGCGGCCGTGGCGGGGCTGACCCGCGTCGGGGTCCGCCTGACGGCCCACACCGTCGCCGCGTCACGCCCCATGCGCTGAGACGGCGCCCCCGGCGGGGGCGCCGTCCCGGTGGGATCAGCCCAGTCGGACCAGCATCTTGCCGACGTTGCCGCCGTCCAGCAGGGACAGCAGCGCACCGGCGGCGTTCTCCAGGCCGTCCACGACCGTCTCGCGCGCGGTGATCCGGCCCTCGGCGAGCCAGCTCGCGACCCGCTGCTCGAACTCCGGCCGCAGATCGTCATGGTCACGCACGATGAAGCCGCGCAGCGTCAGCCGCTTGAGGACCGCCTGGATCAGCTGGTTGATGTCCACCGGGCGTCGCTCGCCGCCGAACTGCGACATCATGCCGCACAGAGCGATGCGCCCCCCGGGGCGCAACGCGTGCAGGGCGGCGGCCAGTTGCTCACCGCCTACGTTGTCGAAGTAGACGTCGAGGCCGTCGGGCGCCAGCCGAGCCAGCGCCTCGCGCACCGGCTCGGTCCGGTAGTCCGCGGCGGCGTCGTAGCCGAACTCCTTCACCAGCAGGGCGCACTTGTCCGGCCCTCCGGCGGTCCCGATGACCCGGTCCGCGCCCAGCAGCCGCGCGAACTGGCCGGCGGCGGTGCCCACGGCCCCGGCTGCCGCCGATACGAAGACGGTGTCGCCGGGGCGCAGTTCGGCGATCCGGGTCAGGCCGACGTACGCGGTGAACCCGGTCTGGCCGAGCAGCCCCAGCCAGGTGGGCAGCGGGGCGAGGCGCGGGTCGACGCGGTCCGCGCCGTCGGTGTCCGCGCCGTCCAGCACGGCCCGCTCCCGCCAGCCCAGCTGGTGCCGTACGAAGGCACCGGCCGGAACCGAGGAGCAGCGGCTCTCCTCCACGACCCCGAGGGCCCGGCCGTCGAGCGGCGAGCCGGGGGTGAAGTTGTGCGTGTAGTGCTTCTCGGTGCTCTCCAGCCGCCCCCGCATGGACGGGTCGACGCTCATGTAGAGGTTGCGCACGAGAACTTGTCCCGCGCCGAGGGCCGGCAGTGGGCGTTCCTCCACGGCGAAGTCGGCGGGGACCGGTTCCCCGTCGGGCCGGCGCACCAGACAGACCACCCGCGTGGTGCGGGGCGCCACCGGGTCACTCCCCCGGCTGCCGGGCGCCGCGCCGCTGGGCGAGCCGGCCCACCCAGCCGGCCATCTGCAGATCGGCGTGGCGCAGTTCGCCCGACTGCCACCGGGCCTGGAAGTCGAAGACGCCCTGTGCTCCGGTCTTCGGGTCGGTCACCTCGACCAGGCCGTCCTCGGTGAGCCGGTACACATGCCCGGTCAGCGGGTGGATCACTTGCTTGGCCATGGTGGGCCTCACTCCTGCACTCGGCGGCGTACGCCGCGCTTGGTCACGGTCACCGGGCCCTCGACCCGGAGCCGGCAGGCGAGCCGGGTCAGGCCGTCCACCGGCTTGCGCAGGGCCTCGATGCCCTCGCGTTCCAGCGGGTCCACGGGGGAACAGTTCTCGGCTCCTTCCTCGATCCGGACGAAGCAGGTGCGGCAGGTGCCCTTGCCACCGCAGATGGTCGGCCAGCGGTAGCCGAGCCGTCCGGCGGCGCTGAACAGGTCCTCGCCGTCGCGGACCTCGATCTCGACGTCGGAGGGCCGGACGGCCACGCGGTGGGTCACTTCTCCATCCAGTGGTCCAGCGTCCGGTTGAAGTGGCGGATGCGGCTCTCCTGGTAGTTGGCCAGGGTGATGCCCGGCTTGCGCATCGCCTTCAGGCCCTGCTGGACGTAGGGCAGGTTCTCGCAGTCCTGGTCGAAGACGGGCCCGAGCACGCCGAGTTCGGGGATGTCCGCGAAGAGCATGTCCTCCGGCACCCAGCGGATCTTCGCCGGAGGCGGCATCTCGCCGGGCTGCTTCGGGGCCGACATGAAGATGATCTCGGCGGTGCAGGAGTCCGGGTCGAGGCCGTGGGGCCGGAACCGGTAGACGATGTTGGACTTGGCACCGCCCCAGGGGTTGAAGTTGGGGAACAACAGGTAGTTGATGGCGTCCAGCAGTTCGGTGTCGGCGGTCTGCGAGAAGTCCTGCCGCGCGGTGGCCGCCAGTTGCTCGCGCATGCGCTGGGCGAGGACCTGGCGGGCGGTGCCGCCGGGCGGGATCGCGGGCAGCTCGTCGCCCTCCTGCCTCACCAGGTCGCGCCCCTGAGCCGCCGAGTAGAACGCACGGGAGTCGTAGAACGTCTCCAGCACGTCCTCCTCCGTGACGGACTCCGCCACGTGCGGGCTGGGCGCGCCCTGGATGTTGATCATCCGGCTCCAGTTCGGCTGGTCGGCCATGACGTCGTACTGGGAGTTGGCGTCGGCGAGCCACGGCAGCATCTGCGGGTGGGTGGCGATCACGTGGAAGGACTCGATGAACGCGTCCTGCGCGATCTTCCAGTTGCACGGGAGCACCTTGGCGATGTGCAGCGACTTGTAGCGGTCCTCCAGCGGCCAGATGTAGTACTCGTCGAAGGTGCCGCGGTAGCTGTCGAAGGACTCCGCACAGGGGTCCATGTTGATGAAGACGAAGCCGCGCCAGGTGGCGACCCGGGCCTCGGGGAGCGCGAACTTCTCCGGGCTGACGTGCGGGAAGTCCCAGGCGCAGGGCGGGGTCCGCATGGTGCCGTCGAGGTTCCAGGCGAAGCCGTGGAACGAACAGCGGAACTCGCCGACGTTGCCGCCGCCGGTGCGCAGCTTCCGGCCGCGGTGCAGGCACACGTTGACGTAGGCGCGGATCTCGTCGGGGGCCGTGCGCACGACGATGAGCGAGTCGTCGCCGATCTCGTAGATCTCGTGGTCGCCGACCTCGGGAATCTCGCTCTCCAGGCAGGCGAACTGCCAGACCCGCCGCCATACCTGCCGCATCTCGCGTTCGGCCCAGTCGCGGGAGGTGAAGCGTGCGGCGTCGATGTCCTCGCTGCCGAGGTGGTCGTTCCGCTCGAACCTCAGAGCGGGCGGAACGGGCCGGCTGTCCTGGTCGAGGTAGTCCTGGACGCTGGGCCCGGGGCACCGTGCGGTGACCGACTCCGACGTTTCGTCCATCATCTCTCCTCCGGCAGAAACTTTAGAGTGAGTGTAGTTAGCAGCCCCGTCCGGGAGCAACACTCGTCACGACGAACAGCGCCATATCGCCCGAGGTCATCAAGGACAGCACCCCCAGGCCTGGAATTTTTTACGACAGCCCCCTCCCCAAGCCCGCTGGGGCATGTCACACTCCGACGCACTTGAGGCTGTAGTGCCTCATAAGTTTCTCGTCCGGGTCGGCGTCTGCCGGTCCCGGGCCAAGCGCCGCGGGCACCCCCCTCGGCCCGCGCCGTGCCCCACGCCGGCGATCGACGCAGCCCGTTTCCCCTCAGCACCCCATACGTGCCGTCCCGTTCCGGGAGGCACAGGATCCGCCTGAACCGGAGCCGACCGCCGCGGACGCGGGAGCGACGCGGGGCGCGGCAGCGCAGGCACACACCACGGGAGTACTCAACGATGAGTTCCAGACCCGGTCGCGCGGTTCGCCGCGCCCTCACCGCGATCGTGCCCGTCACCGCCCTGCTCGCCCTGGCGGCGTGCGGTACGGGCGCGACGCCGGCCGCCGACACCTCGCAGGCGGCGGGCCCCGACTCGCCCGGCCTGACGGCGGCCCGCGCGGCCCTGAAGACATACTCCGAGCGCCCGGCCTCGATCTCCGTCACCCAGCCCGTCGGCAAGAAGATCCCCAAGGGCAAGAAGATCGACTTCATCCTGTGCGGCGTCCAGTCCTGCAAGGATCTCGCCGACTTCTTCACCGAGGCCGCCGAGGAACTCGGCTGGAAGGTGAAGCAGATCGCCACCCAGGGCACACCGGAGTCCGTCCAGGCCGCCTACGAGCAGGCCCTGCGCGACAAGCCGGACGCCGTCGTCGCCTCCGGCTTCCCGCGTGCCGTCTACGCCAAGCAGCTGGCCCGGCTGAACGACGCCGAGATCCCCGTCATCCAGTCGAACGCCGACGACCTGCTGGGCGACGGCATCTCCCTGCTCAAGAACGGGCCGGACGACGTCGGCGTCCAGGGCGAGATGCTCGCCTCATGGGTGGTGTCGAACAGTGACGCCAAGGCGAACACCGTCTACTTCGACCTTCCGGCCTACACGATCCTCAAGCCCGTCAAGGACTCCTTCGCCGCCAAGTACGGGAAATGGTGCGAGGGTTGTGGACTGGACAACGTCGACGTGCCGATCACCGCGGTGGGCAAGGACATGCCGGACCGCGTGGTGTCGTACCTCCGGTCGCACCCGAAGGTGACCCATGTCGTCTTCTCCCTGGGCCTGCTCAACGTGGGCGTGCCGGCCGCGCTGAAGACCGCCGGCATCACCGGCAAGCACATCGTCGTCAACGTCGGTGACGCGCAGAACTACCAGTACATCCAGAGCGGTCTCACCGACGGCGCGATGGCGCTCAACTCCCACGAGACGGCCTGGATCCAGGCCGACGCCCTGGCCCGGCACTTCACCGGCCAGCCCATGGACGTGGACCAGCGGGCGGCACTGCCCAACATGCTCGTCACCAAGGACAACCTGCCCTCGGCCGACGGCGACTTCCCGATCGTCGAGGACTACCAGGCTCAGTTCAAGGCGCTCTGGGGACTGAGTTGACCGGCCCGGTGCTGCGGGTGGCCGCCCTGTCGAAGAGATTCGGCGGCACCCAGGCACTCGAGGACGTCGACCTGGAGGTGGCACCCGGCGAGATCCACGCCCTGATCGGGCCCAACGGCGCCGGAAAGTCCACCCTCATCAAGATCCTCGCCGGCTACCACCACGCGGAACCGGGGGCGGTGGCCGAACTCGACGGCGAGCCGTTCGACCTCGACCAGGTCGCCGCCTCCCGGCACGACCGGCTCCGCTTCGTCCACCAGGAGCTGGGGCTGGTGGGCGAGTTGAGCGCCGTCGACAACCTCGCGCTCAGCCGTGGCTTCGCCCGCACGGCCCTCGGCAACATCCGCTGGCGGGAGATGGAGAGGCGTACGACCGCACTGGTCGAACGGTTCGGTCTCGGCATCGACGTACGCCGGCCCCTGACGACCGCGACCCCCGTCCAGCGCGCGGTGGTGGCCATCGCCGCCGCGCTGCAGGGCTGGGAGGGCCGGCGCGGAGTCCTGGTCCTCGACGAGCCCACCGCCGTGCTGCCGCCCGGTGAGGTGGCGCGGCTCTTCGACATCGTGAGGGAGATACGCGACGCCGGCGCCGGCGTGCTGTACGTCTCGCACCGGATGGACGAGATCTTCGCGCTCGCGGACCGGGTCACCGTGATCCGCGGCGGACGCCGGATCGCCACCCGGCGGGTCGACGAACTCACCCCGCGCTCGCTGGCGGAACTGATGGCGGGCGAGGAGACCGAGACCGACCACCGTCCGGCCCACCGCCCCGGCACCGACGGGGCCGACGTAGCGGTCCTGGAGGTCCGTGACCTGCGGGCCGGCCCCCTGCGCGGGATCGGCTTCGACCTGGCCCGGGGTGAGCGGCTGGGCATCACCGGCCTGGTCGGCTCCGGCCACGAGATCGTGCCGTACGCGGTGTGCGGCGCCCACCCCGGGCGGGTGAGCGGCAGGCTGCGGCTGCCGGAGCGCTCCGCACGCTGGACGGACGCGCGCCACGCCGGCCGGCTGGACCTCCCCCTGGTCCCCGCCGACCGGGCGAGTGAGGGGGTGATCGGCGACTTCTCGGTCGGCGAGAACCTCACCCTCCCCCTCCTGGACCGGCTCCGGGCCCGCGGCGGACGGCTGCACCGGCACCGCGAGTCCGCCCTCGCCGAGGACTGGATCGAGCGCGTCGGGGTGCGCACGGCGGGCCGCGGGGCCCGCGTCACCACCCTGAGCGGCGGCAACCAGCAGAAGGTCGTCATGGCCCGCTGTCTGGCACAGCGTCCGCCGGTGCTGGCCCTGTGCGAACCCACGGCGGGCGTCGACATCGCCACCCGTCTGCAGCTGTACGACCTGATAGAGCGCCAGGCCGGCGAGGGCATGGGCGTCATCGTCTCCTCGTCCGACACCCAGGACCTGCTCGCCCTGTGCACCCGCGTCCTGGTGGTGCGCGACGGGCGGATCGCACGCGAACTCGTCGGCCGCGACATCACCGAGCCCGCGCTGGTGCACGCCATGGAAGGAACCGAGTGACATGACCTCCACCACCCCGACCCGGCCGGCGGTGCCCGTGCCGACCGCACGGGTCCGGCGGGCGGCGTCCGCCAAGGCCTCCCTGTCGTTCCTGTCGTTCCGGAACATCGGCGCGGTGTACGTGTGGCTGGTCATCGCCGTGCTCTTCTCCGTCTGGGCACCGGAGACGTTCCCGACCACCACCACGGTCAAGCAGATACTCAACGGCAACGCCGTGGCCGGACTGGTGGCGCTCAGCGTCGTACCCCCGCTGGCCGCCCGGGTCTTCGACCTCTCCGTGGCCTACACCATGTCGCTGACCAGCGTGCTGACCGCCTACTTCCTGGTCTCCACCGGGCTCGGACCCGCCGCCGCGATCGCCCTGGCGATGACCGCCGCGCTGGTGATCGGGGTCGTCAACGGGATCGTGGTGGTGGTGCTGCGGGTCGACTCCTTCATCGCGACCCTGGCGACCGGCGCACTGATCCAGTCGGTGATCACCATGGTCACCAACGACAGCTCCATCACCGGTGTGCGGCTGCTGGCCGAGCCGTTCGCGAGCATCGCGCAGTTCGACGCGGGCGGCATCACCCTGCCGGTGCTCTATCTGCTGCTCGCCGCGACGGCCATCTGGTTCCTGCTGGAACACACCGCCACCGGGCGCCGGTTGTACGCGACCGGCTTCAACACGGACGCGGCACGGCTGCAGGGGGTGCGCACCGACCGGCTGCGCTTTCTGACCCTGGTGTCGTCCGCGCTGCTGTCCGGGTTCGCCGGAATCGTCTTCGCGTCCTCGGTCGGATCGGGATCACCGACCGCGGGCACCCCGTATCTGCTGTCGGCCTACGCCGCGGCCTTCGTCGGGGCGACCCAGCTGCGCGCCGGCCGCTTCAACGCCTGGGGCACGGTCCTCGCGGTCCTGCTGCTCGGCACCGGCGTCACCGGCCTCGGGCTCGCCACGAGCGCGCCGTGGGCCGCGAGTCTGTTCACCGGTGTGGTCCTCATCGTCGCGCTGGTCCTGACGGGTGGCCGGATCGCCCTGCCCGCCGTCCTGCGCCGCCGCAGGGGGAACCCCTCGCACGAGGGACCCGGGGCTCCCGCGACACCCGCGGCGGCGCCCGCTCCCGGTGAGGAGGACCGAAAGTGAAGGCTCTGCAGTACCTCAGGGTGGGGCAGGCCCCCGAGGTCGTGGACGTTCCCGTGCCCGAACCCGGCCCGGGTGAGGTGCTGTTGAAGGTGACGGCGGCGGGGCTGTGCCACTCCGACCTGGCGGTCATGGGCTGGCCCGAGGAGCAGTTCCCGTACCCGCTGCCCCTGACCCTCGGCCACGAAGGGGTCGGCACCGTCGCGGCGGTCGGCAGCGGGGCCGAGGGGCCGGCGGAGGGCGACGCGGTGGCGGTGTACGGCCCGTGGGGCTGCGGGCGCTGCCACAAGTGCGCCGTGGGCAAGGAGAACTGCTGTCCGCACGCCGCCGGGCTCGGCATTCTTCCGCCCGGGCTCGGCTCCCCCGGCGCCCTGGCCGAGTACATGGTGGTGAGGTCTCCCCGCCATCTGGTTCCGCTCAGGGGCCTCGACCCGGTGCAGGCGGCTCCGCTCACCGACGCCGGGCTGACGCCGTATCACGCGATCGTGAAGTCGCTGCCCAAGCTGGTGCCGGGCAGCACCGCCGTCGTCATCGGTGTCGGCGGACTCGGCCATCTCGCCGTGCAGCTGCTGCGCGCGCTGACGCCGGCCCGGGTGGTCGCCCTCGACCTGAGCGAGGAGAAGCTGGAGCTGGCGAAGGCCGTCGGCGCCCACGAGACTCTGCTCTCCGACGACGCGGCGGCCGGGCGGATCCGGGAACTCACCGGTGGAACGGGGGCGGAGGTGATCCTGGACTTCGTGGGAGCCACGCCGACCCTGGCGGTCGCCGCGGCGTCCGTGGCGGTCGAGGGCGACGTGACGATCGTCGGACTCGGCGGGGGCACGCTGGCGGTCGGCTTCGGCGGCGGACTGCCGTTCGAGGTGTCCGCCTCGTTCCCCTACTGGGGCAGCCGCGCGGAGCTGATGGAGGTCGTCGAGCTGGCGCGGCAGGGGGTCGTCGCCTCCCACGTCGAGACCTTCTCGCTGGAGGAGGCACCGATGGCCTACGAGCGTCTGCACGCCGGGGACATCAACGGGCGGGCGGTGGTGCTGCCGCACGGCTGAACGAATGGGGCAGGCCCAGCGCTTTTTCGCCCCCGCCGCTCCTTCCCGTCCCGTCCCCGCAGGTCCGCCTGGGGCTTCTCGCGCAGTTCCCCGCGCCCTGAAAGGGGCGCGGGGAACTGCGCGAACGGGGTCCGGGCGGAGCCCCGAGGAGGGGACGGGAAGGGGCGGCGGGGCGAACTACTCCGGTCCCCGCACCCCCACCGCCCACCTCACACAGCGCCGCAGCACCGTCACGAACTCCGGTGTCTCCCACGGCCCCCGGTCCACGCGCCCGGTGTCGTCGACGCCGAGATCCTGCACGTCGTACCGGCCCCGGCAGTGGCCGAGGGTGAAGTAGCAGACCTCACCGGCGCCGTGCCGCTTGAGGTACAGGACGGGGCGCGGCGCGTCGTCGAGCGCCGCCTCGTCACCCTCCGCGAAGCCGCGGCACGGACCCTGGTAGTCGGTATGGAGCAGCACCTCCAGCTCGCCGTGCAGCTCGCACACGTACAGCTCGTCGGTGACCGTGAACGGTTCGACGCCCTCGACCAGCGGGTGGTCCGGCCGGGTCACCCGTACCTCGTACGGCGCGATCGGCGGGTGGGCCAGGAACTGGCTGCCGAGCACGGCGGCGACCTCACCGAGGAGCCGCGGAGTGGTGAACACCCGCGGTCCTCCGGGAGGGGGCGACTCGATCACCGCGTTGGTGCCGTGCAGGGCGAGCCAGCGCCCGCCCCGCTCCACGAACCGTGCCAGCGCGGCCCGTTGCGAGGGTCGGGGCCGTACGTCACAGGTGTAGGTGACCAGGAGGTCGGCGCTCTGGAGTGCGGGTACGCAGTCGTAGTCCTCGTAGACCCGCGTGCGGACCCGGGGGTGACCGTCCAGCAGCTCCAGCAGCCGCAGCCGCGCGTGGTCGAAGTCGTGCCACCTGCCGCCGCAGACCAGTACGGCGTCCAGACGGCCGGCCGGGCCCGCCACGGCTCAGTACTGGACGCGGGTGAGCAGCCCGCCGTCCACCACGAGGTTGACGCCGACGCAGAAGGAGCCGGGGCGGCCGAGCAGGAACGCCACGGCGGCCGCCACGTCCTCCGCGGTGCCGTAGCGGCCGATCGGCAGCTTGGCGAGGACCTCCTCGTACACCTCCGGACGGCTGGTGCGGATGGTCTCCCAGGCGCCGCCGGGGAAGTCGATCGGGCCGGGCGAGACGGTGTTGACGCGGATGCCCTTCGGTGCGAGCGCGTGCGCGAGGGCGGAGGCGTGCTGGACCACGGCTGCCTTGAGGGCGGAGTAGGAGTTGGCGCCGGCGGGCCGGGCCGTGTCGGAGGCGTTGGTGGTGCCGATGGCGACCACGGCGGCCCGGTCGGAGGCCTCCAGGTGGGGCAGGGCCGCCTCGACGAGTCCCGCGAACGGGATCAGGTCGCCGCGCAGGCTCGCCTCCCACGACTCGGGGCCCTTGACGTTGCCCGCCGAGACGTTGGACACGAGCAGGTCCAGTCCGTCGAGGGCGCCGGCCGCCCGCTCCACGAAGCCCGCGAGCGCGGCCGGGTCGGTGACGTCGACCGGCTCGGCGAACACCGTCGCGCCTTCGCCGCGCAGTTCGGCGGCGGCCTTGGCCAGTGCCTCCTCGCCCCGGGCGCAGAGCGCCAGCGCGCAGCCCTCGGCCGCCAGGGTTGCGGCGATCGCCCGGCCGATGCCCCGGCTCGCGCCGGTCACCAGTGCCTTCGCGCCTGTCAGTCCCAGATCCATCGCTCTCACTCCTTCGTGGTGGGTGGTGGGTGGTGGGTGGTGGGTGGTGGGTGGTGGGTGGTGGGTGTGCC
>NZ_LRTR01000840.1 GCF_001550375.1 Streptomyces europaeiscabiei | reverse complement strand
GTGTGCCCGGCGGCGCGCAGGGCGGCGGCCAGTTCGTCGGCCTCGTCCGCGCCGACGACCGTCACCGTCGACGGGGCGGGGGTTTCGGCGTCGCCGGGGGTGACGGGCCGCCAGTCCATTTCGTACAGGCCCCGGTTGCCGGGCGCGCCGACGGTGGAGCCGGCGAGGTCGCCGCTGAGTTCGCGCAGGGTGAGCGAGCCGACGGAGGCGACCGGCCGGCCCGCCGGGTCGGCGAGGGCGAGGCCGACGGCCTCCGGGCCCTCCTGGACCATCCGCAGCCGCAGGGCGGACGCGCCGACGGCGTCGAGGCGCACGTCGCTCCAGGAGAAGGGCAGCCGTCCGGCGTCCTTCATCGGCACGAACATCACCGCGTGCAGTGCGGCGTCGAGCAGTGCCGGGTGCAGGTCGAAGGCGTCGGCCGCGGGGGCGGCGTCGGCGGGCAGCTCGACCTCGGCGAAGACTTCCTCGCCACGTGTCCAGACCCGGGTCAGTCCCTGGAACAGCGGGCCGTAGAGGTGACCGCGGTCGGCGAACGCCTCGTAGAAACCGTCGAGCGGCACTTCCGCGCCGCCCTCGGGCGGCCAGGCGGTGAAGTCGTAGGGGGTGGCCGCCGTTTCGGCGGCGGCCGTGAGCAGACCGCCGGCGTGCAGGGTCCACGGGGTGCCGGGTTCGGCGTCGTCGGGGCGGCCGTGCACGGTCAGCGGGCGGGCCCCGGTGGCGTCGGGTTCCTCGACGCGGACCTGGACCTGCACCCCGCCGTGTGCGGGCAGGGTGAGCGGGGCCAGGATCGTCAGCTCGGCGACCTGCTCGCAGCCGGTGCGGGCGCCCGCGTGCAGGGCCAGGTCGAGGAAGCCGGTCGCCGGGAACAGGGCGGTGCTGGTGAGGGCGTGGTCCTTCAGCCAGGAGTGGGAGCCCAGTGAGAACCGGCCGGTGAACACGTGGGTGGCGCCGTCGGCCAGCTCCACGGCCGCGCCGAGCAGCGGGTGACCGCTGGTGCCGAGGCCCGCGGCGGTGACGTCGCCGAGCAGCACGGGCGGCTTCGGCCAGTACCGGCGGCGCTGGAAGGGGTAGGTGGGCAGCTGGGCGGTGCGGGCGCCGGTGCCGTCGAAGAGGCGGGGCCACTCCACGGGCACGCCGTGGGCGAAGGCTCGGGCGACGGCGTCCAGGAGCGTCTCGCGCTCGTCGCGGTCCTTGCGCAGCGACGGCACGAACAGGGTGTTCTCGTCGTCCGTCGGGCAGCTCTGCGCCATGGCGGTCAGGGTGCCGTCGGGGCCGACCTCCACGAACCGGCTGACGCCGTGCGCGGCGAGCCAGCCGACGCCGTCCGCGAAGCGGACCGCCTCCCGCACGTGCCGCACCCAGTACTCCGGGTCCTCCAGTTCGCCGGGGGCGGCGCCGCAGCCGGTGACATTGGAGACGACAGCCATGCGCGGCGGGGCGTAGGAGATGCTCGCGGCGACCTCGCGGAATGCGTCGAGCATGGGTTCCATGAGCGGTGAGTGGAAGGCGTGGCTGACCCGCAGTCTGGTGGTGCGGCGCCCGTCGGCGGCGAGCCGCGCGGCGATGCCGGCGACCACGTCCTCGGCGCCGGAGACCACTACGGAGCGGGGCCCGTTGACGGCGGCGATACCCGCGTCCGGGTGGCCCTCCAGCAACGGCCGTACGTCGTCCTCGGCCGCCTCCACGGCGAACATGGCGCCGCCGGGCGGCAGTTCCTGCATCAGTCGGCCGCGGGCGGCGACCAGGGCGCAGGCGTCCTGGAGCGACATCACGCCGGCGATGTGCGCGGCGGCGATCTCGCCGACGGAGTGCCCGGCGACGAAGTCGGGCCGTACGCCCCAGGATTCCAGCAGGCGGTAGAGGGCGACCTCGAAGGCGAAGAGGGCGGGCTGGGCGTGCTCGGTGCGGTTCAGCCGCTCGGCGTCGTCGCCGAACACGAGGTCGCGCAGGTCGTCGCCGAGATGGGCGCAGACCGCGTCGAAGGCGTCCGCGAAGACGGGGAAGACCTCGTACAGGCCACGGCCCATCCCCGGGCGCTGGGCACCCTGACCGGAGAAGAGGAAGGCGGTCTTCCCTTCGCCGCGCTGGACGCCGGTGACCGTGTGCGGGCCGGTCTCGCCCGTGGCGACCAGCCGCAGCCCGTCGGTCAGCGCGGCGCGGTCGGCGCCGAGAACGACGGCGCGGTGCTCGAACGCGGCGCGGGTCGCGGTGAGGGAGAGGCCGAGGTCGGCGGGGGTGAGGTCGGTGAACTCACCCATGTGGTCGAGGAGTTGTGCGGCCTGGGCGCGCAGGGCGTCCCGGCTGCGGGCACTGACCACCCACGGCACCGGAACACCACCCCGCACCCCGCCCGACTCCTCCGCCACCGACTGCTCGGCCACCGGCTCGCCGGTCACCCACTGCTCGGCCACCGGCTCCTCGGCCACCGGCTCCTCGGGAACGGCCTCCAGCACCACATGCGCGTTCGTCCCACTGATACCGAACGACGACACACCCGC
>NZ_LRTR01000839.1 GCF_001550375.1 Streptomyces europaeiscabiei | reverse complement strand
GATCTCACCGTCCTCGTCACCGGCGGCACCGGCGCGCTCGGCGCCCACGTGGCCCGCTGGCTGGCCGCGCGTGGCGCCGAACACCTCGTCCTCACCGGTCGGCGCGGCGAGGGCCGGCACCTCGACGACCTGCGGCGCGAACTCACGCCGTACGGCACCCGGCTCACCGTGGCCGCCTGCGACACCGCCGACCGGGAGGCCCTCGCCGACCTGGTCACCCGCCTTGCCGACGAGGGCGGCCCCGTGCGCTCCGTCGTGCACGCGGCAGGGGTGAGCGTCCTCGGCCCGGTCGCTGAGACAGACGTCGAGGACCTCGCCGCGACCCTCTCCGGCAAGGTCCTCGGCGCCGACCACCTCGACGACGTACTGGACGCCGCTCAACTGGACGCCGTCGTCTACTTCTCGTCGATCTCCGGCACCTGGGGAGTCGCCGACCACGCCGCCTACGGCGCGGCCAACGCGATTCTGGACGCCCGCGCCGAACGCCGCCGCGCCGACGGCGCCCCCGTGCTCTCCGTCGCCTGGGGCCCCTGGGCGGGCGGCGGCATGATCGCCGAGACCGTCCAGGACGACCTGCGCCGCCGGGGCGTTCCCGTCATCGAACCGGCCGCCGCGATCACCGGCCTGCAGCAGGCGCTCGACCACGACGACACGGCCGTCGCCGTCGCCGATGTCGACTGGCGCCGGTTCGCCGAGGTCTTCACCTCCGTGCGCGGCAGCGCCCTGCTCACCGAACTGTCCGGCCTCCGCCCCGCGACGCCGGACGCGGAGACCGGCCGGGACCGGAACGACGGTACCTCCGCCGCGCTGCGCGAGATCGGCGGCCTCGAACCGGCACGCCGCACCGCCGCCCTGCGCACCCTGGTCAGCACACATGCGGCCGCCGCGCTGGGACACGCCGACGCCGGAGTGGTCAGCGCCGAGGCCGCCTTCAAGGAGCTGGGCTTCGACTCCCTCACCGCCGTCGCCCTCCGCGACCGGCTGCAACGGGCCACCGGTCTGAAACTCCCCACCACCGTCGTCTTCGACCACCCCAGCATCTCCGCCCTTGCCGTCCATCTCGACGACCGTGCGTTCGGCGGTGGGCAAGGGGACCACCCGGCCCCGGCACTCGCGGCGGACAGCGTCCGCGCGCCCGGCAGCGGTAACGCCCCCGAGGACGACGCGATCGCGATCGTCTCGATGGGCTGTCGCTTCCCCGGCGGTGTCCGTACCCCCGAGGACTTCTGGCGCCTGGTCACCGACGGCGTGGACGCCATCACCCCGCTGCCCACCGACCGAGGCTGGGACCTCGACGCGCTCTACGACCCCGACCCCGACCGCACCGGCACCAGCTACGTCCGTGACAGCGGTTTCCTGGAGGGTGCGGCCGGGTTCGACGCCGGGTTCTTCGGAATCTCGCCGCGTGAGGCGATCGCGATGGACCCGCAGCAGCGCCTCCTGCTGGAGACCACCTGGGAGACCCTGGAACGCGCGGGCATCGACCCGAAAGGCCTGCGGGGCAGCGACACCGGCGTCTATGTCGGTCTCACCGACCAGGAGTACGCCACCCAGTTGCGCGCCGCGTCCGGCGACAACGAGGGATACCTCGCCACCGGCGCGGCAGCGAGCGTGGCATCCGGGCGCATCGCCTATGTGCTGGGCCTGGAGGGTCCGGCGGTCACCGTCGACACGGCCTGTTCCTCGTCCCTGGTCGCCCTGCACCTCGCGGTCCGCGCCCTGCGCGCAGGGGAGTGCCGCCTCGCGGTGGCCGGCGCCGCCACCGTGATGTCGGGACCGGGCGCGTTCGTCGCCTTCAGCCGCCAGCGGGCCCTCGCTCCGGACGGCCGCTGCAAGCCCTTCGCGGCCGACGCGGACGGCTTCGCCCTCTCCGAGGGTGTGGGTGTGCTGCTGTTGGAGCGGTTGTCGGATGCGCGGGCCAATGGTCATCAGGTGTTGGCGGTGGTGCGTGGTTCGGCGATCAATCAGGACGGTGCGTCGAACGGTCTGACGGCTCCGAACGGGCCTTCCCAGCAGCGGGTGATTCGGGCGGCGTTGGCTGATGCGGGGTTGTCGGCGGCGGATGTGGATGTGGTGGAGGCGCACGGT
>NZ_LRTR01000084.1 GCF_001550375.1 Streptomyces europaeiscabiei | reverse complement strand
GCCGCGAGCGTCCTCGGCCAGGCGGCGGCGACCGCCCCCGCGTACGCCGCCCCGGACAGCCGCAGGCGCAAGGGCTTCCTGTGGCTGGCCGGCGACCACCACATCCACACGCAGTACAGCAACGACGGCAAGTACCGCGTCGTCGACCAGGTCCGCCAGGGCGCCAGACACGGCATGGACTGGATGGTCATCACCGACCACGGCAACGCGACCCACGCCAAGATCGGCGTCGAGAAGGTCAACCCGGACATCAAGGAGGCCCGGACCGCGTACGGGGACACCCTCGTCTTCCAGGGCCTGGAGTGGAACATCCCGGGGGCCGAGCACGGCACGGTCTTCGTGCACCCGGGCAAGCACGAGGTCTCCGTCCTCAAGCAGTTCGAGACCGGCTACGACGGCAGTGTGAAGGGCGCCTCCGACTCGACGCCCGCCAACGAGGCACTCGCCGTCGCCGGCCTCGACTTCCTCGCCCGGCAGGTCCGGAGCCGCAAGGTCAGGGACGCCCTGATGCTCGCCAACCACCCCGCGCGCAAGGGCATCGACTCGCCGCACGAGATCCGTGCCTGGCGCGACGCCACGCCGGGACACCGGATCGCCGTCGGCATGGAGGGCGCCCCCGGCCACCAGGCCGCGGGGATCCGGGCGGACACCGGCATGGGCCGGGCCCGAGGACTGTACGACGGCAGTCCGGGCGTCAACTCCTTCGCCGGCTACCCGCTGGAGAGCTACCGCACGTGGGGTGGCTTCGACTGGATGACCGCAACCGTCGGCGGTCTCTGGGACAGCCTGCTCGCCGAGGGCAAGCCCTGGTGGATCACCGCCAACTCCGACTCGCACAACGTCTACACGGACACCGCCGTCCGCGGCCCGAACAGCGCCTACGAGGCCAACGGCAAGCACAACGACCCGGTCTACGGCGGGAAGATCGACCTCACCGAGGGCGACTACTGGCCCGGCCAGTACAGTCGCACGCACGTCGGCGCCGACGGCTTCTCCTACGCCGCCGTCATGGACGGCATCCGCGCCGGCCGCATCTGGGTCGACCACGGAGGACTCCTCAGCGGCCTCGACGTCCGCGTCCTGGGCGGCGGCCGCTGGGCCACCCTGGGTGGCGCCCTGCACGTCAAGAAGGGCACCAAGGCCACCCTGACGGTCGACGTGGCCCTGGCCGGCGGCGCCAACTGGGCGGGATTCATACCGCAGTTGGCCCGTGTGGATGTCATCCGGGGCGATGTGACGGGCGCGCCCGCCGACAAGGACACGTTCACCGCGCCGACGGCGAAGGTCGTGAAGACGTACGAGGTGAACAAGTCCACCGGCACGGTCCGGCTCACCTACGAACTCGGCCGGGTCGACCGCCCGCTCTACGTGCGGCTGCGCGGCAGCGACGGCAACCGCTCGGCCGTCGGCGCGATGGGCGCGGCGGTCGACCCGGCGGGCCCCGCCCTCGACGTCGTCGGTGACGCCGACCCGTGGCGCGACCTGTGGTTCTACTCCAACCCGGTGTGGGTCCTGCCCTCGTGACGCCGTACACCCTCACCGTGGACGCGGAGGTCGGGGACCTGCGCGCAGCCGATCACCTGCTCCACACGCTGGCAGCCGAACTCGCCCTCCCCGAGGGCACGTTCGGGTGCACACACCTGGTGCGGGGGGACCGGCCACGGGTCGCCCTGTCCCTGGCGGTGCCGTCCGGGCCGCTCCTGAGCACCGTCCAGGAGCGGCTGGCGGCCCGTGACCACGAGGTGGTGCCCGGAACCCCGGACGCCATCGGCCGCGCCGTGATCTATCCCGGCGTCACGGCCCTGACCGGCACGTTGACGATCGCGGACGTCCTCGACCGGTCGGCGATCTCCCGCGTGACCGTCCTGGGCTCACCCGGCCGACCGTCGCCGGACACCAGGCTCATGACACAGGATCACGTGCGACCGCACTGGCGCGCCGGCGAACTGGTCCTCACCGCCATGCCCGCCGTCGGCGGCACCCTCGTCCCCTTCGAGGTACCGGAACCGACACCGTGCTGCGCGGACCACTGAAGCCGTCCCCGCGCCCCGCCAGGGGCGCGGGGAACCGCATAACAAGCCCCCACCGGCCCGCGCCCTCCGTTCCGCACGTCTGCGGAAGGGGCCCGACCGCGAGGACGGGCTCCGGCAGCTCCGCCGGGGCGGATCACGCGTGCCGTCCTCGGCACCTTTCTCTTTCGGGGCGGCGTACGCCCGTGGGCGGCCGGCGCTCGTCGTGCGGGCGTGGCGAGGTCTCGTACCGGCCGGTCGTTCACCCGGCCGGGTGGAAGTCCGTGACCAGTGAGCCGATCCGCTGGCCAGCCGTCCCCTGGTGCCACGGCAACGTCCGGACGCTGACGGCATGTCCATCATTGCTTCCCTACGGGGACCTCTGCGCGCCGTGTCCGTCCTGGCCACGGCGCTGGCGTTCGTCGTCGCCGTGCCCCACGGCGCCTTCGCCGCCCCCGGTGACCTGGACACCACGTTCGGCACCGGCGGAAAGGTCAGCATCACGACCCCCTCCTTCGCCGACGGTCAGGACGTGGCGGTCCAGGCCGACGGCAAGATCGTCTCGGTCGGTTTCGAACAGGACCCGGACAACCTCGACGCCGAGTTCGCCGTGCTGCGGCACAACCCGGACGGCAGCGTCGACACCTCCTTCGGCGGTACGGGCGGCGGTGCCGACGGCGAGGTGCTGACCGACTTCGAGGGCGGCGACGACGTGGCCCAGGGGGTGGCCGTCCAGCCCGACGGGAAGATCGTCGTGGTCGGCCGCCACCAGGAGACCGACGACGAGTTCGCGGGCTGCTGCTGGTTCACGGTGGCCCGCTACAACACCGACGGCAGCGTCGACACCTCCTTCGGGGGCGGTGACGGCTGGGTCAGCCCCGGCCTGGCAGGCGGCGCCGAGGACGCGGCCGGTGTCGCGGTGCGGCCCGACGGGAGGATCGTCGCCGGCGCCAGGGCCGGCGGCCTGTTCGGGCTCGTCCGGTATCTGCCCGACGGGAGCCCGGACCCCGCCTTCGGCGGCGGTGACGGTGTGGTCACCACCTCGCTCTCCGACACGCCCGGCGTCGGCGCGACCGCGCGCGACCTGGCCCTCCAGCCCGACGGCAAGATCGTCATGATCGGTGACGTGGGTCAGACCTCCTTCGACTTCGCCCTGGCCCGCTACAACCCCGACGGAAGCCTCGACACCACCTTCGGCGGCGACGGCAAGGTCACCACGGACCTGGGCGGATACAACTGGGGCGAGGCGGTGGTCGTGCAGTCGAGCGGGAAGATCGTCGCCTCCGGATGGACCGGGGGCCGCTTCACGCTCGTGCGCTACAACCTCGACGGGAGCCTCGACAGCGGCTTCGGTACCGGCGGCGTCGCGACCACCGACTTCGGCACCGGCTCAGCCGTGAACGACCTCGTGGTCCAGCCGGACGACCGGATCGTGGCCGGCGGCACCGCGGGCGGCGACTTCGCGCTGGCCCGCTTCCACGCGAACGGCACCCTCGACACCGGATTCGGCACGAACGGCCGCACCACCACCGACTTCGGCGCCGGCGACAGCGCGTACGGCCTCGCCCTCCAGCCCGACGGCAAGACCGTCGCCTTCGGCAGCAACGGCGACGGCCTGCGCGGTCTGGCCCGCTACCTCGGCGGCGAGGGCGCCCCGCAGCCCACCGGCGTCGACCTCTCGGTCACCAAGTCCGGCACCGCCACGGTCAGCATCGGCGACCGCGCCACCTACACCGTGACGGTCACCAACACCACGGCCACGACCTCGGCCACCGGCGTCAGCCTCACCGACACCGTCACCGGCCCCGCGGCCACCGTCGTCTCGGCCACCCCCGGCCAGGGCACCTGCACCACCTCCGCCACCGGCGCGACCTGTGCCCTCGGCACCCTCGCCGGCGGCGCGAGCACCACGGTGACGGTCGTCGTCGAACCCAGGGCGACGGGGACCCTCACCGACCGGGCCACCGTGAGCGCCACCCAGACCGACCCGGACCCCGCCGACAACACCGCCACGGCCACCACCGCGGTCGCCAACTCCCGAGGCTGCACCCGCATCGGCACCAGCGGCGACGACACCATGACCGGCACCAGCGGAAACGACGTCATCTGCGGCCTCGGCGGCGCCGACACCATCAACGCCGGCCTGGGCACGGACACGGCGTACGGCAACTTCGGCAACGACCGCGTCGACGGTGCCGGAGGCAACGACACCCTCAACGGCGGCCCCGGCAACGACAACCTGATCGGCAACGCGGGCAACGACCGCCTCGACACCGTCGACAACATCCCCGCCAACGACACCGCCAACGGCGGGCTGGGCACCGACACCTGCACGACGGACCCCGGAGACACCCGCATCAGCTGCCCGTAGCCCGGCGGCCCGGCAACCCCCGTCCGTCGTGGTGAACACGGAAGAAAGCGGCCGGTCGGCTCGATAGCCGACCGGCCGCTTTTGCGTCGACCGCCCTACGACTTCGTCGTCGAGAACACGAACGAGAACTCCGTCGGCCCGGCTGTCAGGTGGTACTGCGGCAGCGGGCCCGGTCCGCAGGACTGGGAGCCGATGCCCATCAGGTCGTGGTCGAGGTTCACCCACACCGTGTCACCGGCCTGAAGGTCCGTCAGATGCGCGGCGGTGTCCAGCTGTTCGGTGGTCCAGCGGCGGGCCGTGAACCAGAACTCCGGGTCGCCGTCGATCCGCAGGCCGCCCAGCTCCGCCCAACGCACGTCGGGGCGGGCGCCGTTCTCCTGCGGGCGGACGTACGGGGTCTGCAGCTCGTCCACCGTGGAGTGGTGACGGCTCACCATGGACGCCGACTTGGTGTCCGGGTAGCCCTCGCCGGGACCGCCGCCGTACCACTTCACATGGTTGGCGGACGACAGCCCGAAGCAGATGCCGAGCCTCGGCAGCGGCACGGTCCAGTCGCCCTCCGGCTCCACCGACACGGTCAGCTTCAGCCGGGTGTCGTCGGCTGTCCACCGGTAGGTCGTGCGCAGACCGACCTCCCGGGCGGCCGGCGCCACCCGCGTCCGTACGGTCAGCGTGTCGGCGCCCAACTCAACCCCGTCCAGGCGGTGTTGCATGCGGTGCAGGCCGAGTTCCCGCCACAGCTTGCTGTAGCAGGTGCCGCCGTTCCACTCGCCCTCGTCGTTGTCGGTGGTCGCCCGCCACACGTCCAGGCGCAGCCCGGTCACATCGACGCCGCCGATGGTCTTCAGCGCGCCCGTGCGGACGTCGAAGGAGGCCGGGCCGAGATAGATCAGCTTCTCGCTCGCCGCGGGACCGTCGCCCGGCGCCACGGCAGGCAAGGGCCGTTCCACGAGCGGGAGTTGAGCCCACGCGACCTGGTGGTCCTTCTTGCCCCAGGCCGTGTCCTCGGCCAGCAGGGCCCGTACGGTCCACAGCGCCTCGCCGGCCGGTCCGCCGGTCGGCGGCTGCGGCAGCTTCACCTCGGCCGACTCGCCGGGCTTCAGTGACGGCACCGACAGGGTGCCCGCCTCCACCGTCTTCCCGTCGATCTCGTACGCCCACTCGAAGGCCAGCGAGGACAGGTCGGCGAAGTCGAACGCGTTGCGCACCCGGACCGTGCCGGCCGGGCCGTCGCCCTCGATGCGGACCGGCTCGATGACCTTCTTGAACTCGATCAGGCCGGGGGACGGCGTCCGGTCCGGGAAGACCAGGCCGTCGCAGACGAAGTTGCCGTCGTGCAGCTCCTCGCCGAAGTCGCCGCCGTAGGCGTAGCCCAGCTCGGGGTGGGTGACGCCGTGGTCGATCCACTCCCAGACGAAGCCGCCCTGGATGCGGTCGTGGGCCTCGAAGATGCGCTGGTAGTCGGCGATGCCGCCGGGGCCGTTGCCCATGGCGTGGCCGTACTCGCACTGGATGAAGGGGAGCCCGCGGCGTTTGTGGGTGCCGCCGTCCAGGCCCTGGCCGATGCGCTCGGTCTCGGCGTGGTCGGCGTACATCCGGGAGTAGATGTCGGTGTCGCGGCAGTCCCAGTCACCCTCGTAGTGCACCAGGCGTGAGCCGTCACGGCCGTGGATCCACTCGGCCATGGCGGTGAGGCCGCGGCCCGTGCCGGCCTCGTTGCCGAGGGACCAGATGACCACCGAGGGGTGGTTCTTGTCGCGCTCGACCATACGGGCCGCACGGTCCAGGAGGGCCGGGGTCCAGCGGTCGTCGTCGACGGGATTGTCCCGCCAGTTCTGCTCGGTGAAGCCGTGGGTCTCCAGGTCGCACTCGTCGATCACCCAGAGGCCGTACTCGTCGCACAGGTCGAGGAAGGCCGGGTGCGGCGGGTAGTGCGAGGTGCGGACCGCGTTGAGGTTGTGCCGCTTCATCAGCAGCACGTCCTCGCGCATGGTCTCCAGGTCGAGGGCGCGGCCCTTGCGCGGGTGCCACTCGTGGCGGTTGACGCCCTTGAACAGGATCGCCCTCCCGTTGACCAAGAGCCGGCCGTCTTCGAGGACGACCGTGCGGAAGCCGATGCGCAGCGGGACCCGCTCGCCCTCGGTCACCAGCTCACCGTCGTACAGCCTGGGCGTCTCGGCGGTCCACGGTTCGACCGGGACCGTCACCGGCTCGCCGGTCGCGACATCGATGTCGAGGGCGGGCACGAGGACCCGGCCGTCGACGTCGGAGTCGACACACAGGGTCCCGATGCCGCCGACGTGGTCGTAGGAGGCGTGCACGAAGAAGTCGAGGGCGCTGCCCGCCGGGCGGTGCAGCAGGGTGACGTCCCGGAAGATGCCGGGCAGCCACCACTGGTCCTGGTCCTCCAGATAGGAACCCGCAGACCACTGGTGGACCCGGACGGCGAGGACGTTCCCCGCCGGCTTCAGCAGGTGCCCGACCGCGAAGTCGTGCGGCAGCCGGGAACCCTTGAACTCACCGATGTCCGTGCCGTTCAGCCACACCCTGGCGCAGGACTCCACACCGTCGAAGCGCAGCACCGCCCCGCCCTCCGAGAGCGCGGGCCACCCCTCCGGCAGGTCGAAGGACCGCAGGTGGTCACCGGTCGGGTTCTCCGACGGCACCCTCGGCGGGTCCACCGGGAACGGGTACAGGTGGTTGGTGTAGATCGGCGCGCCGAAGGCCCCGTCGCCCTGCAGCACCCAGTGGCCCGGCACGGTCACCTCGGCCCAGCCCCCGGCGTCGTACCCCTCGGCCGCGAACGAGTCGTCCTCGGCGTCGGCGGTGGGGGAGAGCCGGAAGCGCCAGCTCCCGTTCAGCGAGAGGGACTCGGCGTCCGAGGACGCGTACCAGGCGCGGGGCGGCAGGGCCCCGCGGCCCGGCGAGACGTCCTCGACGTAGTCGACGGCTGTGCCGGTGCTGCTGGTGGTGGTGCCGGTGGTGCGGAAAGACATCGGTCTCCTTGCTGGTTTCCTAACCCTTGATGCCAGTCTGCGCGATGCCTTGCACCAGCCAGCGCTGGAGGAAGAGGAAGACGAACACCAGGGGCAGGATCGATATGGCCGTGGCCATGAAGATCAGGTGGAAGTTCACGGTCTGACCGGTCATGTAGTTAGAGAGCGCGACCTGGACGGTCCACGCGCTCGGGTCCTGGCCGATGACCAGGGGCCACAGGAAGGAGTTCCACCCGCTGATGAACGTGATCGTCGCCATCGCGGCGAAGAAGTTCAGCGAGTTGGGTACGACGACCCGCCAGTACGCGCCCATGTAACCGAGCCCGTCCACACGCGCCGCCTCCTCCAGCTCCTTGGGGAACCCCAGGAAGTACTGCCGGAACAGGAAGCAGGTGAAACCACTGAAGAGGCCCGGAATGATGAGACCCCGGTAGGTGTCGATCCAGCCGAGGGACGACACCAGCACGAAGCTGGGAACGAAGGTCACGGCGGTCGGGACCATCAGGGTGCCGAGGACGGCGTAGAAGACCTTGTTGGCGTGCTTGAACGGGATTCGGGCCAGGCCGTAGCCGGCCAGCGAGCAGACGAGCAGCGTGCCCACGGTGTGCAGGACGCCGACGACCGCGGAGTTCCACAGCGAGCGCGCGAAGTCGACCGACGGGTCGTCGAACGGTTCGCTGATGTTTCCCCACTGGATGTCGGTGGGGAACCACTTCCATTCCTCGCCCGTGATCTCCGGGTCCGTCATCAGCGCGTTGCGGACGATCAGATAGAACGGGATGAGGAAGAGAAGCGCGGCGAAGCCGGTGGCGATGTAGAGACCGGTCGAGCCGATCACACTTCCCGTCCGGACGCGACGCGTCTTGGCCGACGTGTCCACCCGGTCCGCCGGAGGTGTCGTGGTGGTGGTCACTTGGACTCCTCACCCCTTCCGAATCCCAGGAACTTGCCCTGAAGCAGGGTCACGAGGCAGATCAGTACGGTGAGGATCAGCGCACCCGCGCTGCCCGCGCCGTAGTCCTGGCTGTCACCGAGCGCCTTGTAGTACAGCTCGACCAGGGGCGGCCTGCCCCAGGTGGTCTTCGACAACAGGTTGAAGAACTCGTCGAAGGCCTGGTACGCCGCCACGAGCAGCAGCAGGATCACGGCGGTGGAGGTCGCCCGCAGCTGCGGCAGGGTGATGTGCCAGAAGGTCTGCCAGCCGGGCTTCGCGCCGTCGATCGAGGCGGCCTCGTACAGTTCCTGCGGGATGTTCTGCAGGGCCGCGATGAAGAGGATCATGTAGAAGCCGGCCTGGAGCCACAGACGCACGCTCAGGATGACCAGCCAGTACCACGGCGGGTCGGGGCTGGCCAGCCATGCGGTGTTGTCGATGTCGAACAGGCCCAGGAAGGTGTTGGCGAGGCCGAAGCGGACACCGTTGAAGATCGACATCTTCCAGACCAGGGAGGCGGCGACATAGCTGACCGCCGTCGGCAGGAAGAACACCGAGCGGAAGAACGCCCGCATGAACCGCAGCCGGTTCACCATGAGCGCCAGCCCCAGCGATGCCGCCCAGGTGGTCGGCACGATGAAGACGGCGAAGACCGTGAAGGTGACGAGGGAGCCCATGAAGTCCTCGTCGGTCAGCATCGTCACATAGTTGTCGACGCCGACGAACGTGCTCGGGGTGACCGTGAAACGGGCCTCGAAGAACGACAGATACAGGCTCCACAGGATCGGCAGATAGACGAAGACCGCCAGGCCGATCAGGAACGGCCCGGTGAAGAGCCAGAAGTTGAAGGTGGGGGAGCCCCGCAGCCCCCGCCGCGGCTTGACCGGGGAGGCCTTCGCCGGGGCGGGGCTGGAGACGCCGTCCTTGGTGATGGTCGACATGTCGTGAGTACCTGTCCGCCGGCCTATCCGAAGAGCTTCTTCAGTTCCTTGTTGACCTTCGCGTCGGCCTTCGTGAGTTCCTTGTCCGGGTCGCTGCCCTTGCGCACCGAGTTGGCGAGGACGTCCTCCAGGGCGGTGATGCTCGCCTGGGTCCAGCCGATGTTGTCGAAGTTGCCGTACTCGTTGAAGAGCTTGACGCCCTCAGCGGGCAGACCCGACTTCAGTTTGTCGGCCGACGCCGCGATCGAGGTGCGCGGCGGGATGTGGAAGCCGTAGGAGAGCGCCCAGTCCTCCTGGTACTCCTTCTGGTCGATCCACAGCCACTTCACGTACTCCTTGGTGGCTTCGAGGTTCTTGCCCTTGGCGTTGACGAACATCGACCAGCCGCCGTTGTAGACGGACTGCTTGCCCGCGTCGCCGACCTTCGGGAACGGGAAGATGCCGAGGTCGTCGCCGAGCGCCTCCTGCATCTGCGGCATCGCCCACATACCGCACCACTGCATCGCGGTCAGGCCCTGGTTGAGCGCGGACGGGTCCCAGAAGTCGGTCGGCGCGTCGAGCAGCAGGTCACCGCTGGTGAACAGCTTGCGCAGCTGCTTGAAGCCGTCGACGACCGCGTCCGTGTGGTAGGCGATCTGGTTCTTGTCGTCGAGGTGCTGCGCGCCGGCCGACCAGATCAGCGGGTTGATCATCGAGTGCAGGGTGTTGCCGAGGTAGGCGCCCTTGACCTTGTCCGTGGTCAGCTTGGCGGCGGCCTCGATCAGCTCCTCCAGCGTCTGCGGGACCTCGACACCGGCCTTCTCGAACAGCGACGGCCGGTAGAAGAAGAACTGGGGGTCGTCGATCATCCGGATGCCGTATATCTTCCCGTCGACCGTGTGGGAAGCGATGTCGGCCGGGTTGAAGTCGTCCTTGACCGGGTTGATCAGGTCGCTCAGGTCGGCGACCTGGCCGCTCTCGATCATCTGCAGCTGCGGGTGGAACTCGAAGCAGTCGGGGGCCTTGTCCGTGAGCAGCGAGGCGAAGAGCTTGCTCTCGAAGTTGGAGCCGGTGATCCACTGAGTGGTCACGTTGGCGCCCTTGTAGGCCTTCGCGTACTTCTTGATGGCCTGCTCGGTGCCCGCCTCGCCGTACGCGTGGAAGTACTGCGTGAGACCGGCGCCCGACCCCCCGCCGTTGCTGCGCCCGGTGTTGCCGCCGCATGCGGCCAGACCGCCGGCGGCGGCCAGACCCATGGCGGCCCGCAGTACGGAGCGGCGGTCGAAGTTGCTGTTGCTCATTGCCGACATGCTGACGTCCTTGTCTCGAGTACGGCTGCGGCTCTGTGCCTGAAGTGGCTCTGCGGCTCAGCGCCAGTTGACTCAGTGGCTCAAAGAGGCTTGCGGTGCGGGACGTTAACCTTCGGCTAAGGCTTCGGCAAGGGGTTGGACGAAGTCTGTTCGAAGCGTTGTATTCGGTTCGGTGTTCCGAACGTCCGTGCGGTGCAAAGGGCTTGACGAGGGAGGTGAGGGCCGCCGGGGTCAGGGTCCGGCGGCCCTCGGCTCAGGGGTGCTGGTGTAGCCGTGCGCGCTCTTCGGGTCGCCCTCGGTGTCGGACGACGGGCTTGTCCCTTGTGGGGGCGGTGCGTTTGCCCGGCTTCTGCCCGACCGACTGGAGCGCGCCTTCGAGCGCGAACGTCGCCGCGCCCAGGCACGCCGGGTCCGTGGGGATCAGGGAGAGCACGATCTCGGTGGCGGCCATCGGACGCGGCAGCGCGTGCCGGGCGACGGCCTCGCGCACCTCCGCGACCAGGGGCTCGCCGAGGGCGGCCGCGACCCAGCTGCTGAGCACGACCACCTCGGGATTGAACAGATTGACCAGGTCGGCGATCCCCGCGCCCAGGTAGCGGGCGGTGTCACGTACCACCTTGACCGCCACCGGGTCCTGCCGGGCCACCCCCTGCGCGAGCGCCGCGATGGTGGCCGTCTGGTCCTCGGGACGGAGCAGCGTGCTGCGTGGGCTCAGCTCCCGGAGGTTCAGCATGATCCCGGGAGCGCCGACATACGTCTCCACGCATCCGTGGTTGCCGCAGTGGCACAGTCGGCCGTCCAGCACGATCGTGGTGTGGCCCCACTCCCCGGCGCTGTTGCTCACCCCCCGGTGCAGCCCGCCGCCCAGGACGAGCCCGGCGCCCACACCGGTCCCGAGGTTGACGATCACGGCGTCCCCGCGCCCCCGCGCGGCCCCGAACCACAGCTCGGCCACCGCGACAGCGCGCAGCGGGTTGTCCAGGTACAGGGGATAGGCGATGTGCTCGGTCAGCAGGTCGAGCAGCGGCACGTCGTGCCAGTCCCAGTTGGGCGCGTACTCCGAGATGCCGGTGGCGCGGTCCACCTGCCCCGGCACGCTCACCCCGACGCCCAGCACCCGGGCGCCCTCGATACCGGCCTGCGCGACCACCGAGCCGACGGCGGCGGCGACATGGCCCACCATCTGCTCGGGCAGACTCTCGCCGGCGCGGACGTCCTCCTCGGCACGGGCCAGGACGTTCAGCGCCAGGTCGAACAGCTCGACATGGACGTACGTCTCCGCGATGTCGACGCCGATCAACGCGCCCCCCGACGCGTTGACGGCGACCAGTCCGCGGGGGCGGCCCCCGGCCGAGTCCTCGAACCCGACCTCGGTGATCATGCGGAGGTCGAGCAGCTCTCCGACGAGCGTGGCGACCGTGGCCAGGCTCAGCCCGGTGGCCGCCGCCAGCTCCTGCCGGGAGGTGGGAGACTTGGCGATGATCTGCCGCAGCACCTCATAGCGGTTCGCGGTGCGGATGTCGCGTGAGGTGCGCTTCACCGACGACATGATCCCCTCGATCCCTCCAGGCCATGACGAGGCCTGTTGCCCCGGCGCCGCGCCAGGCTATGGCGCGGAGAGACTTTCGACAAGGGGTTAGGAAAGGGGGTTTACGAAGTCCCCCGGCGACCCCGCGCCCCGTGGCCGGAGACCGACCGTGGGGCGAGTCGACAGGTGAGGGCCGTGCGGGCCGACCGGCCTCATGCGCCGAGCACGTCCCGTACGAAGGTGTTGCGGAACTTGCCCGCCGGGTCCAGCCCGTCGGCGACCCTGCGGAAATCACCCAGCCGGGGGTACAGCCGCCCCGGTTCGGCCGCCGGCGCGGTGAACACCTTGCCCCAGTGCGGCCGTGCCTCGAACGGTGCGAGCACCTCCTCCACCCGCCGCACCACCGGCAGTACGGGCGCCGCGTCCGCGATCCACGTGAAGTGCAGCGCGACCGTGTCCCGGCCGTGGGCGGGACCGATCCACTGCTCGTCGGCGGCCATCGTCCGGACCTCGCAGACCTGCAGCACCGGCGCCACGGTGTGCCGGATGCCGTCGAGCGCGTTCAGGGCGTCCACCGCGAACGAGCGCGGCAGCAGATACTCCGACTGCAGCTCGTCCCCGCTGCTCGGTGTGAACTCGGCCCGGAAGTGCGGCAGCCGCTCGTGCCACGGGCCGGGCACCCCGAACTGCTCGGTGCAGTTCACCGCCGGCATCCCCGGCACCGGGTGCATCGCCTCGGTCGCGGGCGCGGCCCACGGAAAATCCGTGTGGGACCGGTCCGAGCGCCGCTTGACCCACACCTGGTCGAAACCGGAGCGCTGCCAGCGGGTGAAGAGACTCACGCTGTACGCCGACGCCGACACGGCCGCGAAGTCCAGCCCGGCCAGGGGCAGTTCACCGAAGACGTGCTGGCTCACCTCGAAGGCCGGTTCCAGGTCGAGGGTGAGCGCGGTGACCACACCGAGGGCGCCCAGCGAGGTGACCGCCGCGCCGAAGCGGTCGTCGCCGCGCGTGAGCGTCAGCGTCGTACCGTCCGCCGTGACCAGCTCGACCTCGCGGACGGCCGCCGCGAGTGGACCGTTCCCGTCGCCGGAACCATGGGTGCCGGTGGCCACCGAGCCCGCCACGGAGATGTGCGGGAGGGAGGCCATGTTGTGCAGGGCGAGACCGTGGGCGTGCACCCCGCGGGCCAGCTCCGCGTACCGGACACCGCCCCCGACCCGTACCGTACGGGCCGCCGTGTCCACCTCGATCGCCGGCGGCAGCCCGGTCAGGGAGAGCAGGACACCCTCGGGGCCGGGCTCCGCGATCTCGTTGAACGAGTGCCCGCTGCCCAGCACCCGCACTCTCTCGCTGCCCGCGACCAGGGTGCGCAGCGCGTCCACGGAGCGTGGCCGGTGCAGCTCCTTCGCGGTGTACGTGATGTTCCCGGCCCAGTTGGTCAGGGTCTCCGTCGTCATGCTCGGTGTCCTCCGCGATCCGCGAGCCGTAGCTGTCGGGGCCATCCTCGCCGCTTCGTCCCGGTTCCCGTTCATTGACCCTGTCGCGAGCGCCTGCCTACCGTAGAGAGCGGTTGCTGTCGCCTGACCTCGCCCTCTCCCAGCCGGAAGGTCCTTCCTTGCCCGCGCGTCCGCTCGCTCTGTTCGCCATGACGGCCGAGAACGTTCCGCAGGTCTTCCCGCCGGAGGTGCTGTCCCGGCTGCGCGAGAGCGTGGACATCGATCCCGCCCTGGTCGCCGAGGACTTCACCGATCCCCAGGTCCGGGAGGTACTGGCCGAGGCCGAGGTGCTGGTCACCGGCTGGGGCTGCCCCCGCATCGACGAGGCGGTCCTGGACGCGGCGCCCAAACTGCGGGCGGTGCTGCACTCGGCGGGCTCGGTGAAGGGGTTCGTCGCCCCCGCCGTCTGGGAGCGCGGGATCGCCGTCTCCACGGCGGCCACCGCCAACGCCCTGCCCGTCGCCGAGTACACGCTCGCCATGGTCCTGCTCGCCGGCAAGGACATCCTCGGCCGCCGCGAACGCCTGCGGACCGAGCGGGTCTCGCCGGGCTGGGGGTTCGTCCCCGGCATCGGCAACCACGGCCGCCGCGTCGGCGTCATCGGCGCCTCCCGCATCGGCCGGCGGGTCATCGAACTGCTGCGCCCCTTCGACCTGCGGGTGAGCCTCACCGACCCCTACGTCGACGAGGCCGGGGCCGCCGCCCTCGGCGTAACCCTGCTGCCGCTCGACGACCTGCTGCGCACCTGCGACATCGTCACGGTGCACGCCCCGGACACCCCCGAGACCCACCGGCTCATCGACCGCCGCGCACTCGCCCTGATGTCCGACGGGGCGGTCCTCGTGAACACCGCGCGCGGCGCTCTCGTCGACCACGACGCGCTCATCGACGAGCTGCGTGCCGGGCGGCTCTCCGCGATCCTCGACGTCACCGACCCCGAGCCGCTGCCCGCCGACTCCCCGCTCCTCGACCTGCCGAACGCCTTCGTCACCCCCCACCTCGCCGGCTCCCAGGGCAACGAGGTCGCCCGCCTCGGCCTCGCGGTCACCCAGGAGGCCGAACGGCTCGCCGCCGGACGCGAGCTGGCGCACGCGCTCGACCGGGCGGCGCTGGAACGCATGGCGTGACCGCCGCGCCGACGGCGGGCGCGTACGACCCGGGTACGCCTCGGCCCCGCGTACATGCTGGGACGGGTGCCGTTGCGGAGCGGCGGACACCGCCGCGCCTGTCTGCCGCCCAGCGGGGTGAGGTGGAGGCGGGGCATGCCCACATCCGGCCGCGTCACACGGCCGCGTCGACGAAGCGGTGCCACGAGGCCGCGTCGGCGAAGAACCGTCACGCGGCCTTCGTCGCCGAGCCGAGCCGAGCCGAGCCGAGTCGGGCCGGGCCGAGTCGGGCCCTTGACGCCCGGTGGGCCCTCGGCGGCGGCACCGCGACTTAGACGGACAACCTTCTCTCCTCCATACCTGGCCCGCCCGCTCCTCCACACCGTGGCCTGCCCGCCGCTCCGTCCCCACGACCCGCTCGACGGGCGGTGAGGGCCGCCGCGCGCCCCGCCGAGGGCCCCGCTCCCACCTCCGCACGGGCGGAGGCATACCGTGAGGAGGCGAACAACGACGACGGACGACCTCTTGCGTGACGTCGGGAGCGAGGAGAACGGGATGGGCAGCCGCACCGCACTGGTGGAGGACCTGATGGAGAGGTTCCCGCATGTGCCACGGGAAGCCGTCTTCAAGGAGGACCTGCTCAGGGGTGGTGTGGCCTTCGACGCCTCCGCGCTGAGCGACAACGAGAAGGGCGACGTCAAGCCGAAGTCGTACTTCATCTTCTCCTTCGACCACGGCACCCTCCCCGAGCTGGGCGAGGCCGCCCTGCGCCGCCCGCCGGAGGAGATCATCCTCACCGGCGGCCCGTACGACCTGCGGCGCACGGTCGTCTCCGTACGGGTCAACCCGTCCTCGCCCTACCGGGTGGCGTCCGACGAGGACGGCCTCCTCGGTCTCTACCTCGACGGCAAGCGCATCGCGGACGTCGGCGTCCCGCCCATGCCCGAGTACTACCGGCACAAGCTCTCCAACGGGAAATCCGTGATGGAGGTGGCCCCGACCATCCAGTGGGGCTACCTGATCTACCTCACCGTCTTCCGCGTCTGCCAGTACTTCGGCGCGAAGGAGGAGTGCCAGTACTGCGACATCAACCACAACTGGCGCCAGCACAAGGCGGCGGGCCGGCCGTACACGGGTGTCAAGGACGTCGACGAGGTCCTCGAAGCGCTGGAGATCATCGACCGGTACGACACGGCGAAGACGTCCACCGCGTACACCCTCACCGGCGGCGCCATCACCAAGACGGTCTCGGGCCGTGACGAGGCCGACTTCTACGGCCACTACGCCAAGGCCATCGAGGAGCGCTTCCCGGACCGCTGGATCGGCAAGGTCGTCGCCCAGGCGCTGCCCCTTGACGACGTCAAGCGCTTCCACGACTACGGCGTGAAGATCTACCACCCCAACTACGAGGTGTGGGACGAGTACCTGTTCAAGATGTACTGCCCCGGCAAGGAGCGCTACGTCGGCCGCGACGAGTGGCACAAGCGCATCCTGGACTCGGCGGGTGTCTTCGGCGCGCGCAACGTGATCCCCAACTTCGTGGCGGGTGTGGAGATGGCCGAGCCGTTCGGGTTCACCACGGTCGACGAGGCCATCGCGTCGACCACCGAGGGCCTGCGTTTCTTCATGTCGCACGGCATCACGCCCCGCTTCACGACCTGGTGCCCGGAGCCCACGACCCCGCTCGGCAAGGCCAACCCGCAGGGCGCGCCGCTGGAGTACCACATCCGGCTGCTGCAGGCCTACCGCGCCACGATGGACGAGTTCGGGCTGTCGTCGCCGCCCGGGTACGGCCCGCCCGGACCCGGCAACGCCGTCTTCTCCGTCAGCTCCTTCATGGACAGCCTCCCGGCCGTCGAGGAGACCGGCGTGGAGACCGCCGCGGAGACCGGCGAGGAGATTTCCGTTCAGTAACTCCTGTGGCGGTTGAGTCGATCGGGGTCGGCGTACGTACAACTCAACAAGTGTGACCACTGGTAACCGCTTTTGAGGGTGCGGCTTGTCAGTTGTGCGGGAACCGTGAAAAGCTCTGGGGCGTTCGCGAGGTGGTCCCCCCAACTCCCTTGAGAAAAAGGGTAGTTGACCACTTTTGCGGACTTCCCCCTCGCTCTGTGGATGCAGGAGACTCATGCCCGACCTGCCGAAGCCCCAGGACGCCGCCGAGGCCGCGCTGTTTTCGGAATGCTGGGACGCGGTCCTTTCGTACGCCGACCTGTGCACGTCCGGTTCGACCGCGGCGACCGAACTGGCCACCGAGGCCTTCACGAACGGCATGCACGAGGCGCACGCCCTGGAGACCGAGGCGTGGGGTGAACGCGGCGTCGGACGGCGTGCTCTGCAGCTGCCCCGAATACCGTTCCTCCTGACCTGGGTCAGGACCAGCGCCGCGGCCTGGGAGACGGGCGGCCAGGGGCATCGGCTCGACCCCGATCTGCGCCTCTGGCTCAACTCGGACAAGGCAGCGCGTTACACCGGCCCACCGCTGCACCGCCCCCTCGCCCTGCGTGCCCTGCGGGACATGCAGGAGCCCGACGCGGCCCTGCTGTGGCTGGCCGAGGTCGAGTCGCTGCCGCTGGGTTCGGTGGCCCGCCGGCTCGGCCTGGACCCGGAGGTCGCCAGGAGCGAACTCGACCAGGTGCGGACGCTGTTCAGGGAGCGGTGCCACCGCAGCCAGATCGACACGCCCATGCACGTCGACTGCCGCAGCTACGCCCGGCTGCTGGACGCGGTCACCCGTTCGCCCGGCACCGACACCCCGGACGACCTGTCGCGGCACCTCGCCACCTGCGTGGAGTGCGCCGAGGCCGCGGCCTGCCTCGGCCTGCACGGCGGCGGCCTGCCCGCGGCGCTCGCCAACGGCGTGATCGGCTGGAGCGGACTCGCCTATCTGGAGCGTCGCCGCCGCGCGGCCGACGCCGGGCTGCTCCCCGGGCGCGCTGACGCCTCCGGCGCCGATCGGGGACTCTCGCCGGGCAGGGAAGCAAAGCCCCGGTTCAGCCGCAACGGGATCCTCGCCGGAGCGGGCCTCGTCTCCGTGCTGGCGCTCGTCGTCTCCCTCATGCCCTTCGGCGAGGACGAGACGGTCGCCGACGGCACCTCCGCCGGCGAGTCGTCGGTGGTGCAGCGGGACCCGCGGTTCCCGGTGACCCTGCCCCCGTCCGGCGGCGGGTCCGAACTGCAGAGCACCACCCGGCCCCAGGACACCGCTTCCGGCGACGAGGGCGACAAGGGTGAGGGCGGCGGCAACGGCAACGAGGAGCCCCAGGGCGACTCCTCGACGCCTGCCCGCGTCTCCCACAAGCCGGTCGCCCCCGGCAAGTCGCCCGACGCCACCTGTCACGTCCGCTACCAGATCGTCAACGAATGGCCCGGCGGCTTCCAGGCCACTCTCACCGTCACCTCTGCCAAGGCCGTCGACGGCTGGCAGGTCGGCTGGACCTACGCGGCCGACCAGCGCGTCACCCAGATGTGGGACGGCGCCTTCGACCAGAACGGCTCCCGGGTCGCCGTCACCGCCGCCGACTACAACAAGACCGTCGCAGCGGGCGGCACCTTCGGCGTGGGCTTCCTCGGCATCTGGCAGGGCTACGACAACCCCGAACCCGTGGACTTCACGCTCAACGGGAGCCGCTGCGAGCGGGGGGACTGAGCCCGGGAGCGGCGCGGACGGGAAGCGATCGATTCGGTCGACGCGGGGCCATGAGCCTCCGCCGGGGTGAGATCACCGAGCACGGCGGCCGTTGATGCCGCCGTCACCGGACGACGAGTGGGACCGGAGGTGTCGACCGACGGCTGTCACCGCGATGGGCGCTGCCTGCATCCGGGCATCCACCGAGTCCACCTCGACGGTGGCCGGCTGACACCCACCCACGGGTAGGGCGCTGGTTCGTTGTCTCGCCCCTGGCCCCTTACGGCCCGGACGACCCCGGTGCGACGCCTTCGCCCCGGCCGGCGCCGAGGGTCTGCTCGCCGTCCGGTCGTCCGGGTCGACCGGAGGCGGTGCGACGTCGTCACGCGGGCGGTCTGCGGCGCCCCGACACCGCGTTCGTCACCCCGGACGTCCCTGCCGTCGGCCTCGCGGACTGAGCGGGCCGGGGCCGACCGGACCCGGCAGGTCGGCCTGCGTCGTCACGACAGCGGTGGACCGTGCTGTCGACGGCGATGCGTCGCGATGCCCCCTCGCGGCCCGCTGCCATGGCTTCGCACACGGGCCGGCCGCCCATGAAAGCCCAGGTGGACGAGCGTTCTGTCCACCAGTGCCCCCGACTCTCGGCCTCCGCGCGACACGGCAACGGCCAGGCGGGCCAGGCGGGCCACACAGGTCACGCAGGTCAGGCGTCGGACCTTCGCGACGGCCATCAGCCACATGATCGGCGGACAGGTTCTTCAAAGGTTCTTCATCGTCTCCGTCCTACGGTCGGCCTGCCCGTCGCATTCGCGCACGGTCCGACAGGAGAGCAGGAGAACCGATGAGGACGAATCGGGTATTACTGGCCGCGGTGGCCTCGGTCGTGGCCTTCACGCTGACCGGCTGCGGCGGCGACGACGGTGGCTCGAAGGTCCCGACGGCGGGCGGTGGGGACTCGTCCACCTCGGCCACGACGACGGGTGAGCAGGGCGGCGGGGACGAAGTGGCCGCGTACGTGAAGGCGCAGCGGGACTGGGTGCGGTGTCTGCGGGACAACGGTGTCGACGCGCCGGACCCGGACGAGAGGGGCGAGGTCGACTTCGGCGACGGAACGCGTGCCCTGAAGAAGGATCCGAAATTCCTCGACGCGTCGAAGAAGTGCGCCGACAAGAAGGCCACCGTTCCCGAGAGCATCGAGGATGCCAACCGGCCCGAGCTCACTGCCGCGCAGATCAAGGCCGCACGAGACTTCGCCGCCTGCATGCAGGAGAACGGTGCCCCCGACTACCCCGATCCCGGCCCCGACGGTTACCAGCGGAACAACAACTCGGACATCCCCGAGTGGGACCAGACCTCGGCCGGCGCGCAGCGCGCGACGCGCGTCTGCGCACCGATCTCCGGCAACCCGACGAACCAGCCCCCGGCCAAGGGCTGACGATGACGGAGACAGTGACACGGATCGATGACGCGGACGGGACGGCTCCCGCGCCGCCTCCGCCTCGCGGCCGACGCAGACGGCGTACGGCGCTGATCGCCTCGGCAGTCGTCGTGGCGGCGGTCGCCGTGGTCGGCGCACTCGAGCTCGGCGGCAACGAGGACAAGGGGCCGAGTGTCCCTCCCCGGACCGGCTCCGTCGTATCGGTGACGCGGGAGACACTGACCGAACGCACCACGGTGGAAGGCCAGTTGGGCTACGGAACGGAACTGCCGCTGCCCGTCAAGGCGACCGGGACCGTGACCTGGCTGCCCGAGCAGGGCACGACGGTGGAGCGCGGCGACGAGTTGCTCCGGGTCGACGACCGGCCGGTGATCCTCATGTACGGACCGCTGCCGATGTATCGGAGCCTCGGGCTGACCACCCAGGAGGACCAGCGGGAGCCGGCGGACGGCCAGGATCCGGGCGAACGGCAGCCGAGCACCGGGGACGGCAAATCCCCGGGCCCCTCCAATTCACCGGCGCCGGAGGGCACCGGAACCGCAGGAGACACCGGCGCCTCCCGGACACCGGGCGAACTGTGGGGCATGGATGTCCTGCAGTTCGAGACCAACCTGGCCGCCCTGGGCTACACCGGCTTCACGGTGGACGAGCGATTCACCACCGGCACCGCCGCGGCGGTCGAGCGTTGGCAGAAGTCGCTCGGACTGGCCGGGACCGGCGTGGTCGGGGTGGGCGACGTCATCCACTCCGCCGGAAAGGTACGGATCGGCTCTGCCGTCGCCCGACTCGGCTCGGCGGCCGGCGAGAACACTCTCACGTACACCGGTACCGCCCGGAAGGTGATCGTCAACGCCTCCGCCACGGACGCCTCCTGGGCCGTACGCGGGTCCGCCGTCACGGTCGAACTGCCCGACGGCACAGCCGTGAAGGGCAAGGTGGCCTCGGTGGGCAAGCGGGCGACCACGCCCGACGGCGGCGGCGAGGGCGGCTCGGGACAGTCCGCCGCCACGATTCCCGTGACCATCACGATCGAGAATCAGAAGGCCATAGGGCGGTTGGAGAGCGGCCCGGTGACGGTCGAGTACGTGGGCAACGAGGTCAAGGACGTGCTGGCCGTCCCTGTCGCCGCGCTGGTCGCCCTCGCCGAGGGCGGGCACGGCCTGGAGACCGAGGACGGCCGGTTCGTCGCCGTGCGGACCGGCCTCTTCGCCGACGGCGACGTGGAGGTCAGCGGTCCCACGGTCCGCGAGGGCATGAAGGTGAGGATCCCGGAGTGACGGCGGTCGTGGAGTTCGACGCGGTCTCCAAGACCTATCCCGGAGGCGTGGCGGCGGTACGGGACGTGAGTCTGCGTATCGGACGGGGTGAACTGGTCGCGATCGTCGGCCCCTCGGGCTCCGGGAAGTCGAGCATGCTCAACCTCATGGGCAGCCTCGACCACCCCTCCGCCGGCCGGGTCCTGGTCGACGGCCACGACGTGGCGAGCCTGTCGGACCGGGAGGTCTCCGCACTACGGGCCACCCGGATCGGCTTCGTCTTCCAGCAGTTCCACCTCTCGGTCGGCGTTTGCGTTCTCGACTCGGTCGCGGACGGCCTGCTCTACGCGGGCGTGCCGATACGCCGCCGCCGTGCCAGGGCGGCGGCCGCGCTGGCACGGGTCGGGCTCAGCCACCGCGTGCACCACCTGCCGCACCAACTGTCCGGAGGCGAGCGCCAGCGGGTCGCGGTCGCCCGGGCGGTGGTCGGCGGACCCTCGGTGCTGCTGGCGGACGAGCCGACCGGAAACCTCGACTCGGCCTCGGGCACGACCGTCCTCACCCTGCTGCGGGAGTTGAACGCCGCCGGTACGACCGTCGTCGTCATCACCCACGACCGCGGCATCGCGGCCGGGTTGCCGCGCCGCATCGAGATGCACGACGGCCGTCTGGTCGCCGACACGGCACGGAGCACGATGATCGGGGCACCTCGGTGACGGACCGCACGACGAACTCCTCCGGGCAGGACCCGGACTCCCGTCCCACGGCGGCAGGGGCCCCGAATTCGGAGACCCCGGAGTTCCGCGCCTGGGTGCCCACGTCCGCGGACACCACCGCTCAGGTCCCGGAGCCGGCGCGGCTGCGTGCCGCGCGGCTCGGTCCCGTGGACGTCGTACGGCTCGGCGGCACCGGCCTGCGGACCCGTCCGCTGCGGGTCTTCCTCTCCGCGCTCGGCATCGCCATCGGTGTCGCCGCGATGATCGCGGTGGTCGGCATCTCCGGCTCCGGGCGGGCGGAGGTCGACCGTCGGCTCGACGCCCTCGGCACGGATCTGCTGCGGGTGGCCCCTGGCCGGACCCTCGCCGGCGACGCGGCCGAGCTTCCCCCGGAGTCCGTGGCGATGATCCGCCGTGTTCCGCCGGTGCGACAGGCCGCCGCCACCGGCGAGACCGGTGCCGACATCTACCGCAACGAACGCATCGCCATCGGCCGCACCGGCTCCCTGCACGTCCTGGCGGCCGGCGCCGATCTGCTGCCGGCCGTCGGCGGGCAGGTCCGCGAGGGCCGCTGGCTGGACTCCGCGACGGAGGAGTACCCGGCTGTGGTGCTCGGCTCGACCGCCGCCCGGCGGCTCGACGTGTACACCCCCGGCACCCGGGTCTGGCTCGGCGAGCGCTGGTTCTCGTTGATCGGCGTCCTCGATCCGGTACCGCTCGCACCGGAGATCGACAGTGCCGCTCTGGTCGGCTGGTCGGCAGCCGAGAGGTACCTCCGCTTCGACGGCCGTCCCTCGACGGTGTACGTCCGTGCCGAGGACAGCCAGGTCACGTCCGTACGTGCGGTGCTGGCGGCCACGGCGTACCCCGAGAAGCCCGGCGAGGTGCAGGTCTCCCGCCCCTCGGACGCTCTCGCGGCCCGCGAGGCCGCCGAGTCGGCTCTCACCGGCCTGCTGCTCGGTCTCGGCGGTGTGGCACTCCTGGTCGGAGGGGTCGGTGTCGGCAACACCATGGTCATCTCCGTCCTGGAACGCCGCTCCGAGATCGGCCTGCGCCGTGCCCTGGGAGCGACGCGGGGGCAGATCCGCACACAGTTCGTCACGGAGTCCCTGCTGCTGTCGCTGATCGGCGGGCTCGGCGGAACGGCGCTCGGGACGCTGATCACGGCCGGATACGCCCTCAGCCGCGACTGGCCGACGGTCGTCCCGCCGTGGGCGAGCGCGGCGGGCATCGGTTCGACGCTCGTCATCGGCATGATCGCCGGCCTGTATCCGGCGGTCCGGGCCAGCAGGCTGTCACCGACGGAGGCGCTGTCCGGTACGTGAGCCGACCGGAACCGGTGGGGTTCCATACGGTGGCCTTTCCTACGGTGGCCTTTCCTACGGTGACCGTCCTTGCGGTGACCGTCCGTGCGGTGGCATCCCGCACGGACCAGGGGTGGTCTCGGCCGAGACCACCCCTGACCCGGCACCACCCAGAAGGAGTTCCGCGCGATGAGTTTCCGGCTCCGGGTCCTCGCCCTGCTCATGCTGGTCGCGATGGCCGCCACCGCCGCCACCGCGTGGCTGACCCTGCGCCAGGCGAACCGCCAGGTGCGGGAGACCGTCACGGCCGGCCGGCAGGAGTCCTCCCGGATCACCGGCGAACTCCGGGCGTACGGGTTCGCGCACGGCACGTGGGACGGACTCTCGCCGACGGTGGCCCGGCTCGCGAAGGACACCGGCCAGCGCGTCCGGGTGGCCACGGATTCCGGAGTACTGCTCGCCGACTCCGACGCCCTCGCCGGTCGTGATCCCCGCGCGCCGAGCAGTCAGCCCCCGGTCCTGGTCGACCCGCGTCCCGTCCTGCGGTTCCCTGAGGGTCAGGTACCGCGGCTCTCGCTGAAGCAGGCCGCCCTGGCGATCGCCGACTACCGCGCCGCAGTGGCGTACGCGGCCTGCCTCACGCGGGCGGGGGCCGAGCCGACGGCCCGGCCGGACCAGCGGGGTGTCCCCCTGATCAGCACGGACCGCCGACCCACGGGGTGCGAGGAGCCGGACGGGGCAACGGATCCGCGCATTCAGCAGGATCTCGACGCACTGCGGGTATGCGAGTCCGAGCCGCGGTTCACCACCTGTGTGCAGCGGGTGTTCGACGAGCGGGTCGGTTCCGTCGCCCCCGCGCGTCTGTCGATCCGCCTCGGTGTCCGGGACGAGTCGCCGCCCACCCTGGCCGCCGCGCCCACCGTGGCCGTCGCTGTGGGGGTCGCCCTCGCGGTCATCCTCGGTGCCCTGCTCCTGAGCAGGGCCGTACTGCGCCCCGTCCGTGCCATGACGCTCGCCGCGAAGGGGCTGGGCGAGGGCGACCTGGGGCGGCGGGTCCCCGTCTCCGGCCGCGACGAGATCGCGCAGCTCGGCGGCGCCTTCAACCGCATGGCCGACTCCATCCAGGCAGGCGAGGAACGCCAGCGGCGCCTCACCAGTGACATCGCACACGAACTGCGCACCCCGCTGGCCAATCTGCGCGGCTATCTGGAGGCTCTGCGGGACGGGATCGTCGAGCCGACCCCCGACCTGCTCGCCTCCCTCCACGAGGAGGCGTTGCTGCAGCAGCGGATCGTGGACGACCTCCAGGACCTCGCCCTGGCAGAGGCCGGCGCGCTCACCTACCACCGCTGCGAGGTCGACCTGCGCGAGCTCCTGGAGACCGGCCGCAGGGCCCATCGAGCCCAGGCCGAGGCGCTGGGCATCGGACTTGAGCTGGAGGCGCCACGGCCCGTGCACGTGACCGCCGACCCGGACCGGCTGCGCCAGGTCGTCGGCAACCTGGTCGGCAACGCGCTGCGGGCCACGGCCCCGGGCGGCACCGTGACCCTGGCCCTGATCCCGGACGGCGAACCGGCCGTCGTGGAAGTACGCGACACCGGCAAGGGGATAGCGGCGAAGGACCTGCCGCATCTCTTCGACCGCTTCTGGCGGGCGGACGCGGCACGGGGCCGCACGACCGGCGGCAGCGGCCTGGGGCTGTCCATCGCCCGCCAGATCGTCACCGACCACGGAGGGACGATCGATGTGCGCAGCGCGGTCGGGGCAGGCACGACGTTCACCGTCGTACTGCCCACGGCTCCCGGAGGAGGCCCCTCAGGAGAGCGCTGAGCCCGAACCGTCCGCGAGACGGTAGCCCCGCCCGTACACCGTCTCCAGGTGGCCGGCCCGGCCCGGAGCCACCTCCAGCTTCCGTCGCAGATTCATCACGTGCGCATCGACGGTCCGCTCCTGCACTTCCCGGTCGAACCCGAAGACCCGCTCGATGATCTGCGCCCGGGTGAAGACCCTGCCCGGTTCACGGGCCAGCGCCTCCAGGATGGAGAACTCCTTGGCGGTCAGCGCCACCGGCCGCCCCTCCACCCGGACTTCGAAGCGCGCGGTGTCCAGCCGCACCTCGCCGACCCGCAGCACCGCGGGTTCCCCCGTGCCGCCGGTCTTCTTGGACCTGCGCAGCAACGCCCGTACGCGCGCGGCCAGTTCGCGGGGACTGTACGGCTTGGTGAGGTAGTCGTCGGCGCCGAGATCGAGGCCGAGGAGCATGTCCTCCTCGGTCGTGCGGGCGGTGAGCAGCAGAATCGGGACGTCCGACTCGGTGCGCAGAATGCGGCACACATCGAGCCCGTCGACCAAGGGCAGCATCACATCGAGAACGATGAGATCCGGCTGTGCCGAACGTGCCCGTTCCAGCGCCGCGCGGCCGTCGGCCACGACCTGCACCGCGTTTCCCTCTCGCTCCAGATAGATCCGGATCAGTCGAGACTGCTTCTCGTCGTCTTCGGCGACCAGGATCCGAGCGCTCAACGATCCTCCCCCAGCAAGGTTTTGCGCATCCCGGAACCGTAGTACAGAAACAGCCCGCCCTTCCCGCCCGGGTCCGGCCGCCCGGTCGTCATGAGTGAAGAGCGCCGACGACGTTCCGGGACGGTTTGCCGCATATCTTGATCGACTTGTGGGTGCAGGCCCTTAACATGGGGATATGGGCACTCCCACCTCGCTGTTGCGGGCCTTTCGACCCCAAGTCCAAGAGCGTCTCTACGACTTCTACGAAGAGTTGAGGAGCGCCGACGACCTCTTCTGGGACCGCACCCTTGGTTCCTGGGTCGCCACCGGGCACGCGGTGGTCAGCAAAGCCGCAGGTGACCCGGGACTGTCCTCGGTGCGCTATCCCGACATCGAGGCCGTCCCCGAGGAACTCCGGCCGCTGGCCCGGGTCCTGAGCCGGCAGATGCTCTACAGCGACGCCCCCGACCACCCCCGGCTCCGAGCCCTGATCAGCAGGGCCTTCGCTCCCCGGGCGGTGGAGACGCTCCGCGCCCAGATCTTCGAAGCCGTCGACCGGATCATCACCCACGCGGCGCCGACCGGGCGGATGGACATCGTCGCGGACCTCGCCCGACCCCTGCCTCTGACCATCATCTGCGACCTCCTCGACGTACCGCAGCAGGACCGCCCCGCCCTCTCCGCCTGGTCCGAGCCGATCGCCGAAGCCATAGGCAACTCCCGGCTCGACGCCGACCGCAACCGCGAGGCCTCGCAGAGCATGACGGACATGCTCGCCTACTTCCGCGAACTCCTCACCCGCCCCGACGCCCGGACGGCCCCCCACACCCTGCGCGCCCTGGTGACCGCGCAGGCCGAGAACACCGACCAGGACTTCGACGAACTCCTCGCCAACTGCGCCCTGCTCCTGATCGCGGGCCACGAGACCACCACCCACTTCATCGGCAACGCCACACTCGCCCTGCTCCGCCACCCGTACGCGGCCGACCAACTGCGCCGCCGGCCCGATCTGATGCCCGCCGCGGTCGAGGAACTCCTGCGCTACGACGCCCCGGTACAGCTGATGCTGCGCCGGGCGCGGCACGATCTGGACCTGGCGGGCCGCACCGTCTCCGAAGGGCAGACGGTGCTCCTGGTGTGCGGCGCGGCCAACCGGGATCCGGCCGTGTTCCCCGATCCGCATGTGCTGGACTTCGAGCGGCCCGGCGGGCGGCACCTGGCGTTCGGACACGGCCCGCACTTCTGCCTCGGTGCCGCGCTGGCCCGGCTGGAAGGCGCGATCGTCCTGGAAGCACTCCTCACCCGGCTCCCCGGCCTACGGCTCGACGGCCCCGCGCCGCAGTGGCAGCGCAGCCTCAACTTCCGCGGTCTCACCCGCCTGGACGTCGCCTTCATCCCGCCTTCGGACGATCACGACAGCGGTACGCGAGCCATGCCGACCGAGGGTTCCCGAGGCGGCCCCGGCAACGCGGCACCTGCCGGGACCTGCCCCGTCAGCGCGGGGCCCGGCGGTGCCGCGGGCGCTTGACGGGCTCCGGCGCGCCGCCCCGGACGTGGCGCGGTTCGCAGGCCGGTTTCATTAGCCACACTGTAGTGCCACTTCAGAAAATCTTGCTTGTAGTGAAGCCCCACCGCACAGATGATCGGGTCATGAACGAATGCGACGAGCTGTGGGGTGTGCGGTTCGACGCCGACGTGACCTCCGTGGGCGGTGGTGCCCCGCAGACCCAGGGTCTCCTGCCGGACGTGGCCGCCCCGAAGTCCGACGACCCTGACCCGGCCGAGCTGTTCGTCCGGCAGCACGGGCTGCCGATGGTGGACAGTCCGTGGGCAGTGGACCGGGCACTGCTGCTTTCGCACGAGGTCACCGGGACGGGCACCTTCCCGGCGCGGGCCTTCGGGCCGGTCGTCCACGAGGCAGGCGTAGAGAGCGATCGGGGTCAGGGCCGGTGACCTGGGCCGAAGGGCTCGTCGCCGCCATCGGCTGGGGCGGAGCAGGGCTGTTGCTCACCGCGTACGCGATGGCGTCGACCGAACGGATCTCCGCCGGAGGCCGCGCCTTCCAGCTGCTGAACCTGTTCGGCGCCGCCGCCCTGACCGTCAACTCCGGATACCACCAAGCCTGGCCCTCCGCGCTGCTCAACACCGCCTGGATCGGCATCGGCCTGGCCGCCCTCACCCGCCGCCCGCCCCGGGTGCCGTAGCCGCGTACGCACTTCGGCGAATCCCGCACCGCCAGGAGCGCTTTGTGGTTCCGCCGTCGGGGCTGCGGGACCACCCCTGGCACGCCGCCGACGGATGTGACGTAATTCGATGGCGTCGAGGCTCGTGTACCTCTAGGGTCGGTGGTGTTCGAGCGGCAACCCGAGGTTGTCGCGGTGATTCGGCTTGGTTCGGGAGGTGTGACCGATGGCTGTCGTTGAGATGGGCGCTGCCCGCATCCGGAAGTACATCAAGTCCACTCCCGTGGCCTCCGGCTGACCTCTCCACCTCTCCCGCGCCCATGAGCGCGGTGCCGGGGCCACCCTTGTGAAGGGTCACCCCTTGTCTTTCTCTTCTCTCCCGGGTTCGTCCTCGTCCTCCTCGCATCCGCTCGTGCCGTACGGCTGGGATGCGGGCTGGGAGGCGGAGTTCGCTCCGTATGTCGGGCAGGGTCTGCTGCCCGGTCGTGTCGTCCGGGTCGACCGCGGCCTGTGTGACGTCGTCACCCCGGCTGGTACCGTCCGCGCCGACACCGAGTTCGTCGTGCCCCGTGACCCGATGAAGGTCGTGTGCACGGGGGACTGGGTCGCCGTCGATCCCGCGGGCAGCGACCCGTGCTACGTGCAGACTCTCCTCCCGCGCCGGACCGCCTTCGTACGCTCGACCTCGTCCAAGCGCTCCGAGGGCCAGGTCCTGGCCACCAACATCGATTACGTCGTCATCTGTGTGTCGCTCGCGGTCGAACTGGACCTCGGGCGGATCGAACGGTTCCTGGCGCTGGCCATGTCCGGTTCGGGTGGTGAGGCACCGCTGCATACACAGGCACTCTCCTGGGAGTCCCAGGCGCAGCCGGTGGTCGTGCTCACCAAGGCCGACCTGGTGCCGGACGCCGCCACGCTGGGGCATCTGGTCCAGGACGTGGAGACCGTCGCGCCCGGCGTCGCCGTGCTGCCGGTCAGTTCCGCGCTCGGTGAGGGCCTGGACGTCCTCGCCGCGGTGCTCTCCGGCGGCACCTCCGTACTGCTCGGGCAGTCCGGCGCAGGCAAGTCGACCCTCGCCAACGCGCTGCTCGGCGAGGACGTCATGGACGTCCAGGCCATCCGCGACGTGGACGGCAAGGGACGGCACACCACGACCACCCGCAACCTCCTCGCCCTGCCCGGCGGCGGAGTCCTCATCGACACACCCGGTCTGCGCGGCGTCGGCCTCTGGGACGCCGCGAGCGGGGTCGGGCAGGTCTTCGCCGAGATCGAGGAGCTCGCCGCGGACTGCCGCTTCCACGACTGCGCGCATCTCGCCGAGCCCGGCTGCGCGGTCCTCGGCGCGGTCGAGTCCGGTGAACTGCCCGAGCGACGGCTCGACAGCTACCGCAAGCTGCTCCGCGAGAACCAGCGGATCGTCGCGAAGAGCGACGCGCGGGTGCGGGCCGACATCCGGAAGGAGTGGAAGCGCAAGCACGCGGAGGGTCGCCTGGCGATGGAGGCCAAGCGGGGCGGCCTGCGCTGACCTCCGGCCGCGGGCCGGTGGGGCTGGTCGCGCGGTTTCCCGCGCCCCTCGAGAAACGGGGCCGTGCCCCTGGTTCTCGAGGGGCGCGGCCCCGTGGCGAGCGCCGTGTCCGATTCCCGCCAGCCCGGACGATCGGCGTGGTCGACACTTGATGTCATGAAGGACGAGGACACCAGGTACGAGGCCGTGCGCAGCAGGGACGGGCGGTTCGACGGGGAGTTCTTCTTCGCCGTCGGGACGACCGGGATCTACTGCCGGCCGAGCTGCCCGGCGGTGACGCCCAAACGGGAGAACGTCCGCTTCTACGGGACCGCGGCCGCCGCCCAGGGCGCCGGATTCCGGGCCTGCCGACGGTGCCGGCCGGACGCCGTGCCCGGGTCGGCCGAGTGGAACGTGCGCGCGGACGCCGTGGGCCGGGCCATGCGGCTCATCGGGGACGGCGTCGTCGACCGGGAGGGCGTCGCCGGCCTGGCCGTGCGGCTGGGATACAGCCCACGCCAGGTCCAGCGGCAGCTCACCGCCGAGGTCGGCGCCGGGCCCGTCGCCCTGGCCCGCGCCCAGCGGGCCCACACCGCCCGCGTCCTCCTGCAGACCACCGCCCTCCCGGTCACCGAGATCGCCTTCGCGTCCGGCTTCGCCAGCGTGCGCCAGTTCAACGACACGGTCAGGGCCGTGTACGCCATGACGCCGAGCGGCCTGCGCGCCGGAGCGCCCCGGCGCCCGGCCGGTTCGTCGACCGCCGGAATCCCGCTCCGGCTCGCCTACCGGGGCCCGTACCGGTCCACCGCGCTCTTCGACGTCCTCGCCGCCGAGGCCGTCACCGGCGTCGAGGAGACGACCGGCGGGCGCGGCCACCGCACCTACCGGCGCACCCTCCGCCTCCCGTACGGCACCGGAATCGCCGAGGTCGACGAACGACCGTCGGGCGGGCGGCCGCGTGTGGTGT
>NZ_LRTR01000838.1 GCF_001550375.1 Streptomyces europaeiscabiei | reverse complement strand
AGGGCGAGCATCAGCAGGGCCGCCGCCCGTGCTCGGCGGGTGCCCAGGGCGAGGTCGGCGGGTTGGTGGCCCTCGTCGCGCAGCGGGGTCGTGACGCCGGTGTGGGCGCGGCCGTAGCGGGTGACGTGGCGGGTCTCGTCGTGGTTGGAGAGGACCCAGGTGGCGGGGGCGCCGACCTTCGCCAGGTCGGTGATGGTGCGGTCGATCACCTCCCGCAGCTTGTCCGCCTCCAGGGCGCACTTGAGGAAGTCGAAGTTGAAGGCGGTGTGGAGTTCGTCCGCGCGGAGGTAGTCGGGCATGCGGCCGGGGCGGACGTGGGCCTCGGCGACGAAGACGCGGGGGTCGGGGTAGCTGTCGGCGATGGCGCGCCAGCCGCGGAAGATGTCGTGGACGCCCTCGCGGTCCCAGTGCGGGTGGTTGTCCTGGCCCTCGTCGGCGAGGACGGAGAACTCCGGCAGGCCGAGGTCCGGGAGAGCCGGGTCCTTGACCATGCCGTGGGCGACGTCGATGCGGAAGCCGTCGACGCCCAGGTCGAACCAGAAGCGCAGGATCGACTCGAACTCGGCCCGGACCTCGTCGTTGTCCCAGTTGAGGTCGGGCTGTTCGGGGGCGAAGAGGTGGAGGTACCACTGGCCGTCGGGGGTGCGGGTCCAGGTGGGGCCGCCGAAGGCCGCGTGCCAGTCGTTCGGGGGCAGGGAGCCGTTCTCGCCCTTGCCGTCACGGAAGATGAACCGCTCCCTTTCCGGGGAGCCGGGCGCCGCCGCCAGTGCCTGCTGGAACCAGGCGTGTCGGTCGGAGGTGTGGTTGGGGACGATGTCCAGGATCACCCGCAGGCCCAGTTCGTGGACTTCGGTGATCAGTTTCCGGGCCTCGTCCAGGGTGCCGTAGGCGGGGTGGATGTCGCGGTAGTCGGAGACGTCGTAGCCGCCGTCGGCCAGGGGGGACGGGTACCAGGGGTTGATCCAGATCGCGTCGACACCGAGGTAGGCCAGGTACTGCAGGCGGGAGCGGAGGCCGGCGATGTCGCCGGTTCCGTCGCCGTCGCCGTCCGCGAAGCTACGTATGTAGACCTGGTAGATCGCGGCGGTCCGCCACCAGGAGTCAGTTGCGGCGTCGTTCGTGAGGGTTGGGTTGCTCATGGGGCTCGGTCCTGTCGGAGTACACAGACGCGTTGCTGACGGTTGATCACTCGGGGCACCGGCCGGGTTATCCCTTGGTCGCGCCGGATGTTCCGCCGCGTACGAAGTGCCGCTGGAAGGCGAAGAACACCAGGGCCACGGGGATGGTCATGAGCAGGGTCGCCGCGAGTTTGAGCGGGTACTGGTTGCCCGAACCGAGCTGGCCGGAGACGAGTGAGGCGACCCCGGTGGTGAGGGTGTTCAGTTCCGGGCTCTGCCGGGACACGATGAAGTGGCCCAGTTCGTTCCATGATCCCTGGAACGACAGGATGGTCAGGGTGAGAAGTGCGGGCCGGGCCATCGGCAGCACGATGGACCAGAAGGTCCGGAAGGTGCTCGCGCCGTCGATGCGGGCTGCTTCCTCGACGCTGACGGGGATCGACTCGAAGAACTGCTTCATGATGAACACCCCCGCGGCGTCGGCGAGGAGCGGGACGATCATGCCCGAGTAGGAGTCGTACATCCCGATCTGGTTGAGGACGAGGAATTTCGGGATGAGCAGGACGACGCCGGGCACGGCCATGACCGCGATGACGGCGGCGAACAGTGCGCCCCGGCCGGGGAAGCGCAGCCGGGCCAGTGCGTATCCGGCGAGGGAGTCGAAGAACACGCGGCCCGCGGTGACGAGGAGCGCGACGACGACGGAGTTCGCGAACCAGCGCGGATAGTCCGCCTCGGCGAGCCGGCTGAAGGCCGCGGTGGTGAAGTGGGTCGGCCACAGCGACAGCGGGTTACCGGTGGCGTCCGCATCGGTCTTGAAGCTCGTCGCGAGCTGGATGAGGAAGGGGTAGATGTAGAGCAGCGCGACGAGGACGAGGGCTGTGTAGCCGAGTGCACGGGTGAGGCCGCCGCGTCGTGCGCGGTTGCGTTCTCTGCGGGGCGCGTGCGTGGCGGCGTCCGCGTGTGCTGCGGTGTCTGTGTCGGCAAGCTTGGGATGTGTGCTCATCGCGTGCCTCTGTGGACGTCGGGGCTGGCCGCCGGGGCGGCCGTGGTGGTGGGCGCTGTTGGATCGGTTCCGGGTTGCGGGCAGAGGGCCGTTGCGGGGGTGCGGGGCATCAGATGGTGCCCGCGGTCGGGCCGGACCCGGAGCGTGCCGCCTTCGCCGCGCGCCGGGTGGCAGCCTTGGCGCGGGCTTCGTCCTTGTCGCGCAGGACGAACCGCTGCAGCAGGGTCATCGCGACGATGATCGCGAAGAGGATGAAGGCGATGGCGCTGCCCTGTCCCCACTCGTTGTCGGTGAACGAGGACTGGTAGGAGAGGAACGCGGGGGTGAGTGTCGTCTTCGCGGGTGCGCCCTTGCTCATGACGTAGATCTGGTCGAAGACCTGCCAGGTGCCGATGAGTCCGAGAGTCAGGACGAGGAAGAGCGTCGGCTTGAGCATGGGCAGCGTCACGTGGCGGAACCGCTGCCAGCGCCCGGTGCCGTCGATCTCGGCGGCCTCCTCGACTTCGAGAGGGATGTCCTGCAGTGCGGCGAGGAACATGAGCATGAACGTGCCCGCGGTCGTCCACACGACCAGGGTGATGATCGCGGTCATGGCCACGCTGGGGCCGGCGAGCCACTCCCACAGGGACAGGCCGCCGACGGATGTGTCGGCGAGTGCGGACGGTGGCGCGTCGGTGTTCACACCGAGTGCGCCGAGGGCGAGATGGATGATGCCGCGCGGGTCGGCGAACCATGCCGGTCCGTCGACTCCGATCTTCGCCAGCAGGGAGTTGACGACTCCGCTGGAGGAGAAGATGAACAGGAAGACGACCGAGATCGCGACCGAGCTCGTCACCGACGGGAAGTAGTAGGCGGTGCGGAAGAATCCCTTGCCTTTGAGCCGCTTGCCGTTGACGAGGAGCGCCAGGCCCAGCGCGAGCGCGGTCTGCAGCGGGACGACGAAGAGGACGTAGTAGGCGTTGTTGCGCAGGCTCGTCATGAAGTCGCTCTGCGCCAGGCCGGGTTCGGTGAGGATCTGCTCGTAGTTCTCCGCACCGTCGAAGTGCACGCCTGAAGAGAAGGGGCTGCCCTGGCCGTTCCAGTCGGACAGGCTCACCCAGAGCGCCATGACTATGGGCACGACCAGGAAGAGCCCGAGCACGACGATCACCGGTGAGACGAACAGCCAGCCGGCGAGACCTTCCCGGCCTCGGATACCGCCGCGGGGGGCCCGGGTGCGGCGGCCTCGGTCTCCACCGGCCTTGGCAGCGGCTGCAGTCCGGGCAGGTGCCGGGCCGCTGCCCGGGCCCTTGGCGGGCCCGGGATTCGGTTCACTCATCGCAGGTTCACTCTCGTTCTACTCGTGGCCGGACGATCCGGGTTACTGGCCTACGACCGCCTGCGCGTTCTTCTGGAGCCGCTTGAGGATCTGCTCCGGGTCGGCACCCGGCAGTGACTGAAGACCGGTGTCGAAGTCGGCGAGCACCTGGTCGATCTTCGGGACGTTCACCGGGGCCTGGGCGTACGCGGCGCCGTCGATGAATGCCTTGTCCTGCGGGAACTGGGCGACGTAGTCGGCCTGGACGGACTGCCGGGACGGCATCACGCCGATGGCCTTGGCGAAGGTCATCTGGTTGTCCTTCGAGGTCATCGCCTTGACGAAGTCGATGGCGGCGGCCTTGTTCTTGCTCTTCGCGGCGATGCCCCAGCACTGGGTGAAGGCGAGCGTGCCCTCGCCGGCGGGTCCGGCCGGCAGCGGGACCGTCTTGTACTTGACGTCCGGGTAGTCGTTCTTCATGGCGCCGGCGATCCAGTTGCCCTCGATCGTCATGGCGGCCTTCTGCTTGCCGAAGGCCTCGCCCGGCCAGCCGGAGTCGAGCTGCTTGGGGTACTTGGCCGAGCCGTCGGTGAGCAGCGACTGCACGAACTTCAGGGCCTTGAGGTTCTCCGGAGAGTCCGCGGTGACCTTGGTGGCGTCCTTGTTCGTCACCCAGCCGCCGGCCTGGACCATGAAGGCACCGATCCGGTCGCGCGTGTCGCCGAGCGCGAGGCCGACCTGCTTGCCCGTGGTCAGCTTCTTCGCCACGGACGCCAGTTCCTCCCAGGTGGTGGGATAGTCGGCGTCCGTCAGGCCGGCCTTCGACCACGCCTTGGTGTTGATCTGCAGGCCGAGAGTGGAGAAGTCCTTGGGGGCGCAGTAGAGCTTGCCGTCGTAGGTGAAGGCCTGTCGCAGAGCGGGGTAGAAGTCGTCCTTGCCCTCGAAGCTGTCGCCGTACGGTTCGAGGCTGCCCGCGCTGGCGTACGTCGCGAAGCGGCCGGCGTCGACGTAGAAGACGTCCGGCGGATTGTTCGAGGCGAAGCCCTGGCCGAGCTGCTGGCCGATGTCCTGCGCCTGCGTGACGGTCGCCTTGTTGCCGGACTTCGTCCCCCATGCGTCGGAGGCGGCCGTGACGGCCTTCGTCTCCGCGTCGCCGCTGGAGGCGATGAGGACCTTGATCGAGGCGGGGCCGGACGACGCCTGGCCGTCTGCCTTGTCGGTGTCGTCGAAGCCGCTGCCACCACAGGCCGACAGGCTGAGCGACAGCAGCGCGATGCTGCCAACAACCCAACGAGTACGCGGATTTCTCATGATAAATCTCCTTGCGCAGGCCGGCCTGACGAGCCGGTGGTAGAGGGGGACCGCGTCCCGTCCGCTGCACTGCAGCGTGAGCGGGATCGCAGATGTCGGCCGGACGGGCTTATGGAGCCGCTCGGCGGGGTGAGAAGGGTGCGGGTGCCGCGGGACGGCTCAGCCGCTCGCCCGGACGACGAGCCGGGGCGGCAGCAGGATCGGGGTGGGCGGGACGGCCGGCGGTTTTGGAGTCGCCAGCAGTTCCTGGAGCATCCGCAGACAGGCGGCCGCGGCCTCGTCGTACGGCTGCGCCAAGCTGCTCAGGCCGACGACCGCCGCGGTCGGGGAGTCGTCGAAGCCGACCACCGCGACATCGGCCCCGGGGCGCAGCCCGCGTGCGGTGATCTCGGTCCAGGCCCCGAGCGCCAGTGAGTCGCTCGCGCAGACGATCGCGGTCGGCGGCTTGGGCAGGTCGAGCATCGCCGCGGCGGCCTCACGGCCGGTGTCGAGCCCGTCGGGGACGCCCACGTCGTAGCCGGCGGGGACGTCGATGCCGGACACGGCCAGGAGGGTGGACCAGCCGCTGCGCCGGTCGTCGCCGACCTCTGAACCTTGCGGTCCTTCCGGCCAGCCGAGGAAGGCGATGCGCCGGTGGCCGCTCTCGATGAGATGCCGGGTCGCGGCAAGGGTCCCTTGCGCGCCGTCGACATCGACCCAGCCATGCCGCTCGGCGGCCTCGGGTTCAGCCCCCCAGGGCCGGCCGAACGTCACGAACGGCACCCGGCGCTCGGCCAGCCACGCCGTCCGGCGGTCGCCGGCGTGGGTGGCGTGCAGAACGAAGGCGTCAAGGTCGTGATCGTCGAGAAGCTGTTCGTACAGGGAGCATTCGTGATCGTCATCGGTGGCCGTGAAGACCACGATCCGGTAGCCCGCCTCCTGGGTACGGGCGGTCAGCGACTGCAGGAAGTGAGCGAGGACGGCACCGTTGACACCGTCACGCGGCGGCTCGATACGCGCGCCGATCAGTCGTGAACGCCGGGTCCGCAGCGTCCGGGAAGCCTGGTTCGGGCGGTAGTTGAGTTCCTCGATGGCGGCCTGCACGCGGGCCAGGGTCTCCGGCCGCACCCGATGCGGCGCGTTGATGACGTTGGAGACCGTCTGCATCGACACGGAGGCATGCCGCGCCACGCTTTCGAGTGTTACTCGCGCCATCGCGAAGCCACCTCCACAAAGTTCACCGCACCGCACCGCAGCGTATCGCTGTCGCAGTGCCGCATCGTCACGCCATCGCGCTTGGATTTGAACGTTAAATTTAGCGTTCTGATCGGTTACTGTGGCGATCGGCGCCCGGACTGTCAAGAGTCGGCGCAGTCACAAACCGGCACACGACCCCGCCCCCACCAACCGCCCACGAGACACGAGGGCACCGGACGGAGCTTTGATGACTTCACCCCAGCGGCAGCCGCTCCTGCACGACCTCGCGGTCACCCTCGCCGCCCCGACCGTCGCCCTGTCCGCGCCGGACGGCAACCTCGACGCCGCCACGCCCGGGGCCGCCGTGCACGGGCTCTTCCACGCCGACATACGGGCGCTGAGTCTGCTGCGGGTGACGCTGCGCCCCGACCACGCACCGTCCGGCGAGCACGAGGGGAAGGCGCCTCCCGCTGCCGCCGGAGACGCCGAGGCCGAGGGCGATGCCGAGGGGATGGGCATGGGCACACACGCGGGCGAGGCCGAGATCACGGGCGAGGGCTGGCTTCCGGTCGTCACGGTCATGAACGCGACGGACGGACCCGGCCGCAGCCGCTTCGTCGGCCTGGCCCAGGCGCTCGGCGACGCCGTCCCCGACCCGACCGTCCGGGTCGACCGACGGCGTACGGTGACTCCCGGTCGGCTCGCCGAACAGCTGACCGTCCGCTCCACCGCGACCACGCCCGTGCATCTCGCCGTCCGGGTCGAGGTGGCCGGAGACCTCGTGACACTGGAGCACACCAAGGCGGGCCTGCCGCCCCGCTCTCCCGCCGAGCCGACCGGTGAACTGCGCTCCGGCGCAGGCGTGTTGCGCTGGGGCGACCAGGCAGTGGACGTCGCCGTCAGCGCCCCCGGCGCGACGCCCGACGCCGAGCGTTCCACCCTGACCTGGACCCTCACGGTCAAGCCCGGCGAGAACGTCGACCTGCACCTGGCCGTCGAGGTCTCCGACACGGCCGCGGTCGTCACGGCCGCCGGCCACAAGCCCACCTGGCAGCGCCCGGATGTCACCGCCGACGACCGCCGGCTGCCCGCCCTCGTCGCACAGAGCCTGGACGACCTCCACTCGCTGCGCATGGCCACCGCCGCATCGCCCGGCGACACCTTCCTCGCCGCGGGCATCCCCTGGTTCTTCACCCTCTTCGGCCGGGACAGCCTGTGGGCCGCACGGATGCTCCTGCCGCTGGGCACCGACCTCGCCCTGGGCACCCTGCGCACCCTGGCCGCCCAGCAGGGCACCCGCACCGATCCGGCCACGGAGGAGGAGCCGGGCAAGATCCTCCACGAGGTCCGGCGCGGACTCTTCGACGACGGCCAGGGCCTGCGCCTGCCACCCGTCTACTTCGGCACCGTCGACGCCACCCCCCTGTGGATCTGCCTCCTCCACGACGCATGGCGCTGGGGCCTGCCCACCGACGACATCGAACCGCTGCTGCCCGCACTCACAGCGGCACTCGGCTGGATCGACGCCGCAGCCCAGGCCGGAGACGGCTTCCTCTCCTACATCGACCACAGCGGCACCGGACTTGCCAACCAGGGCTGGAAAGACTCCGGCGACGCCGCCCGGTACGCCGACGGCCGACTCGCCGAAGCACCCCTCGCCCTCGCCGAAGTACAGGGCTACGCCTACGAAGCAGCCCTCGCCGGAGCGGCACTCCTCGACGCCTTCCACCTGCCCGGCGGCGAACACTGGCGCACCTTCGCAGCCGACCTTGCCGACCGCTTCCGCGCTCGGTTCTGGGTCTCCGACCAGCAAGGCCCCTACCCCGCCATGGCCCTCGACGGCTCGGGCCGCCCCGTCGACTCCGTCACCAGCAACATCGGCCACCTCCTGGCCACCGGCATCCTCAACCCCGACGAGACCGCCACCGTCGCCGCACGGCTCGCCGCCCCCGACATGTCCGACGCCTACGGACTGCGAACGATGTCGTCGACATCCGGCGGCTACGGCCCCCTGCGCTACCACTGCGGCACCGTCTGGCCCCACGACACCGCCATCGCCGTCACCGGCCTCGCCCGCACCGGACACCACCAAGCCGCCGCCCGGCTCATCGAAGGCATCCTCGCCGCGGCACCGGCCTTCGACTACCGACTGCCCGAACTGTGGGGCGGCGACGCTCGCACGGACACCCCCGCCCCGGTCCCCTACCCGGCCGCCTGCCGCCCACAAGCCTGGTCAGCGGCAGCAGCCATCGCCCTCATGACCGCGCTGACCGGCCTCGATCCCGACGTACCCGCCGGCCGCCTCCACCTCCGACCGACAGGCCCACTCCCCATCGGCGCACTCACCGTCCAAGGACTCACCCTCGCCGGAGAACAACTCGACGTCGCCATCGGCACCGACGGCCGCATCGAATCGGTTACGGCACCTGAGGGACTGATCGTCGAGGAACACACCGCGCCGCGCTCCTGAGGATCACGTGGCACCGCCGCGCTCACCGTTGGCAGCACCGAGATGGGCTTCGGCAGCCATGCCGGCCTAACGCATCGGGAGTACCGGGGCGGCCTGCTCATGGGGCAACGCCTACCGCGCTCGTCACAGGAGGCAAACGGGCGCGGCTCGTCGCGCTGCCCGACCCCGCGGGCTCGACTGCCTGATCACGGGAATCGTCCGCCTCGTCCGCCTCGGTTCGCAGCAGACGGTGCAGAGCGTTGGTGTCGTCGGCGCTCGGCGGCGTTGTGCTCAAGGGTGACGGCTCGGTGCCCAGGCCCGGCCTGGCCTCATCGGATGTACGTCGCCGGCTTGGTGGCGGCGTTGACCAGATACTCCAGGGGGCCGCGGCGGAAGAAGCGGGACCAGACCGCGGCGAACAGGGTGGCGCCGAGGAGGAACATGAGCAGCGGCCCCCAGGACTGTTGGACGTCGCCGCTGGGCACGGACAGCACGGGCTGTGCGACGAAGTGGCCGACATAGGCCGTCAGGGACATGGTCCCCACGGCGACGACCGGTTTGGCCAGACGGCGCAGCCATGGCAGGCGCTCCATCGCCACCGTCGCGCACACGAGCACGGTGATGGCGACCGCTATGCTGCCGATGATGTCGAACGTGGTGCCGCTGTGCGGCGAGCCCGACAAGAGCGACGAGGCCGGAAGATCCGGAAGGTAGGACTCGAACGACCCGCTGTCGAGGGGTATCGACCCGGAGCCGCTGGACGACGACGGCAGTTGCTTGTTCCCGAAGAAACAGTCGCGGGGCGGTGAACCCCTCGAGCCCGGTGACACCCCCCCAGGTCGACCCATCGACAGGGGAGAACAGTCACACCGGGCCCGGAGGCCGGCGGCCTTCTGGCGGGACGCTTGGAACATGAGGAAACATGACGCCCGGGATCACGGATTCGAGTGGGTGAACTCTGGCTCCTTCTCCTGAGCGACCGAGGTCTGGATCCCTGCTCCGGCCTTGGCCCTGTTCTCCGCCCCTGCTTCCGCACTGCGGCCCTTGCCCGGAAGCAGAAGGGCCACGGCCACCGCCCCCGCTCCCAGGATCGCCGCGCCCACCAGGCTGGTGTGAGCCACCGCGTTCGCGAAGGACGAGCCGACCGCCTCCGCCATCCGGTGGGCTCCGTCGGTGAGTTGGCCGGCCTGCTCCTGGAGCTGTGCGGCCTGCTGCGGGTCGGTCGCCCGCGCTGCTTGGTCGGCGAGCTGCCGTGCCTGGTCGCCGATGCCCTCGGCGACCGAGTACCCGGCGGCGACCGAGTCCTGCGCCTGGCTCAGTGCGTCGGCCGGGAGTTCACTGCCGGCGGTTGCGTCCGACAGGTTCGACGAGTACGAGGTCGACAGCAGCGAACCGAGGATGGCGATGCCGATCGCCCCGCCCAGTTCCTGCGAGGTGTCGTTGACCGCGCTGCCCACGCCCAGCTCCTCCTCGGGGAACGCGCCCATGATCGCGTCCGTGCAGGGCGAGAGCGCCAGGCCGATCGCGAGCCCGAGTGCGAAGAGGGGTGCCACGAAATCGCCGTACGACGACGACTCGTCGACCTGGGTGAGCAGCGCGAGTGCCAGCGTGCCGCCGGCCATGCCCGCGACGATCGTCGCCTTCATGCCGATGCGCGGGGTGAGGTAACCGGTCAGCGCGGAGCCGACGAAGACCGCGCCGGCGAGCGGCAGCATGCGTATGCCGGTCTCCAGCGCGTCGTACCGCAGGACGAACTGGAGGTGCTGGGTGAGGAAGAAGAAGGCGCCGAAGACCGCGAGGAGGAACAGTACGACGGCGATGTTGGCACCCGTGAACGCACGGTTCGCGAATCGGCGCAGGTCGAGGAGGGGGTGCGGGTGGCGCAGCTCCCAGAGGACGAATCCCACGAGCCCCACGACCGTGACGACCGTGCCCGTGGCCGCTTTGGCGTCCCAGCCGTGCGGGGCCTCGATGAGCGTGAAGACCAGCGCGGCGATCCAGACCACCGACAGCAGCCCACCGGCGTAGTCGATTCGCGGCGCGTGCGTGGCCTTGGACGGTGGTACCAGGACGAAGGTGCCGACGATGGCGAGGGCGATCACCGGAACGTTGGTCAGGAAGGTGGACTGCCAGCCGAAGCTCTCCAACAGCGTGCCCGCGATCAGCGGTCCCGCGGCGATGGCGAAACCTGCGGTGCCCGCCCACAAGGTGATCGCCTTGGTCCGCTCGGCGCGCGGGAACGTCGCGGCGAGCAGGGAGAGCGTGGCGGGCATGATGAGCGCCGCACCGACACCCATCACCGCACGCGCCGCGATGACTCCGGCCGCACTGTCGACCAGTGAACCCCAGACTGCTCCGCCGCCGAACAGGACGAGCCCGAGAACGAGCGCGCCGCGTCGGCTGTACTTGTCGCCGATCGCGGCGAACAGCAGCATCAGGGCGGCGTAAGGGATGGTGTAGGCGTCGATCACCCACTGCAGGTCCGTGCTGGACAGACCGAGGTCCTGGGTCATGGAGGGAGCCGCGACCGTGAGGGCGGTGTTGGCCATCACGATCATCAGCAGGCTCAGGCAGAGCACGAGCAGAGCCCACCAGCGCCGGGCGTAGGGCCCGTTCATTCTCTCGACCGGTTCGTCTATGAACACACGCATGAGCTGGGGTCCTTTCACGAAGGGGGGTCCGCGCGATGCCCCTGCGGGCGGGGGTGGGGGGCAGGGACACGAGACGGCAGGGAAGCCGCGAGCACCCGTTCGACAGACTTTATCATGTGACAAAGTCGATTGACTTGGCCTGGTGTCAGGTAGCTGTTGTGAGGTGCGTCGCCCGGTGGGTGCTCGCTTGCTGCGCCGAGGGGTGCTGCGTGGGCGCTGCTTGTCGTGGGCGCCCGTAGGTGGGTGCCGCTTGCCGCTGGCATCCACGAGCGGACGCTGCGGCGGGATCGGCGACCCATGTGCCTCTGCTGGGACATGGGTCGTCGGCTGCGGCCGCAGGGGCAGCCTGAGTGCACTTCGTGGGAGGAGCCCCCTCCGGCGGCAACGTGCTGCCGGAGGGGGCTCCTTCTCGACCGGGCGGGGCCGTGGAGTCAGGGCGTGAGTACGAGCCGGATCGGGTCGCCGATCTTCTTCTCCAGGCGGGCGACGGCGTCCGGCGCGTCGGCCAGGGGTACGTGGGCGGTGATGGACGGGGCGAGGTCGATCCGTCCGGCGGAGGCAAGGCGGATGAGCTCTGCCACGTGCTCGGGCCCGGAGCCGTAGTGGCCGCGGATCTGGTTGCCCTGGAAGCAGAAGCCCAAGCTGTCACCGATGATGATCGGCTCCGGCGTGAGCCCTGCCAGGACCAGGACCCCTTCGGGACCGAGCGCGGCGGCGGCCTGTGCGCGGGCCGCGGGGACGCCGGCGAAGTCGAACGCGACCTGAACGCCCCGTCCGCCAGTGGCCTGGTCCACCGCCTCGGCGAAGCCCGCCGAGGTCGGGTCCAGCGCGACGTCCGCCCCGAAGGCGAGGGCGCGTTCGCGCGCGGTGGGCAGCGGGTCGACGGCGATGATCGGGGCCGCGCCGACCATGCGGGCGAGCCGGATGCCGTGTGCGCCCAGGCCGCCCGCACCCCAGATGCCGACCGCCTGTGCGGGCCGGACCGCGCCCGTCCCCACGATGGCGGCGTACGGGGTGGAGACCGCGTCGGGGATGATCGCGGCCTGGTCGAAGGGCAGGCCGTCCGGGATCGGGAGCAGGGTGTCCTCGCGGGCGACGGCGTACTGGGCCCAGCCCCCGTCGTAGTCCACGCCGCGCGTCAGCGGCTGCCGGCATGACATGCGGCGCAGACAGTCCCCGCACTCCCCGCACGCCTGCCCCGCCTGGAGCACCACCCGCTGACCGGGTGCCCACATGCCCCGCACGTCCGGGCCGAGGGTGTGGACGACGCCCGCGACCTCGTGGCCGAGGGTGACCGCGCGGCTGTTCGCGACCGCGTCGACCGGGAAGGCGGGGCTGAGACTGCCGTCGATCAGGTGGACGTCCGACAGGCACACCCCGGCGGCCCGCACCTCGACCAGGACCTCTCCCGGGCCCGGCACCGGCAGGGGAACCTCTTCGACCGCGAACGTACGTGTGTCCAGGTGAAGCCGTCCGGCGAGCATCGTGCTCATGGCGGGAACCTCTATTCGTTCGATGGTGCCTGTGCGGATGTGACTGCACACAAGCGCTTTGGTCGGTCGACCATGTCGATTAACCATGTCGATGGACGGAGTCGTGTGTCAAGTCGTCGGTCCACCCAACGTCCAACACCCCCGCCTCGCCCTGGAACACCCCCGCCTCGTCCTGTCCAACACCTCCGCCTCGCCCTGTCCAACGACCTTGTCGTGTAACCGTTTCAATCGACCTTGTCATTCGACAATGTCGTGTGTAGGTTGATCCGCAAGCGACTTACCGGTGCGGAACGAAAGGCAATCTCATGACTCACGAGGCCCTGCGCGGAACCGAACCGATCCCCCAGCGGCCGGGCCTCCCCCTGGTCGGCAGCGCGTTCGACATCCCCAGTGACTCCATCCCCCTGTTCCACGTGATGAAGGAGGCGAAGGAGCTGGGGCCGCTGTTCAAGCTCAGCGTCTTCGGTCACGAGGTCACCTTCGCCTCCGGCCTCGACCTCGTCACGGAGCTGGCGGACGAGACCCGTTTCCGCAAGAACGTGCACGACGTGCTCGAGACCCTGCGGGGGCTCGCCGGCGACGGGCTCATCACCGCCCACAACGACGAGCCCAACTGGCGCAAGGCGCACGACGTCCTGATGCCGGCGTTCTCCCTGGGCGCGATGCGCGGCTACCACGCCACGATGCTCAAGGTCGCCCGGGAGCTGATCGGGAAGTGGGACCAGGCGGTGGGTGCGGAGCCCGTGGACGTCGGCGACGACATGACACGGCTGACCCTCGACACGATCGGTCTGTGCGGCTTCGGCTACGACTTCGAGTCGTTCAGTCGGAAGGAACCGCACCCCTTCGTCTCGTCCCTGTCACGGGTGCTCGGCTTCGTCCAGGACAAGGCGGATTCCATACCCGGCACGGAAATGTTCAAGTGGAAGAAGGCGGAGCGGTTCCGCGAGGACACGACCGCCATGAAGGACCTGGTCGACGACGTGATCCGGCAGCGCAGGGCGTCCGGCGACCAGAGCACGGACGACATCCTCGGGCGCATGCTGCACACCCGCGACGCGGTGACGGGCGAGCCCCTGGACGACGTCAACATCCGCTACCAGGCGATCACGTTCCTCATCGCCGGTCACGAGACCACCAGTGGCGCCCTGTCGTTCGCCCTCTACTACCTGACCAAGCACCCCGAGATCCTCGCCCGCGCGCAGGCCGAGGTCGACGCCGTGTGGGGCGACTCGGACGCCCCCGACCCGGACTACGGGGACATCGGCAAACTGTCGTACATCCGACAGGTGCTCAACGAGGCTCTGCGGCTGTGGCCGACGGCCCCCGTGTACGGCGTGGAGGCGCTTGAGGACACCGTCATCGGCGGGAAGTACGCCCTGCGCAAGGGCGAGGCGGTCGAGGTCCTCATCCCGCAGCTGCACCGCGACCCCGCCTGGGGTGAGAACGTCGAGCTGTTCGACCCCGACCGGTTCCTGCCCGAGCGGGAGGAGGAGCGGCCGGTCCACCTGTTCAAGCCGTTCGGCAGCGGTGAACGCGCCTGTATCGGACGCCAGTTCGCGCTGCACGAGGCGACGCTGGTCCTCGCGCTGGTGATCCATCGCTACCGCCTGATCGACCACGCCGACTACCAGCTGAGGATCAGCCAGTTCGTCACCATCAAGCCCGACGGGTTCACCCTGAACCTCGCCCTGCGCACCAGCGGCGAGCGGCGCCTGCCCACCGTCGCCGCGAGCGTTGCCGTCGCCGCCGAGGACCGCCCCGCCGCCGGCCGCGCCACCGGCACCGCGCTGACCCTGCTGCACGGCTCCAACCTGGGTACCTGCGCCGGCATCGCCCGCGACCTCGCGTCGGACGGCGACGCGCGCGGGTTCGCCCCGTCCGTCGCGCCCCTCGACGACTCCGTGGGCAAGCTCTCCGCCGGCGACGGCCCGGTCGTGATCGTCGCCGCCTCCTACAACGGCAGGCCCACCGACGACGCCACCGGGTTCGTCACCTGGCTGGAGGGACTCGAGCCCGGCTCGCTCGACGGCCTGACGTACGCCGTACTCGGCGTCGGCGACCGCAACTGGGCCGCCACCTACCAGCGCATCCCCACCCTCATCGACGAGCGGCTCACCGCCGCGGGCGCCACCTCACTGCTGCAGCGCGCCGCCGCCGACGCCTCCGGCGACTTCGCCGGCACGGTGGACCGGTGGACCGACGACCTGTGGACCGCCCTGCTGGAGCGGTACGGAGCCGCCGGGGAGGCCGCCGGGGCAGAGCCGGACGCCGACCAGGAGACGGGACTGTACGAGCTGGAGGACACGACCGACTCGGTCATCGGCGGGCTCGCGGCACGGCACGGCGTCCAGCCCATGGAGGTGCTCGACGCCTGCGAACTGGTCGACATGAACCACGGACTGGGCCGCTCCAAGCGCTTCCTCGAACTGCGGCTGCCCGAGGGCGTCACCTACCGCACCGGCGACCACATCGCCGTGCTCCCGAGCAACCCGGCCGACCTCGTCCAGCGCGTGGCCGACCGCTTCTCCCTCGACCTGGACCGCACCGTCCGCCTCCGTGCCCGCCGCCGCAGCCGGGGCGCCCTGCCCGTCGACCGCCCGCTGACCCTGCGCCGCCTGCTCACCGACTTCGTCGAACTGCAGGACCCCGCCACCCAGGAGCAGGCCGCCGTGCTCGCCGAGCACACCGCCTGCCCGCCCGAGAAGCGACCCCTGGCCGAACTCGCCGCGGCGGATGCGGAGGCCTTCCGCGAGCGGGTGACCGCCGCCGGACGCAGCGTCCTGGACCTGCTGGAGCGCTACCGGGCCTGCGAACTGCCGTTCGAGGTCTTCCTGGAGCTGCTGCCCGTACTTCGCCCGCGCCACTACTCGATCTCCTCCTCCGCAGAGGCGGCACCCGGCGAGGTCGACCTGATGGTGTCGCTGCTCGCCGCGCCCCACCGCTGCGGCGGGGGCACCTTCCGCGGCATCGGCTCGCACTACCTGCAGACCGTGACGGCCGGCGACACGGTCCAGGCCCGGGTGCTGCCCTGCAACGAGGCCTTCCGCCTGCCCGAGGACGACTCCGTGCCGGTGATCCTGGTCAGCGCGGGCACCGGCCTGGCTCCCTTCCGCGGGGCCGTCCTCGACCGCCACCACGCCCGGTCGACCGGCACGCTGCTGTGCTACTTCGGCTGCGACCACCCCGACGTCGACTACCTCCACCGCGCGGAATTCGAGGCGGCCGAGGCCGCCGGAGCCGTCAGCATGCGACCCACCTTCGCCTGCGCCCCCGAAGACGGCGCCCGCTTCGTCCAGGACCGCATCGCGAAGGAGAGCGACGAGGTCTGGGCCGTGCTGGAGGCCGGCGGCCGGGTCTACATCTGTGGGGACGGCCGTCGGATGGCCCCGGCGGTGCGGGAGGCGTTCATGGCGATCTACCGGGACCGCACCGGTGCGGGCGAGGAAGAGGCCACCGCCTGGCTGGCCGCCATGACCGAGTCCGGTCACTACGTGGAGGACGTCTGGGCCGGCTGACCGCCCCCACGGCACGGCGGCAGCGTCCACCGCACCGGATCCCGGCCCGGCCCCCGTCTCGGCGCCGGGCCGGGCGATCCCCTCGTGCGGACGGCCCGGGGCCGGCTCGCCGTC
>NZ_LRTR01000837.1 GCF_001550375.1 Streptomyces europaeiscabiei | reverse complement strand
CGACGACTTTCCGGTCTGTCAGCTTGCGTCCTTCGACGCGGAACGAGGTCACCGTGTTGCTGCCCGCGTTGACCGCCAGCAACATGCCTGACGTGTCGTCGTAGACGAGGGAGCCCTGGGAGGCGAGCGAGTCGGTGGGGGCATCGACCTGATCTCCGCCCCTGCCGCCGGTCGCGTAGGTCCCCGAGGGACTGAGCTTGCCGTCGTCACCCCGCGCGAACACGTGGATGGCGTTGCCATCCAGCTCGTTGCCCTGGACGAAGACCGCATGGTCGGCCCCGGCAGCGTTCCCGGAGTACTGACTGGCCGAGGCCAGGGACACGGCCACCGTGGCCGCCCCGGCAATGGCGAGAGCCCCGCCACCGATCATGATCCGCCGTGTCCTGGACTTCGCCCGGTGACCGCTGCGCGTCCCGGCAGGCTGGCCTGTGCGGTGCTGACCACTACTCTGCATGTTCGTTCCCGTTCCTCCGGGGGCTGCGCCGTCTGCGCACCCCTCATCCGCGACTGCGGACAGCAACAGCGTGGCCAAAGGGAACAGCGTGACGACGTGGAACGGCGATCGCGTCAGACTCTCGTAATGGAGTGCGGACCGGTCGAGCGCCTGGCCCACGAGCCAGAGGACAAGGGCGATCAGCGCCCACCGGACGGTGAGGGAAACGGCGAGGCGCCGCAGGAGCCGCCGACTCGTCACGGGGCGCGCTCCTGATCTGTCCCGAATGCGGCCACGAGTGGTCGCCCGCGTCCGCGGAGCCCGCAAGTGGCAGCGAGGGCAAGATGATCAGGGACGCTGTCGGCAACGTCCTCGCCGACGGCGACACCGTCACCGTGGTCAAGGCACTGAAGGTCAAGAGCCAGCCCGGCAGGGATCAAGGCAGGCACCAAGGTGCGCGACATCCGCCTCGTGGACGGCGTGGACGGCCACGACATCGACTGCAGGATCGACGGTTTCGACCCCATGCAACTGAAGTCCAGCGTGGTCAGGGAGGTTTGACCCAAACACCTCTGCACAGACCGACGTCGCACCCGCCCGCCGTCACTCGCCGCCTCCCTCGGAAGCCGCGCCTCGCGCGTTGGTGCTTCCAAGAGGGGGAACGGCCCCGCCACCGATCGGGTGAGAGCGGACGGTCTCACGGTGGGGCGCTGTGACCGGCCGGCCATGCGTACCGAAGACGGCTCGGGCGCGGTACGTCTTCTTCTCCCCGGCCGAGCCGTCACAGGCAGCATGAGCTTCTCGACCCGGCGAGTACTGACGCCAAGCAGGTGGGCGGTGGCGACCACGTTGATGAGGGCCTGCTCGGCCCTGCGGCGCCTCTCCGGCGGCCAGTGTGGTTGCAGCAGGGGCCGTCTGCGGTGCGGGCCTTGCCAGGTGACGTTCTCGCCGGCGTTGACGGCCATCAGCAGGGCGAGTTGGGAGGCGTACAGCATGTCGTAGTCGTGCTCGTCGTGGTCGAACAGCGGGAGGTGATCGTCGACGAGCCACGTCCGGCGACCAGTTCGATGCCTCCCGCAGCCAGGGAGGCGGCGGTGGCGAGCTGCTGGAACACCCGGCCCGGAGCGTCGGTCGACAGGACAGTGACCGCCGTGCTGAGCTTGATCCGGTGGGTGACGGCCGCAGCGGCGTTGACCATCGAGGTGGGCGAGGACAGCGACATCGCCCACCTGTGGCGCTCGCCCACCCCAAAGGAGTCCAGCCCCACCTCGTCGGCGACCTTGACGGCCTCCAGCACATCGCGGAGGGCCTGGGCGGTGGGGACGCGGCGGCCGTCGAGCAGGCACGGGGAGTTACCGAAGGAGTAGTCGCCGACTTCGAAGGTCATGGCGGGGTCCTGGCTTCAGTTGCTGATGGCGGGCATCGCCCGCCGGTAACGGGCGTTGGTGAGCTGGGAGACGAGGAACCCGGCGATGTCGGCGCGACACATGGCGGAACCGACTCCCAGCACCAGAGGGCTCGGACAGCCCTCGGCCGTAGGAAATCATCTCATTTGGTGATTCTGCGGTAGCAGACGAGGGTGCAGGCGAGGGCGGCGAAGAAGAACGCGCCGTTCGACGTCAACGACCACGTGAGCTGCGGCGACCCGTACGAGACCGATGCCACCGTGCACCTGGCGCCGGCGTCGTCCGGGGGGCGGCGTGATCACGGCCCTGTACACGATCGAGGCGGGCGCTCCTGACGGTCGTCCACACGCGCGCTGAGATCTGCCGCGTCTCCGGACGGCTGTCCGGCGGGACTTCAGCTGCGGACCCAACGGGAACGGGATCGCGGCCTCGGCCCCGCCGTACGATCACGGCACCGACTCAGCAGACGATGCGGTCGAAGTAGAAGTGGTCGGCGCTGGTGATCTTCCGCCAGGTGGTGCCCTTGCCACGGCGGTCCACCGAGTGCCACTCCCTCGGCTGGCCCCACCAGTGGTAGTAGGTCTTGCAGTCCGCCGGGAACCTCACGGCATCCGTGTCATAGAAGGACGAGTAGTTGTCCTCCCGCTGTCCGGGGGACAGCCAGACCCGCGCGTTCCTCACGTTGCCCACCCGCACCGGATTGCCGTGGCACGGCAGGTTGTCGCCGTCCTCCCACGTGCCGTAGGAGTCGGCCCAGCAGTTGGAGATGGACACGTAGTAGGCGGTGTTGTTGTCGACCTCCCCGCCGCAACCGGGGGTCGGGCAGGTGTCCGCCGCTGCCGGGCCGGTCAGCGTGGTCAGATTCATCGCCGCTGCGGCCATGGTGACCAGCGCCGCGTAAACGAAGCCTTTCCTCAACAGGATTCCCTCCCTGGATGTCCCGGCGTCCTGCAGCACGTTCTGCAGAGTCTCCGCTCGGGACGGACGGGTTCGGGCGTCGTCAGCGCGGCAGCGTGCCGTGGTGCTTGTCCCCCGTCACCGGTTCGCCCGGCGAGGAAGATCTTCGGTGGCCGGATACCGAAGGACAAGAGCGGCACGGCAAGTTGGCACGCCTGGAACGCGGTCCATGCTCTGGACTGGGAGAACGCGCAGCTCTGGAACGCCTCTGCCGGAGTGAGGGGCCCCGATGCGCGACCCGCGTACGCCGATGGACGGGGTTCGACCGTGACCAACTGGCGTCTGACGGTGGCGCATACTGTGCGCACGGCTGCTGGGGGGCAGTCCTGGACCAGACCGATGCTGTGGCAGAAGACCCGGGGGAGCACATGGCCGAGGCGTCGCACCGCAAGCAGCTCGGGGCCCTCCTCGAAGGCCTCAAGCAGCGCAGTGGGCACAGCTATCAGTGGATCGGCCAATGCGTCCGTGCGAGCAAATCCACCGTGTACCGGTACTGCACCGGACAGATCGTGCCGCCGGATTTCGCCACGATCGAGCGCATAGCGAAGGCGTGCAACGCCAACAAGACCGAGATGGCCGCGCTGTACCAGCTGTGGATGGCCGCGTCCGACGCCCCGGCAGACGTCCCGGACGAAATCCTTCAGGAACCCGAGCGGCCCGGCGTCCCCGCCCTCACCGGACCGGGCTCCCCCACCGCTGGCCCGCCCGCGAGCATGCCGCCACCCGCACCACCCGCACCACCCGCACCAAGGGCACGACCCGCGCCGACCGCCAGGCCCACCGACGGTGCGCCAAGGCATCGAAGACGCTCGCTGCTGTTCGTGTTCTCGGCCGCGTTGGTGACCCTCCTGGTGGCCGTGACCGCAACGAGCAGCAGCCCTGCCCTCCGTGGTGCTTCTTCACGGAAATCGGAGCAGTGGATACCCGGCCCCGCCTGGGTGAGCGCCCCGGCCCAGGTACGGTCCACCCTCTTCGGCGTCACCATCAACAGCACCACGGGCACCATGCCGTCGTTCCGGACCGGTGCCGTGCGTCTCTGGGACAGCGACACACGCTGGTCGAACATCCAGCCCCAACGCGGGGAGTTCGACTGGACCGTCCTCGACCGGCTGGTCGGTGGTGCCGAGCGGGCCGGCCTGCCCGCGTTGTTCGTCATGGGCGGCACCCCGCGGTGGGCCAGTCCGGACGGCCCGGTCGGCCCCTATGCCGACGGTTCCCGGGCCGCGCCGCCTGACCGTCTCGCCGACTGGGACGCCTTCGTGCGCGCCCTCGTCCATCGCTATCAGGGCCGCATCGAGGCGTACGAGTTGTGGGTGCTTGCGAACGATTCCCGGTTCTACAACGGCAGCGTGGAGACACTGGTCGAGATGGTCCGCAGAGCCAGCCGGACGATCCGGGCCGCCGACCCGAAGGCGACCGTCGTGTGTCCCGGCATGGGTCGCCTGTGGGAGCCGGATGCCGTCCACGTTCTCAAGCGCTTCGCGGAACTCGGCGGATACCGCCACTGCGATGTCGCGGGCATCAAGCTCTACCAGCGCACGGCTTCCGATCCTCCGGAGACCATGCTCGCGCTCACCCGCACCGTCGACCGCATACTGCATCACGCCGGGGTCCATCCACGTCTGTGGAACACCGGCACCATGTACGAGATCCCTCTCCAGAAACCCCTGAGCCGCCGCCGTGCCGCGGACTACGCGGTGCGCTTCTACCTCGTGGGACTGTACGCACGCAACGCCAACGTCGAGCGCATGTACTTCTACAACTGGGGCGGTACCAAGATCCCCATCGTGCTGCAGGCCGAGGGCGGCGCGCCGACACAGGCAGCGCTGGCGGTCGAGCAACTGCAACGATGGCTCGCCCACGCCCGGATCCACTCCTGCGGCCACGGCCTGGCCTCAGGCCTCGGCGACAACGTGTGGGAATGCAGGTTCACCGTGACGGAGTCCCGGCTGAGTCACGAGGCCATCGTCCGCTGGACTGATTCCGGCACCGCCATGACCACGCCCGAACCGGGCCTCGCCTTCGTGCACCGGCTCGACGGCACGGTGACCGCCGTACAGCCCGGTGACACCATCAGGATCACCGAGCAGCCGATCCTCCTCGAACAACGCCCGGAGAGCTCTACGCCGTGAACCGTCCCGGTCAGGCGAGCGAGGCCAGCGTGCGGATCAACTCCTCGGCCTCGGCGCTGCCGTCACCACCGCCTGGCGCCCCGTCGCGCAGACGGACGTCTCAGCCCGGACGGATGTCCGTAGACACGCCTCAGGTCCTGGCGTGCCGCCATGTGCGCCTGACCGTGGGCGTGGCCGGCCCAGTGCGGCGTACGTAGCCATTACGTGGGCGGCGTGTCCTGCTGGAGGGCCTTGTTGACGCCGGTGATGACCACGGTGATCAGGCAGAGGGCGATGATGCTCTCGGCCCACAGGAAGGCGAACCAGTCCAGCACGCAGCCGATCGGGGGCGTGCCGGGGGCGGTGTTGCGGAACGCGGCGAGGGCGAACAGGGTGGCGGCCATCCAGGCGAGCCCGGGCCAGACCAGGCCCTCTGCAGAAACGGCCGGAGCCTGCTGCATCCTCCATGGTGGCGGATGCAGGCCCCGGCGGTGTCGGCCTTCAACACCAGGCCGGTACGGCTGCTGTCGTCGGTGACGCCGGAACACCATGGTCCTCGCCCCACCGAGGGGGCACGTCGGCACACGTCGGTCATCTGTCGGCCTCTGCGGCCGTGAGACATGGCCAACGGATCGAGGCGGCCGCCTACAGGGGAAACGCCAGATCCACCCTCATCGCGGACGCACAGGTGCGAGTCGGCCTTGGCGTCGTGAGCGTTTCGCGGCTCGGACTCGGTCCGGGGCGAGGCTCATTGCTGCGCTTGCCCGGGTGCCGGGAGGGCCGGTTCGTTTATCTTCCCGAAGGGGACGTGCACGCTGGGCGTGCTGCGGGCGGTGCCGGTCAGGTGGCCGACCTGGTCATCGAAGAAGATGTGGGGCTTGAGGACCTCCATGATCGTGCTCTTGTCTATGCCGCCGAGGAAGAAGGCGTCGTTGACGGTTACGCCCCAGTTCTTCAGGCTGCGCACCGGGCGTTCGTGAGCGGGTGCGTCGCGGGCGGTGACGAGGGAGACGTGGACGCGGATCTTGTACTCGGCGTCTACTGCCCGTTGTTCTTCTTCGCGCCGCTGGAGCCGGTTGACTCCGGCGAGGAAGTCCCGCAGGGGCCCCGGGTCGTGGGGGGTGGCGGCGTTCGCTGCCTCGTGGAAGCGGAAGCTCTCGATGCCGTCGGTCTGATAGACCTGTTCCGAGGCGTCGTCGGCGATGACCCCGTCGAAGTCGAAGGCGATCCGCAGATCCTGGTCATCGCCCTCGTCTGCCACGGCCGGGCCGAGCACCCGGCCGGCGGGCAGCCCGAGCGCGACGGCCTCGCGGACGTCGTCCTCGTTCGCGGACAGGAACAGGGACATGTTCAGGGCGGGCATGAAGCGGTAGGGCGAGCGGCCCTGCATGAAGATGGCCCGGCTGATCGGCAGGCCGTGGGACTGGATGGACCGCATGACCCGCAGCCCGGTGTCGGGATCGTTGCGGGAAAGGATGATGACCTCGACCAAAGGGTCCCCGGGTGAGAGGTCGTTCAGGGACAGCAGCCTGCGGATGAAGGGGAAGGCGACACCCTTGTCCAGCGTGTCGTCCAGGTGCTCCTCCTGGTAGGCGCGGTAGACCTCCTCTCCCTGATCACGGAAGACGACATCCGCCTCCGCCAGGTCGAACAGTGCACTGGAGGCGATACCGACAACCAGGCGGTCCTTGAGTTCGTAGGCGACCATGGCATCCTCCCGCCACCAATTCGCACATGTGCCCCAATCATGGCACGTCGCCGCGCGCCACGAGGGCGGCCGAAGACGGGGCGCTCTCTCTATGGGGCAAGGGGTGGAGCGGCTCGCCGCGCAGGTTGAACTGCCCGGTCGGCGACCGGGCATACAGGGACGGAGTCACAGCACCCCGCACCCGCGCCGAGCAACCCTTCGGGCGCGGTCGCCGAGGACCTCGCGCTGTTCCGGGAGAATTTCGGCGTCGTCTGCCGGAGTCGTAGAGCTGCCGCTACACCTGGGCCGGTCCGGGATGAGCAGGTACGACCTGGGCAAGCCTCGGCAGCGCATGGGTCTGTACCCACACCGTCCTGCACGAGGGCCTGCACAACGACCTGCCCCGGTGCCTCAACCAGGACCTGCCCCTCCAGCTGTGGCCGGTGCTGCACACCCCCGTCGGCCGCACCGCGCGCACCGTATGGGAGGACGCCTTCCCCCAACTCGCCTCCCCCACCCGGGCAGCCGCGTGACAGACATGACGGCGCGGCACACGCGGCTCCTGAGGATGTGATCGCCCTCGGCTCCCCATATCCACTGGACCTCACCGGCGGGTACGCCGTGCGGGCGCACCGCCTCGTGAGCCGCCCCAGCCAGGACCTCGATATGGCCGCCGAAAAACCCGGCGCCCGTGGCCGACATCGCCGCCACTCGCCGCGCCGGCCTGAAGCACGAGGCTGGCAGGCGCACGCCTGAAGGCCGCCCCGCTGTCCGCCTACTTCACCGTACGGCCCTCGGCCGTCAGCGCGCCTAGGTGGGCAGCGACGGCTGCCCGGCCAGCGGCGAGACCTCAGATCAGGAGGCTTCCCGGATGACGGTCCATCCGGCGGCGTTGAAGGCGGCATCCCTGGAACGACCATCTCAGTCGAGACTTGCCCTCCACCCGCAAGAGGTAGTCCCTCAGGACCGCCTCCCAAAGCCTTCATGGAAGGCACCGGCCCGGGCCGGTGAAGCCCCCAGCAGGTGCCACTTGGGGTCGGCTATGACCTGCCTCGGTGACGTAGCGGTAGACGGTGGTGGCGCCGATCCTGAAACCAGCCGCGAGTTGAGCATACGGCTGACCGGTGCGGAAGGTGGGCGAGAGGAAGCAGGGCCTGTCGGCCCCGCTCAGGCGCCGCCAGCGGGTGCCGAGAACACGACGGTGTTCTTTCAGGCGGGCAGTGAGGAGCGCAGGACAGAGCTGGACACGTCGACGCCGGACGGGCAGACAAACATACGAAGCCTCTGGTGGAGACGGTTCTCCTGGTCGAAAACCCATCTACCAGGGGCTTCACCCGTCCGTCAGGCCAACTGCCCATCCGACAGATGAGATTGGAAACGGCTCACTGTACGGCTGGCCGCTGCTTGGCCCCGCCTCGGCCGGTGAACCTACGTATTCGATTACGTAGTTCTACTGGCGCCTCCGGAAGGCAGCGTTGGGAGACTCGCCCCATGAGCTTCCCAACGGAGCCGTGGTGTCACGCCGGGGAGCTTGCTGCCTCCCTAATGGGCAATCGTCGCCAAGGGCCCAACGGGTTGCGAACGCTGTCTAGTCAATAGAGCCCGGCTGAACATGGGAGAGTCCTCCGTTGGTTTCCAAGATTCGTGTCTTTCTGGGCATGCTCGTGCTCCTGGCGCTGGCCATCGGCGCCATCGCCCTGCTCGCGGCCATGAAAGCCGATGCCACCTGGTTCACGATCGTTCCTCTCGGCATCCTCTTTATCGGCGCGTCCGTCGTCCGGTCGCTCGGATGGTTCGACAAAAAGGCCGGTGACTGACCTGGCGGCTCACAGTTCGGGATGGTTGCTCTCCGGCTCCATGCTTCCGAAACTGCTCGGTCACATCGACCTGCTGGCCAGCCTGTCCGGTCTGCCGACCGACGACACGGAGGCCGCTTCCTTGATCGGTCGTGGCACGGACAAGATCGTCGGTGACCCATGGAAGTACCTGCCGGGGCACTTCAATGCCCTGCACGCGTTCTGCCTTGCCGCATCCCAAAGGCACACTCTCCTCGTGCTCCAGTGGGACTGGCCCAGGACTTCATGGTCGGCTCACGACCAGCACCTGCGGAATATCGCCTTCGTCCACAGGTTCACGGTCCGTCGCCGTCGGCCACCGCCTCGGACTCGTCGGACAGTGCCTCCAAAAGCGCGGCAGGCCGTCGCACCACAAGGTGCTGGACCTCGTACGACATCTCCTTGACGTGGGGAGCCGGTGGCGGGTGATAACGGCCCGCGCACACCGACAGGTTGACGATGAGGTAGGCGTGCCAGGAACGTCCCACGCCTCGGCGGTCGGCGAACACCCTGCTGCCGTTCACCCACCAGATCACGGACCTCGGGCCGAACTCGACGCGCAGGTCGACCCACGCGCCCGGACGGACAGCGGGGTCGCGATAGTAGAGGTTGGCGCCACGGACGTGGTTGGTCAGCTCCAGAAGGTCGGCGTTGTCGGGGTGGTACTCGAAGACATCGATCTCCTGGTCGCCGTCCCGCCAGGTCCAGATGGCCGGCCACGCCCCGGCCTCGTACGGCAATCTGACGCGTGCCTCGAGCACATCCCCCGCGCGGACGGTGAAAGCCTCCTCGCTCCCCTCCGTGGTGAGCAGGCCCGTGTCCCACAGGCCGTCCTTGCGGAGGGTGGCACGGAAGGTGCCCGAGCGGCTGTACGCGGGGTCCGCCGTCAGGTAGTCCAGTTTGTTGTCGCCAGGGTTGACCGGTCCGCCGTTCGGATACGCCCACGAACGCCCTGCCACCCATTGACGGGTAGACGCGAAGTCCGCCGTGAAGACGACCTCAGGCCCAGCCAAAATCCCCTCTGCCGACGGTGTTCCGTCGCATGCAGGATTCTCCATGCACGGATGCTGCTCCGCAGATGACGTCGCCATGCAAATGCTGATGAATCCATGGAAAAGACAACCCGGACGGGTGTATCTGCTGTGCCAAAGCTCGATCTTTGTCCACTCGGGCGATTCCGCCGTTGATGTAGACGTCCTATTCGGGCAGGCCGGCAGAGTAGCGGTGGACGATCAAGGAGATCCTCCGATGGACTCCCGCATCCCTGCGGTTCGGTCCGCCGGCCGGTCACACCGAACTTGACGTGTCCGTCGCGCTGAACCGGCTGCTGCACGACGACTTCGTCTCGCCCGGGACCGACGGCAAGGGCAGCCCCTGCCAGGCGGGACCGCATCGAGCGGCTCCTCGGCCCGACCTGCGACGCGGTGAACAGCGATGTGGAGATCGTCCGCCACGCGGACACCTGTCCGGTGTTCGCCGATCCCCTGCCGCCGTACAGGCTCACCTGGCGGCAGATGCTCGCCTGCTGGACGAAAACCCACCAGCCGGACTCCGACGAGAAGAGTGCGGTACCCAGCGCGCCTGGCAGCTGCACTGTGCGCGCGCAGACGGCACGGACTCGCACGTATCCTGCGAGCCGTGACACCGATATATGTGCTGGACGGCACACAGATCAGAACGCTGGGCGACTTCTGGAGAGTCATCGGCGAGGCGATCAACGGCCCCGGTGGCTACTTCGGTCGAAACCTCGACGCCTTGGCGGACTGTCTCAGCGGCGGCTTCGGAGCGCCCGACGACGATGACTATGTGGTCGAATGGCGCGACCACCAGGTGTCTCGCGAGCATCTCGGCCACCCAGAGACAGCTCGCCAGTCGGAGATCCGGTTGTCACGCTGCCACCCCTCGAACCGCCCTTCGGTCAGCGCCGACCTTGCCGCAGCGAGAGAAGAACGCGGAACCACTGTCTTTGACTGGCTGATCGAGATCTTCGACGATCGCGCTCCCGGCGTCCTGCGACTCTGGTGACAGGGCACAGGGACGCGCCGCACCGCCAGTTGACCGATGGACGAGTTGATTCGCCTCTCCTTGAGCCGGACCGGGTCACGTCAGGCGGGGAGGGCAGCCGGACCGCGCAGCGGTCGTTGCGGAAGGTCCGCAGCGCGTGAGCCCGAGGCCCGCACGGGTGCCCTCATGTCTGCCTTCATGACTGCCCTCCGGGTCCTTTCACACGTGCGGTCCGGCCGGTACTGATGAGAAGTTGTATTCGCGAGGAGGGGATCCCGGTGCGCGCGCAGGATCAGAGGAGCGGCAAAGCCCGTACGACGGACTCCGCGCGGCGTACGGGCCAGCCCCCGGGGCCCGCCGCCACACTCCTGGCACTCCAACGCCTGGCAGGCAACGCCGCGGTGGCCCGGGCCGTCGAACAGCAGCGGCACACGCACGACGCGCACTGCGGCCACAACCCCGCAGTGCAGCGCTCTGCCGTACATGAGGTCCTGCGGTCGGCGGGCCGGCCGCTGGACACCCCTCTGCGCAAGGAGATGGAGGCACGCCTCGGCGCCGGCTTCGGCGACGTACAGGTGCACAACGACACTGTCGCCCAGCGTTCGGCGGCGGAGATCGGTGCCCGCGCCTACACGTCCGGCAACCATGTGGTGATCGGGGCTGGCGGGGCGGACAAGCACACGCTCGCGCACGAGCTGACCCATGTGATCCAGCAACGGCGCGGCCCGGTTTCGGGCACCGACACGGGCGACGGCACACGGTTGTCCGACCCGTCCGACCGTTTCGAGCGGGAGGCCGAGGCCACGGCCGCGCGGGTGATGAGCGGCCCACCGCGCGGTGCGGCCGTCGACGCGCCCGCCGATGGCGGCGGGCAGACTTCGGGACAGCCCGCGGTACAGCGGGTGCTGACGCTGGGCAAGAAGGTCAAGGAGTCCGCGAGCGAGCAGGACGCCGAGACCACCTACAGCAAGATTCTCCTCGGTGTGCGGAACACCCCGCTGGCCGGTGCCTGGGAGGACCGGGAGAACAGGCCCGCCATCATCCAGGTGCTCAAGGAATGGATGGACGCGCCCAAGCAGAGCAACCCGCCGGCGAACGGCACCTCTCGTCCACAAGACGCGAAGGACGCCCTGTGGCGCCACTACAAAACGGACGAGGAAGCCGCTTCCGCCGTGCTGCACCGGGTCAGGGCGCTGCCCGTGGCCGACGTCGAGAAGCAGATATCGGAATCGGTCGCGCTGGACGAGAAGATCCGTGAGAAACTCGCGGAGTTCATCGGGACCCACCTCTCCCCATGGCTCGCGGAGCGGCGCAAGGAGAGCGAGGAACTGGCCGGCCATCTCGACTTCACCACAGCGCAACTGGCCGCCCTCTGCCGCCTGTACCTGCCCTTCGTCGACTTCGGCGAGAAGACGCTCGCCGGCATCCTCGCCGATCCCCAGCCGGAGAAGTTCGCCACGCTCATCAGCGCCATCCACGACGTCGCCGAGATCCTCTACAAGATCGAGGGGATGGAGGACCACGTCACGGTGACACAGGAGGAGTTCAAGGGGTACGTCCTCAAGGGCGACGAGAACCCCTCCGCCGAGAGGAACCTGCCCGGCTGGACCCTCGACGGCGTCGGCCCGGGGACCGGCCCCGAACTCGACCGGCAGCCGGTCGACCAGACCTTCCGCGGCGACAAGGCCACCCCCAACCAGAGGAACGCACAGGTCAACACGGCGGGCCGGCTCGGCTTCCCAGTCTCGCTCGGCCCCTCGCGGACCACGGGCAAGCTCATGAAGCTGGCCCATGTCACCGGCGCGGACCCGCAGATGAAGGAGAGCATCGCCTACGCGCTGATGGCTCTGTGGTACACGGACTATCGCCGGGACCTCACCGACATCCACCGCTACCACTTCGTCATGGATATGGCGGCCAACTTCGGTGTCACGTACAACCCCTACCGGGCACCTCGCAACCCGGTGACCGGAACCAACTACACGGACCTGATCCGGCAAACCCTGGACCGCTACCGTACGAACCAGGAGACGAAGGCGGCCGAGTACTGGAAGAACGACGGCGAACGCGCGTTCAAGGGCCTGGATCAGGCCAGTCCGTCGTCCGCCTCAGCCGTCAACACGCTGCCGCAGGCGGCGGAGCAGACAGCCGCCAGGCCGCAGTGGGTGCAGAACCCGCACGCGCTGGCCATCATGGCCAAACTCCATGTGCCGATACGCATTGCGTTCAATCAGGAGTCCGGCAACGCAGATCTCGCCGCAAGGCTGGAACTTACGACAGCCGAACTGGAAGCGGGCATGGCTGTGCTGACGGCGAAGAATCCGAAGCCCCTCGTGCAGATCAACGGGCAGGGGCTCGTCCTCACTTCCCTGGGCAAGACGCAGGCCAGGAAACACTTCGGGAAACCGTAGCGTGGCAGCGAGCCAGGACGCGGCTCCCGCAGCTCACTAGGGCACTCATCAGGTATTACGCGGGGCACGGTCGGCGTGCGGGACGGCGGTGATGCCGACGGGGCAGCAGGCGCGGTAGTGTCTGGGAAGCGTCGCGTGCCGGTGGCAGACCGTGTCAGGCATGGAGGCGCCGAATCGAAGGAGGCCGACGATGCACGGGTCGCACCCTTCGTTCTCGCGTGACTGAGCGTGAGACGACCAGGCTCGTTGCCTGGAGCCAAGAACTCCGTCGGGTGCACCACCGACTACGGGAAGCGCTGTCAGTGACCCGCGCCTCCCTCGCAGACGGCACCCCCGGCAACGCGGCCACCCGTGAACTTCTGCTGTACTGCCATGGCTTCTGCACGGCTCTCGACGGCCACCACCAAGGCGAAGACCGCACCCTGTTTCCGGCCGTCGCAGCCGCGCATCCGGAGCTGCGCCCGGTGCTGCGCTCGCTCGAAGGAACATTCCCGGCGTTACTACCCTCGGCCGGACGTGGCCTATGTGCCTCTGCACGACGCACAGCCGATCGAACGGGGACCGGTCTGGCTGGAAGGGAACACCACGGAACGCGTCCGCGACTTCGTACGGGCTGCGGCGGATGTTGCCGAACTGGGCGGTGATGGTGCGCAGGCTGGTCGTGCCGCCGCCGGTGCCGGTGCCGGTGCAGACCAGGACGTGGGGTGCGGCGTCGATGTCGACCGACAGCGATCGCCCGTCCGTCGGTACTGATACCGATGAGCGCCGCCGACGCGGGCACCGTGGCTCTGGGAGTGGGAGTGGGAGTGGGCAACGCTAGTCGACGGTCCGGGCAACACTTAGCCATCACATGGCCCGAGATATCGATGAGGAGTAGCAACGCTGGTGCTCCAGGTGCCCTGCGAGGTTGGTCCTGGGTCCGCGTCGCTGGTTTGAGGTGTGGTGTTCGCGTGGCTCGTTCGCAGGTTCGGTGTGGGCGACCTGGCCGCTCATCTCACTCGGTCATTCCCTCCACGGCCATGTCGCCGTAGCGCCCCGCGACCTCGTGGAACGCCTCCTTGGGCCTGCACGCACCGTCGCCGGTCACCGCCACGACCCCGAAGCCGGCCTTGTCGAGGTCGAGACGAGGATCATCGTGATGCGGGAAGTCGGGTATGGCGAAGGTGAACACGAAGCAGCCGTGCACGCCCTCCGCGTCGTACTGGTCGATGAGTTCACCGAGGTAGCGGGCCTGCACGGCCTCATCGCGGGGATGGTCGCCGCGGATGCGCGGGGGTACGGCGAACCAGTTGACGATCCAGAAGGAACCGGCTCCCCGCTGGTCGGCTCCGGTGAAGGCACCGCACCCGAACTCGGTGATGACAACGGGCTTGTCGTGGTCGCGAACCAGACTGCGCAGGCGGTCTGTGTAGGTGGTGTGGTTGCGGCCGGAGCGGTAGAGGCTGACGCCGACCAGGTCGAACAGCGACCAGTCGACGTGTTCCCACCCGGCCGCAGAGTAGGTGACCGGCCCGCCGAAGCGACGCCGCGCGGTGATCACGGCGGTGGTGAGCAGCCTGTGGAGCCGCCGGTCGATCCTGCGCCGCAGCACGCGGTGGAAACGCACGATGAGCTTCAGGCGCAGGAACGACCGAGGTCCGGGGACGATGCCGGGCACGGTGTGGGAGAACTCGCTGCCGACCAGGAGCGTCACCCGGTCCGGGTGTTCGCGGCGAAGTTCTTCGGCCGCCTCGGCGATGGCGTCCAGGTGCTCCAGCAGCTTCGGCTGAGGCAGCTCGGGAACGCCTGGCCGGATGTAGACGCCGAGACCGGTCTCGAGGGCGATGCGGGCGGCATCGATCAATCGCTTACCGCCCCCGACGAGCATCACCGTGGTGCAGTGCAGGTCCCCGGCGATGACCTCCAGATCCCGCCGCACGTCATCGGTGCTCGCCTCGCCGACCAGGTAGGAGATGCCGCGGACAGTCAGCATGCGCTCGGCTCCTGTCGACGCAGACGGTGGGCGGCCAGGAGGAGAAGGGCTGCGACTCCACCGAGCATCACGGCGTTGACCGCGTACTTCACCGTGCCGTCCACGTTGTTGCCGAGCGGTTCGACCAGGAAGGACAGCCCGGCGCGGACTACGAGGGCACTGCCTGCGACGGCGAGTACGTGTCGACGGCCCCAGCCCCGGCGGCGCGACCAGTGCAACAGTAGCCAGCCGAGTACGACCATCGCGACCACGTTCACCGTGACCCCCGCCCAGGTCGCCGACAGCAGTTGATTGGCACACCATGCGACCCCTGTGACACCGCCTACCAGCCACCATGGCGGCGCCTTCGCAGACGACTGGGTCCTCGCAGGCCGGACGGTGAACGCGGCGGCGATCAGGACGATGGCCACCACTGCGGCGCCGATCAGCTGCGCCGTTCCGGCGCCGGAGTCCGCTGCCGTGTCGTTGAAGATCAGCGCGGCGCTCAGCGCCCACAGCAGCACCATGACGCCGACACCGACCGGGCCCAGCCACCGCCGGTCCGCGATGCGCGGGGCACAGGATTCGACCACAGCGATCGGAGCGGCGAAACTCCAGATCACATGCCCCCCGACATAGTTCAGCAGGCTCGCCGCATCGACCCCCAGGCCCGGGATGAGGGTGACCAACGCCTGGGTCGCCCAGTCGGGGTCATCGGCGGCGACCTCATTGTCGAACAGTGTCTGGTCGATCAAACCGGCCTGGATGACCCCGAAGGCCGCGCTCAACAGCAGAATCGTCGGCCAGCCGCGACCGGTGCGCCGAGTGATTTCGCGGATGAGCACCGCGACGGTTCCGTAGAGCGGCGCGAGGATGAGCAGGCCCGCCAGCAGCTCCAGCGGCCGACCAGTGCTTTCGCCGTAGCCGATGAGGTATTCCGCGCTGATCGGGGACAGCACCAGCAGGCCGACCACGGCCGCCCAGCGGTGCCGAAACCGCGGCAGTACGGCAGAAGCAGGTATTACGGGCATGAGGATCCTCTGCGTGGTGGTTCAGGGTTCCGGGTCGTCATCGGTCCGGTCGACGCTAGAGGGACAGCCGACGGTCGGGGATCCGTCTTTCGTCCAGGAGCGCATGACTTCCGTCTAGAAGCGCACTGTCCTGCGGCCACACCGACGCCAACGCCGCCTTGCCGTACGGAATCCGGCACCGTGCTCGTAGTCGCACATCAAGGCCCGGCAGGACATCCCCGCCCGGGCATCACGGCGGATCGCCGCGCATGGGTTGGCCTTGGGTTTCGGTGGCGCCATCGCCCCCGCTTCCCCGCAGAGCACCCTCAGGCGCCCGCCGGAAAGCCCCGGGTGTTGCCAGGACTCGGTTCTGGCACAGATCTTGGGGAGCCGTCGCGGAGCGTCATCCCAGCGTTCGAACGAAAGACGGCTGGGTCCACAATGATCGATCTTGACGTGCCCGACGGCGTCGATCCAGGTGGGGAGTGTGGAGCCGAGGCGGTCGGTGAGTATCTCGCCGAAGTCGCTGACGTGTCCTGCGGCCTTGTTCACTAAGGGTCTCGCGTTCGTCGTCCTTGGCCCCGGTCAGGGCGAAGGCGATGGGCAGGCCGTGAAGAGTGCAGACCAGGTGCAGGCGCAGGCCCCAGAAGAAGCGGCTGTGGCTGGCGCAGTAGCCGTATTCGGCCCAACCTGCCAGGTCGGAGCGTTTGACGGTCTCGCGGGAGCGGCCGCATTCCACCGGGGTGGAGTCCGCGACCCATACGTCGTCGCTCCACACCGAGGTGGTGGCCAGGATCCGGTTGACGCTTCGCATCGGACCGGCGGCCTTGTTCAGCCGCTTGTTGTAGCCGGGCCGCGGGGGCAGGCAGGGGAAGAGGTGGCGCAGGTGGGCACGGGCATGGCGGAGCCATGTGGCCTCGGAGGTGTAGCCGAGTATGGCCTGCATCGTGGCGAGGGTGACCAGTTCGGCATCGCTCAGTCGGAGCGTAATGCCGACCGGCGGGCGCCACGGCGCCAGGTCGGGATGCTCCTTCAGCATGTCATCGGCCGCCGCATAGAGTGCTGTCGCGAGGGTGTCCACATCGTTCGTCACAAAGCGATCTTGGACACCCTCGTTCTCGTCTCCGCAGGCGCCCCTTGGACCACACCACCAGGAGGAACCCCGTGTCATACCCGCAACTACTCACCCCCGAGGAGAAGCTCGCCGACGCGAAGAAGCTGTTGAGCCTCCCGCCTATCGTTGTGATCTGCGGCTCCACCCGCTTCATGACCGAGATGCACGAGGCCGATCTGCGGGAGACCAAAGCCGGAAAGATTGTCGTCAAACCGGGCTGTGACATGAAGTCGCCGCATGAACTTTGGTCCGATCCTGTCGAGGCCGAGGCGCTGAAGGTTCGACTCGACGATCTGCACCGGGCGAAGATCCGGCTCGCTGATGAGGTGCTCGTAGTCGGCGACTACGTCGGAGACAGCACCCGAGCCGAAATCGCCTACGCCCGGTCGCTGGGCAAGCCCGTGCGGTTCACGCACCCCGAAGTCGACCCTGACGCCTGACCGCCCGCTGCCACCTCGACAACCAGGGCCGGCAGCCCGCCGCCTGACCGTCTCGCGGTGGCTTCGGCCGCCGCCCACCCCAGACCCTCCGCAGGCATCCCTTGGAATTGATCATCTAGGAGACGGGGGCCCGCTCGGCAACCATCTCGCCTTGCAGTCGGGTGACGCTGGTGCACCCTGCGGCGAATTGCCGGTCCAGGTAGGGCTTGTAGGGGTCCAGTCGGCTGGGCCGGGGGCGGTTCTCGCGGATGGTGTCCTGCCAGCGTGCGGCGTGCGCGTACCGGAGCACGGTGTTGAGGCCCCAGCCCAGGTGTCGGACGATCGCCCGGCGGGAGTGGCCATGGGCCAGGAGCTCGTGGACCAGGGCGTGTGCTGCCTTCTTTGAGGTACGGCACGAAGCGGCGTAGGGCCCTCGGCTCGCCTCTGCCGCAGCGGTACGCCTGCAACCGGGTGTTCGACCTGCCGGCGAGAGCGTCGCAGGGACGGTTCTGCGGGCCGGACCTCGTCGCCTCCGAGGCCGGCGACCCGACAGGCACCGGGATGCACCGTCACCGGATGCGGTGGGTTTCCCAGAACGGGCCGAGGTCCTCGTCCGTCGCCGCCTGTGCGGCCTTCTTGAAGGCGGCCGTGGTGGAGACGCCGTACCAGTGATCCTGGGCGTACCGCTTCAGGACCAGGGCCATAATTCCGGCGCCGAGGGTGCGTTCCAGGTCGGCCAGGGCGCAGGGCCCGGCCGTGTAGAGGAGGTGGTAGTCACCGCGGTGCTGGGACCAGTAGCCCATCGAGCCGGTCAGCACGGCGCTGTCGTCGGGCCAGTGGACATCCGACCAGCAGTCGCGGGTCTCCCACCCGTAGAAACGGGCGTTGGCGTACTGGGCGAAGCTCTCGTCCAGCCACGGCGAGGTGTACTCGTCGTTGCCGACGATGCCGTACCACCACTGGTGCGCCACCTCGTGGACGACGGCACCGCCCTCCTCGGTGGTGCCGACCAGGACCAGGCCCGGATATTCCATGCCGCCGCCGAATCGGCTGGTCATCACGAGATCGATCTCGCCGTACGGGTAGCGGCCGAACTCCCTGCCGAAGCGGTCGATCGCGGCGACGGCGTCCGAACGGTTGAGGCGTACCCCCTCGGCAGGTGTGCCGATCGCCCAGTACGACTTCACGCGTACGCCCCCGGGCGTGGTCTGCGTCGCCGTGCGGAACGGGCCCGCCGCCCACGCGAAGTCCCGCACGCGGTGCGCGACGCTCAGCGTGACCGTACGGCCGCGGCCACCGGGCAGGGCACGAGTGCGACCGGTCGCGGGCACCTTCAGGGCTGACGGGTGGTCGAGGCGGACCCGGAAGTCACTCGTCAGCGCGTAGAAGCTCTCTCCGAACGCCACGTACGGGTCGAGGTGCCACCCCTGCGCGTCGTGCACGGCGAGCACCGGCAGTGCGTTGCCGAGGAAGCGGTAGGCGCCCTCGCGGCCGAAGCGCGCAGTGCGGTCGGGCACGGTGAGGGAGACATCGAAGGCGACAGACGTCCGCTCGCCGCGCCCGAGCGGCCTGGGCAGGGCGATGCGCAGGGCCGTGCACTGCACGGAGAGTCGGTCCGGCGTGCCACCGTCGACGTTCGACACGGCCACGGGGGAAGGCGCACCGGGCGTGCCGCACTGGTCCTCACCGTTGCCCCACAGACGCAGGTACACCTCACGCAGCGGCTGACGGGAGGCGTTGCGGAACGACACCCGCTGCCGTCCCGTCCAGTGACTGCCGTCGGTGTCGGAGCGCAGGGACACGTCGTAGCCAGCCAGATCCGGCGTCGCGACCCCGGCCGCTCCCGGCCCGGCCGCCGCGCCGGCATCGTGCGCACCGGGGCCCACCGCGGCGAGCTGCGCGAGCAGCACGAGCACCACGAGCAGGACACCCGTCAGACGACGACCGGACTTGGGCGACCACATGACCGACAGCGACATGCCATTGGATACTGCCACAACTCGTCGTGTAGGAAGCCGACTTGGGCGTGGTTTCATGCGGAGCGTGAAGGTGTGTCGGCCGGCGGGCGCGGGTCCTCGCGGACTCCTCCGCGCACAGCTGCACGCCTGGGCCATGGTGCCAATGGTGCCCACGCTCGCCCAGCAGGTCGCGACCGGAAGGCTGATCGGTGGGCTCGAGAAGCAGGCCCGAACCCGAAGGCCGACCCTCGTCGCGAGGCACCGGACCGCTTCGGTCTGCCTCAGCCGAGTCGGCCCTGCATCAAGCCGAGGCACACCGGCCTTGACCCTTGATCTTGGACATACGAGACACTGAATCTTGAGGATCCGAGAACGGACATCTCGCAGTCATGAAACGCTGTCCCGCCGAGTCAAGGCGAACGCGGTCGCGCTGTACGGGTCCCGCCCGGGAGCGACGATCAGGTCGGTTGGGACTGCTCCGGGAGACACCCCGGAGACCTTGCGCAACCGGGTACCGGGCGGCCGAGCGTGTCGTCCGCGGTGACGGCCGTCCACTGCCACAGCGGCTGGCCGTCGCCGCCGTACCCCTGGCGCCCGCCCGGCCCGTCCACCGGGCTTCGCCCTTGGCGGGCTTCTGGGTGGCGGACCAGGTGGTGTTGTCGTACGCGGGTGCCGTGTCGGAGAGGACATCGCCGGGGCGGGTGAACATGGGGGTCCGTCCTGCGGGTGGTTTACGGCCGTGAAGCTGCGGGCTCGGCCGGTCCGCTCGGAGACTGAGCGGGAGCGGCGTGGGCCGCCGGGAGGGGTCTCATGGCGGACAGCCGGATTTTGGTCGCGGTGCGGGAACGTCCACAGGATGAGGGTGCCGGTGCCGAGCAGTTGGTACGCATCGGTGAGGCGATCGAGAAGCGGGGGTTCGACGTCCGATGGGCGGTAGGCGTCGCGGATGCCGAGGCTGTACTGCGGACGGAGGCGGGGCTGACCGCGGCACTGGTCGCCTGGGAACTTCCGGGCCGGGGAGGTGCGGACGGAGAGCCCGGTGGCGCCGCGGTGCTGCGCTCCATCGGTCGGCGGTTTCAGAAACTGCCGGTCTTCCTGGTCATGGCCGAAGACGGTGTACAGGATCTGCCGCTGTGGGTGTCGGAGTCTGTCGTGGGCTATGTGTGGCCGCTTGAAGACACTCCCGGGTTCATCGCGGGCCGGATCACCACGGCCGCGCGCGCGTACCAGGATGCCGTTCTGCCGCCCTTCTTCCGGGCGCTGCGCCGCTTCGACGACGCGCACGAGTACTCCTGGCACACCCCGGCCCACTCGGGCGGTGTCGCCTTGCTGAAGTCACCTGCGGGCCGGGCCTTCCACGACTACTTCGGGGAGCGGCTGTTGCGCAGCGACCTGTCGATCTCCGTGGGGGAACTCGGCTCACTGTTCGAACACACCGGCCCGATCGGCGAAGCGGAGCGCAACGCCGCCCGGGTCTTCGGAGCCGGCCTCACCTACTTCGTGCTGCACGGGGATTCCACCTGCAACCGAGTGGTCGGCCACTTCAGCGTCACCCGCGACGAGATCGCGCTGGTGGACCGCAACTGCCACAAGTCGGTGCTGCACGGGCTGGTGGTCTCCGGCGCCCGCCCGGTCTACCTGATCCCCACCCGCAACGGCTACGGCTTGGCCGGGCCGCTGCCCCCGGCGGAACTCGCGGCGGACTCCGTCGCGGCCCGGATCGCCGCGAACCCGCTGACCCAGGATGCCGTGTCGCCCCACCCTCAGTACGCCGTCTTCACCAACTCCACCTACGACGGCCTGTGTTACGACGCTCCGATGGCGGCAGAGGCGTTCGCCAAGAGCACACCCCGGCTGCACTTCGACGAGGCATGGTTCGCGTACGCCCGCTTCCACCCGCTCTACAGGGGCCGGTACGGCATGTCGGTGGACGAGGACACCTTCCCCGGCCCGGACCGGCCGACGGTCTTCGCGACCCAGTCCACCCACAAACTGCTGGCCGCGCTCTCCCAGAGCGCGATGGTTCACGTCAAGCCCTCCCCGAGGGCGCCCGTCGAACACGACCGGTTCAACGAGGCGCTGATGATGCACGGCACCACGTCCCCGCTCTATCCGATGATCGCTTCGTTGGACGTGGCCACAGCGATGATGGACGGGCCGCAAGGCCGCTGGCTGATCGACGAGGCCGTGACCGAGGCGGTCCGCTTCCGCCAGGAGATGGTCCGCATCCGGCGCCGTATCGAGGAGGCCGGCGACCGACCGCCATGGTTCTTCGGCGTGTGGCAACCCGAGACGGTCACCGACCCGGCCACCGGCACCCGACTGCCGTTCGACGAGACCCCGGCTGACCTGCTGCGCACCGAGCCGACATGCTGGCATCTGGAGCCCGGCGCGGCCTGGCACGGCTTCCCGGGACTGACCGACGGCTACTGCATGCTCGACCCGATCAAAGTCACCCTGACCTGCCCGGGCATCGACGCGACCGGCGCGACCGGCGACTGGGGCATCCCGGCACGAGTGCTCACCGCGTACCTGGCCACCCGACACATCGTCGTGGAGAAGACCGACAGCTATACGACGCTCGTCCTGTTCTCCATGGGCATCACCAAGGGCAAATGGGGCACCCTCCTCGACGCCCTCATGGACTTCAAGGCCCTCTACGACGAGGACGCCCCCCTGGACCAGGTCCTGCCCGCGCTGGTCGCCGAGCACCCCAGGCGATACGCCGGTCAAACCCTGCGCGAGTTGTGCCAGGACATGCACGACCACCTGCGCTCAGTCCGCCTCGTCGACCTGCTGGACACTGCCTTCCAGCAGCTGCCGGAACCGGTCGCTCCACCGCAGCTGTGCTATCAGCGCCTGATCCGCGGTGGCACCCACCGCGTACGGTTGGCCGAGGCGCCGGGCCAGGTGGCCGCCGCCATGATCACCGTCACCCCGCCCGGCATCCCCGTCCTCATGCCCGGCGAGAGCGTCGGATCCCCCGAGGGCCCGCTGCTGCGCTACCTCACCGCCCTCGAATCCTTCGACCGCCGCTTCCCCGGATTCCGCAGCGAAACCCACGGCGTGACCCTCGATCCCGACACCGGCGACTACCTCATCGAATGCATGCGACCGACAGCCGGCGAAGGCGAAAGAGCAAGCGCTGCCGGACAGGAACGCCGCGCCGTCACGCCGGCCCAACGCATGCATCCGAAGGAAGCCCATGAGCTGTCCTGACGGGTGAACCGCTCCGGATCGGATCGGTGGAGGCTCGAGTGCGGCGGCGGTGACGGTGCGGAGGTAGATGCTTCCGCGCCGTCATAGCGGGTGGCCACGGCTCTGAATTGCCCCTGCTTGCCGGTGGCCCGCTCCACTGTGCTGCGGTCCCTGCACCAGCCCCTGTCGAAGCCCGGCGACCGTCCGTCGCGTGAACCCCGGCGCAGGCGTGCCGTCTTGCGGTCCCGCTTCTCCAAGATCGTGTAGCGGATGCCGCATGTGCGAAGACAGGCGCGGCTGACCGAGCACTGGGGGCAGGCCTGGATCCACGCTCACAACGCAATCCGCTTCGCCGGCCCGGGGGCGGGCCTGGGCCGACGGACCATTGGCGTCCCACCCGCTCCAGGCGGACAACCGGCACGTTCCCGCGTCACCGCTGCCCCACCTGCCGCCGTCCAGCCCACTGCTTCGACGCCCGGCCCGGCGCCAGAACAGCCTTTGAGCCGAGGTGCCTTGCGAGACGTGCCAAAAAGCCTCCCCGCCTTCCGGCAGGCGACCGGCCCCAGTTGGACCAGATCGGACCAGATCGGATTAGATCCAATTAGATCGGATTAGATCAGACCAGAAATACCTTTACCTCTCGCCCTCGGGTGACGTCGAGGTGATGCGGCATCAAGCCAAAGTGACCCACGCTCCGTCGGTCGCCTTCCGAGATCGGTGCGTCGCTCCTATCCTCGTGCGCCAACGGTTACCGAAGGTAAGGGATGGCGATGAGCGGCACCACACGCAGAGGGTTCCTGGGAACAGCCGCGGCCGCCGGCAGCGGGGTCGCTCTCGGAACGCCCCAGCAGGCCGCGGCCCGGAGCGGCGCCGCCCCACAGACCGTGGCCGTACTGGGCGGGGGCGTCGCCGGGCTCACGGCGGCGCACGAACTCGCCGAACGCGGCTTCCGGGTCACGGTCTACGAACGCAAGGCCTTGGGCGGCAAGGCCCGCAGCATGGACGTGCCGGACAGCGGCACGGGCGGGCGCGATCCCCTGCCCGGAGAGCACGGCTTCCGCTTCATCCCGGGGATCTATCACAACCTGCCCGACACCATGCGGCGCATCCCCTTCCCCGGCAACCCCAACGGCGTCCACGACAACCTCGTCGCCCCCAAGGAGATGCTGTTCGCCCGCTCGGGCGGCCGCGAGGACATCCGGATCCCACTTCCCTGGCCCGACAGCACCCCGGCCCAACTCACCCCCGACGAAATCCGCCGGGCCCTCACCTCCGTCCTGGACACCGCCTTCAACCTCCCCCTCCACGAGGCCCTCTACTTCGCCAACCGCCTCCTCGTCTTCCTCACCAGCTGCGACGAACGCCGTGACGACACCTGGGAGCAGACGCCGTGGTGGGAGTTCGTACGGGCCGGGCGGATGTCGTACGACTACCAACGGATCCTCGCCGTCGGCATCACCCGCAACATCGTGGCCACCAAGGCGGAGAATGCCAGCACCCGTACGGTCGGCACCCTGCTGGAGGCGTTCGCCTTCAACGTCCTGGGGCGGGGCGCGGACGGACCGCTGGACCGGATCCTCAACGCGCCCACCAACGAGGCCTGGATCGACCCCTGGGTGACCTATCTGAAGTCACTCGGGGTCGAGTTCCACATCGGCTGGACCGTACGGGACCTGACCCTGGACGCGGGCCGGATCGGCGGGGCCGTCATGGAGGATCCGGAGGGTGCCCGCCGGACCGTCACCGCCGACCACTACATCTCGGCCATGCCTGTCGAACACGCCCGCCGCACCTGGAACTCCGCCGTGCGCGCCGCCGATCCCCAACTGGCCAAGTGCGACCGGTTGGAGACGGACTGGATGACCGGCATTCAGTTCTATCTGACCGAACGTACGCCGATCCTGCACGGCCATCTCGACCTCATCGACTCTCCCTGGTCGCTGACCGCGATCGCCCAGGCCCAGCACTGGCCGGGCCACGACTTCCCTGCCGATTTCGGTGACGGCACGGTCAGGGACTGTCTGTCCGTCGACGTGTCCGAGTGGGACCAGCCGGGCATCCTGTACGGCAAGACGGCCAAGCAGTGCACCCGCGCCGAAGTCGCCCGCGAAGTGTGGGCGCAGTTGAAGGCGGCGCTGAACGACAGCGGCCGTACGGTACTGAAGGACTCCGTGCTGCACTCCTGGTTCCTCGATCCGGCCGTGACCGGACTCGGCACTCCGAACCCGGCCAACGAGGAACAGCTGCTCATCCACCCGACGGGAACCTTCCACCACCGACCACGGTCGGCCACGAAGATCCCCAACCTCTTCCTGTCCGGCGACTATGTGGCCGTGCCCATCGATCTGGCCACCATGGAAGGCGCCAACACCTCGGCGCGGCAGGCCGTCAACGCCCTGCTGGACGAGATCGGTTCGGCCGCCGAACGATGCACCATCACACCCCTGTATCGGGCCCCCGAGTTCGAGGCACTCAAACGCCACGACCGCACCCGATACCTCCTCCGCCTGCCGAATCTCTTCGACCTCGGTTGACCGCATTACTCAATCCCTTCCCCAGCGCGGGGATTGTTCACGGACGGACGGACGCGGACGGGCTGCGGAGGGCGGAGGGCGGAGGGCGGAGGGCGGAGGGCGGAGGGCGGTCAAGAGAATCACGTCCGCCCGGGCCACCGACCACGTCCGCGAGTCCAGCAGCGCTCTCGCACCATGGCGCCAAGTCAGCCGTCCGCCAGGGCTGTTGCAAGGTCTTTTGATCCTGCGTGAGTGCTGGTCAGGATAGTTCGAGGAGGTCCAGTGGTCGGCGGAAGCTGTCGTAGGACATCTCGCGGAGGCCGACCGCGATGTTCGTGGCCGGCGGCTCGCAGTGTGTTGATGGCGAAGCTGCGGAGGGTGGCCTTGTTGTCTGGGCGGTGTCCGGTGCGGACCGTGGAGGCGTCCTGAGCGAAGGTGGAGACGCGGACGAAGTGGAGCCGGTTCTCGGTGATCCACTGTGAGCGGACGATCTTCGCGATGCGCTTGGGGGAGGCTTCGCGGCTGGTCAGGTCCGTGATGACGTAGACCGTCTCGCGGCTGTGCTTGCCTGTCGTGCGCTGGGTGCGGTGCCGGACGATCTTCGCGACCTGGACCGCGAGGGGGAAGCCGACGCCGAGGTCGGTGATGGTCAGGGTCTGCACTACGCGGTTTCCAGGCGTCCGTGTGCGTCGGTACGGTCGTAGAACTTCGCGCTCGCCTTCTGCCAGGACAGGGCGGCGAGTTGGCGGTGCGGGTTCTTCTGGTTGCGCTTCACGGTGAAGACGTAGTGCGCCTTCTTCTCCTCGGCGAGGAACCGTGCGTGATCGCGCTGGCAGTGCAGGGCGCCAACAGGGCGTCGAGGCCGGTGATTTCATTCGTCTTGCCGGGGACTCGCAGCAGGGTGACGGCCAGGCCGTCGCCCGGTGACCGCGGCCAGCAGATGGGCGGCCGGATCTCACCGTGGCGCGAGCCGCGGGCGCCCTTGCCGTCCGACGCGAGGGTGTCCGCCCCAGTCGGATCGGATCCCATCAGGTCGGCCGGACCGCCGGGCGTGCTGCAGTGTGTCGCTGGCCATCAGGGCGAAGCCGAGCAGACCCCAAGCCGTCGGTGCTGCACCGCTCCCACCCTCATCCCCAGGCGCGTGTCCCCGGTGAGTTCCAGCGCACGGCGGATCACCGTACTGCCCTGCCGATAGGAGACCCGCAGAGCCGCCGAGCACATGACCGTCTCGTCCAGCCCGACCTGCTCCAGCACGTGCCGGAGATCGACGCCGCGCTCCTCGGCGACGGAGGCGAGGTAGGCGAGGTAGGCGAGGTAGTGCAGGATATTCGGCTGGATCGTCGCCGACGTACTACGACTGGTTCCCGAAAAGGCAACCGGGCCCACGGCGAAAGACATCCGCGCTCCGCCGTCCTCTTTGATCTGACACAACCACTTTGACACCGCATGCCCGGGAGGAACCCGACCAGCTGAAGTCGCCTGTTCGGCCCGGGACGCCATGCGCTCCCGCCCCGGGCCGGCCGGCTGCCCCGTCGCCGACGTCGGGCAGGCGCGCGCTCAGACGGGCTGAAGCGCTTCGGGGACGAGGTGCTTGAGCGTGGGGTATCCGTCGACGGCCATGATCAGATCGGCTTCGGCCAGCAGCGCGCGCAGCACATGGACGATGCCGTCCGTGCCGGCCAGCGCACACCCGTGCGCGTAGGGGCGGCCGATCCCGACGGCGGTCGCACCCAGGGCGAGTGCCTTGATGATGTCGGCGCCGCTGCGGATGCCGGAGTCGAACAGGACCGGTAGCCCTTCGGCGGCTTCGACGACGCCGGGCAGAGCGTTGAGAGCGGGGAGGCCGCCGTTGGCCTGTCGGCCGCCGTGGTTGGAACAGTAGATTCCGTCCACCCCGGCATCCTTGGCGCGGCGGGCGTCCTCGGGGTGGCAGATGCCTTTGACGATCAGCGGCAGAGTGGTGAGGGAGCGCAGCCAGTCCAGGTCGTTCCAGGTGAGCGGGTTGCCGAAGATCTGGGTCCAGTGCAGGATCGCGGCCTGCAGGTCCTCCTCGGGCGGGCGCCGCAAGGCGGCGCGGAAGACCGGGTCGCTGGTGTAGTTGGCCAGAGCGTGGCCGCGCAGCTGTGGGAAGTTGGACGTGGCCAGGTCTCGGGGGCGCCAGCCGTTGATCCAGGTGTCGAGGGTGACGACGATGCCCTTGAACCCCGCTCGTTCGGCGCGGCGGACAAGGCTTTCGGCAAGGTCCCGGTCGGTGGGTGTGTAGAGCTGGAAGAAGCCCGGTGTGTCGCCGAGTTGATCCGCCACCCGCTCCAACGGATCGACCGAGAGAGTGGAGGCGACCATGGGGACGCCGGTACGTGCGGCGGCGCGGGCCGTGGCCAGGTCGCCGTGGCCGTCCTGCGCGCATATGCCGATCATTCCGATCGGGGCGAGGAACACCGGCGACGGCAGGGTCATCCCCAGCAGCTCGACTGTCAGATCCCGCTCGACAGTGCCAACGAACATGCGCGGGACCAGCCCCCATCGGTCGAAGGCGGTGACATTGGCCCGCTGGGTGCGCTCGTCTCCCGCGCCACCTGCGACGTAGGACCACACCGACGGCGGCAGCGCTGCCTCCGCCCTTCTCTCCAGCTCAGCGAAGTCCATGGGCAAGGTCGGCAGCACCCCGCCCAGCCCGTTGAGATAGATCTCGTTCTGGTAGTCGGCGAACGCCATGACACCACCCCTTCGATCACAAACCACCTGGGTCCGCTTTGGAACGCCCAGAATGCGACACTGAGCAGCCCAGCCGCCCTGGGTGCAGGATTTCGCTGCCCATGCACGGGAGAACGCAGGATATGGAAGTGGCGAACACCCCCCTGCTGAGCGAGGACGATCTCGCACTCATCCATGCCCTGCAGTTGCGGCCCCGGGCCTCGTGGACCGACCTGGGTCGCACTCTTGGGGTGGATCCGGTCACCGTGGCCCGCCGGTTCAACCGTCTGAGCGACCGCGGCGAGGCCTGGGTCAGCGTCTCGCCCGGTGCCAGGCTGTTCGACCAGATCTGTGTCGCCTTCGTCGATATCGACTGCACGGCCGGCACGAGCGCCCAGGTGGCGCGCACCCTGGAGAGCCACCCGCATGTGATCACCATCGAACGGTCGGCTGACACCCACCGCGTCCTCGCGACCGTGGCCACCCGAGACCTGGCTGCCATGTCCCGCTACGCCCTCGACGGCCTCGCGTCCATCCCGGGTATCGCGGCAGTCCGCACCCGGATCGTCACGCACATGTTCACCGAGGGTGGCCACTGGCGCATTGACGCGCTCGCGTCGGACCAGCGAACGCAGCTGATCGACGCCCCCGCGCCAAGGCCCGCCGCCCCTGCCCGCGGACAGTACGAAATCACCTCACACGACCGCGCGCTTCTCGGTCACCTGTCCCACGACGGGCGAGCCTCCCACCGCTTCCTGGCCGAAGCCCTGGGCACCAGCGGCTACAGCGTCAAGCGGCGCATCGACCAGCTGGTACGCCTGCGCCTGCTCCGCTTCCGTTGCGATTTCGCCCGACCCCTGGGCGGCTGGCCCGTCGCCGTCACGCTCTGGGCGACAGCACCCGCGGGCGACCTGTCCGACATCGGCCACGCTCTCGTCCGCCTCCCCGAGACCCGCAACTGCGCGGCGATCAGCGGCACCCACAACCTGATCATTCAGGCCAGCCTTCACTCGGTAAGTGACGTGCTCCGCCTCGAGACCCATCTCGCCCGCGCTCACCCCAGCCTCGTCATCGCCGAAAGGACCATCACACTCCGCCACGACAAACTCCTCGGGCGCGTCCTTGACCGGCACGGCCGCTCCGTTGGTGTCGTAGCGCCGGACCTGTGGAGCGAGCCGGATCCGTCAAGCGAACGGCATCTCCGGAGAGCCGATGACCGTCATGGACCTCTCGGGGGCCCTGAAGCACCGAACGGTGCGTAGCTCCACAGCGGATCGGGGGGCCCAGGACGCGGAACCGGACCTTTGTACGCTGATCGCGGCCCGCAGGGCCGAACTGGAGGTCGGTGACCTTGTGGGCCGGGTCGTTCTCCTGCAACTGCTGGGGGATCAGCAGTTGCAGGGTGATGAGGTTGGCCATCCATTGACTTGCTCCTCGGGCTGAAGCCCGATGATTCTGGCCTTCCCATCCGTTGCTGTGCCGCTACGCGGCGCAGTCTTCGGACGGGAATCCGTGGCTTCCTGCTTCGTCGCGCTGTGCCGGGACGAGTCCCGGTCTGACCTGCGCTCCACAGGCTGTCACCGCCAGTCCGGCGGCCGTTCTCACGTTCTTCGCGGCATTGTGGTCCCGGTCGTGGACCACACCGCAGGCGACACAGGTCCAGGTCCGGATGTGCAGGGGCTTGGGGCCGTCCTTCGCCCCGCACGCCGCACCGACGTGGCTGGTCGGCTCGAACCGGCCGATTTTCACCAGGGTCCGGCCGTACCTGACCGCTTTGCACTCCAGCATGTGCACGAACTGCGCCCAGCCCGCGTCATGCACACTCTTCGCCAGCCTGGTGCGTGCCAGTCCTTTGGCCGCCAGGTCCTCCACACCGATCGCTTGGTTGTCGCGGATCAGCTTCGGGGAGAGCTGGTGGTGGAACTCGCGGCGGGCGTCGGCCACTTGCGCGTGGGCGCGGGCGGCCTTCAGGCGGGCCTTCTCCCGGTTGTTCGATCCCTTCTGTTTGCGGGACAGCTCGCGCTGCGCTTTCTTCAGTTTCTTCTCCGCGCGGCGCAGAAACCGAGGGCTGTCGATCACGGGGCCGTCGTCGAGGACCGCGAAGTGGGTGAGACCCAGGTCGATGCCGACCGTGCCGAACCAGACCAGGCTGTAGACGAACGTCCAACGACGGGACACGGGCTCGGTGGGTCCGTCCGCGATGACACCCACGGGTGCTGCCGCGACCACGGGTGCGGGTGCGGGTGCGGGTGCGGGTGCGGGTGCGGGTGCGGGTGCGGGTGCGGGTGCGGGTGACGTGAACTCGGCAGACAATCCGGCCTCCGGAGGTGGGTTCGGCCAGAAGGGCGAGTGGGGGGTGGCGGCACAGTGGGGATTCAGAGGAACGCGTGTCCCTCGCCTCGGTAGGTGGGCACCTGGCCGACGACCTCGGAGCCGGACACCAGGTGGAGGGTGTTGACGCGTTCGCACAGCTCGCCGGCTTTGGCGTGGCGCAGCCATACGTGGTCGCCGAGCCGCAGGCCGGGCGCGGCGTCGCCCCGTACGGGGGTCTGCACCTCTCCGGCGGCTTCGAGCGGGGTCAGCTTCAGACCGTGGGGCCAGCTGAGGGTCGGCAGGCGGTCGGCGCCGACCGGCCCCGAGGCGATCCAGCCGCCGCCGAGCAGAGTGGCGATCTTCGCCGTGGGGCGGCGTACGACGGGCATGACGAAGAACGCGGCGGCGCGAGGCCGGAAGCGGCGGTAGTGGTCGAACAGCCCGGGTCCGTAGAGCCCCGATCCCGCCCCTATCTCGGTGATGACGTGCTCGGCGGCGGTCTGTTCGACGGTTCCGGTGCCTCCGCCGTTGACGAACTCCAGTGGTGCGACGTTCTCGACGGCGCCGATGGCGGCGGCCCGGCGTTCGGCGAGTTCGCGGGCCGACAGGCGCTGCATGGTCCGGCGCAGCACACCCTGTACGGGCGAGCCGGGCGGCTTGTCTCCCAGGCCGGCGATCTGGCCCTCGTACGACATGACGCCCACGAGCCGGAAGCCGGGCCGCTCGGTGACGGCGCGGGCCAGGTCCGCTGCCTGGCGGGGGGTGTGTACGGGTGAGCGGTACGGGCCCAGGTGGACGCGCCCGCCGAACAGTTCGAGCGAGGCGTCCAGGTCGATACACACCCTGAGGTCGGGGCGCTTCGGGCCCACGGCCTCGTCGACGAGATCCAGATGGCCGACCGAGTCGATCATGAGGGTGACGCGTTCGGCGGCGCGCTCGTCCGCGGCGAGCAGCCGCAGCGCTTGCTGGTCGGTGGTCGGGTAGCCGATGACCACGTCGTCGTGCTCTGCGGACAGCCACAGGGCCTCGGGCAGGGTGAAGGCGAGGATGCCGTGGTAGCGCGGTCGCTCGGCCGCGCGCCGGATCAGGTCGCGGCTGCGCACGGACTTGCTGGCGAGGCGGATGGTGGCGTTGCCGCCCGTACGGCGGGCCATGTCAGCGGCGTTGAGGTCGAAGGCGTCCAGGTCGACCACGGCGAAAGGGGGTTCCAGGTGCGCGGTCGCCTTGGCGAGCTGGGTCATCCGGACCTCGCTCAGCCCGCTGACGGCGGCCGGCACCTGGTCGGGCGCGGATATCGCAGATGTGCTCATGCGGTCCTCCTCGATCGTCATCACGCACCTCCGGACGGGTCCGACAGCCGGGTGCGGCCGGCACGCAGGAGACGGTCGCGCTCGCGCCGCCCTTTGGCTTCGATGATGGGCACGAGCAGGCGGATGAGCTGCGGGACCGCACCCGCGACCTGCTGGACACGGCCGGCGAGGGTCGGGAAGACCACTTCGGTCGGCCTGGTGCGGAACGACTCGACGACGACCTTCGCGACCTCCGCGGGCGGGACCGACTTCTCGGCGAACGCGGTGATCGCTGTCGGGTCGTTGAGCTCCTGGTCGAGCATCTCGGTACGGGTGGCCGCCGGGTGGATGATCGTGAAGTCCAGTGGGCCGTGCCGCTCCTCCAGCGCGACGGCGTGGTGGAAGGCCCGCAGTCCGTGCTTGGTGCCGCCGTAGGTGGCGTACCCGGGCAGGGCCAGGAACGAGCTCATGCTGCAGATCGTGACGATGTGGCCGCTGCCGCGCTCGGTCATCCTCGGGATGGCCGTGTACACGCCGGTCATGGTGCCGAGGAGATTGACTTCGACCATGGCGCGGTGCTGTTCCAGGCTCAGGTCCCGGGTCTTGCCGGTGGTGATGATGCCGGCGTTGTTGACCAGGATGTCGACGGGTCCGAACTCGGCCTCGGCCGCGTCGAACGCCTTGGTCCAGCCCTCCGGGTCCCGGATGTCGAGGCGGAAGGCCGCGGCCCGCTTGCCGAGGCGGGCTGCGGTGGCCTGTGCGGCTGTCTCGTCGACGTCGGTCAGCAGCACACGGTGGCCGGCGCCGACCGCGGCGTCGGCGATGGCGGCGCCGATTCCTGCCGCCGCGCCGGTCACGAGGACGACGCGGTCGTGCGGGGGTTGCTTGTTCATGGCCTCAGACTTTCTCTTGGACGCTAGTCCAAGTCAATTGTTCAGAAATGGCTGGAACACGACCTTTACCTTCCGGCTCGGCTGAAACGTCGCGGTTCATAGTGGGAACACCTCGATGTGGCCGTCATTGAGTTCGGCGGCGTGCACGGGGTCGTCGGTCGGGACGGTCGCCGCGAACAAGGTGCGGCCGTCATCACCGGCCACCAGACAGCTGAGCGTGTACTGGCTGGTGGCCACGCGGTCGAGGATCTGTCCTCCCTCCGCCACGCGGACGCATTCGCCGCGCAGGGCGTTTGCGGCCCAGACGGTTCGGCCGTCCCGGTCCCAGGCGAGTCCGTCCGGGGCGATCGGTGAGGCGGAGCGCTTGGCGATCCAGGGATGGTCCAGCAGGGCGGAGATCTTCCGGGTGACCCGCCCGGCCGGTCCCCCGTCGTTGACCAGCCGCCACAGCAGGGGCGAGACCAGCGAGCCCCACGCGCGCGGCGCGCCGAGCGTGCCGTCCGGCCGTACGGGGAACGCGGTGATGCGCAGGCCGAGCGTCTCCGCCGCTATGAGTGTCGCCCCGTCCTGGCTCAGCAGCAGCCCGTTGGGGAACAGCACCGGTTCGGAGAGGCCGAGCAGGTCCCCGTCGGGGCCGAAGCAGGTGATGGGCGCCTTCGGAGGGCCGGGCGGCTCGTAGAGCTGGGAGTTCGGGTTCTCGCGGTCGAACGTGTAGTAGTCGAAGCCGAAGTTGCCGACGTACGCCCGCCCCTGTGCGTCTACCAGCATGTCGTTGACCGGGCCGCCTGCGATCTTCCGCAGGTCCGCGTGCTCGACCAGTTCGCCGTCGGGTTCGAGCCGGTAGACGCAGCCTCCGTCCATGGAGACGACGAGCAGGCGCCCGTCCGGGAGCCAACCGAGGCCGCCGGCCCGCCCCGGCACCTCGCAGACCGTGTCCAGACGCCCTGCCCCGTCCCACCGGTGCACCGTGCCGTGGGCGAGGTCCGAGAACCACAGGGCCCCTTCATGCCAGCGCAGCGACTCGGGAACCCCGAGTCCACCAAGGACTGTCTTCGCTTTCCGCTTCATTGCGGACCGCTCCCAACGGGTGTCTGGGCGTTGATCGCCAGGGGGGGGGAAGGAAGTTGGTCAAGCGTCCTAGACGCTTGACTTGTACGCTTGACCGTCTCACTCTGGTCGAACCGAAGTCAACGCCCCGCAGGAGATTCCGTGACCGAGTCCTCAACCATCAGTGACGCCGGTGCCGCATCGGGTGCGGGCATCGCTGTGGACAATCCCGCCACCGGAGAAGTGATCGGCAGCGTCGCGGACACCTCCGCGGAGCAGGTCGCCGCGGCCGTCGAGCGCGCGAGGCGCGCCCAGCCGGGTTGGGCGCATCTGAGCGCCGACACCCGTTCGCGTCTGTTCACGCGCGCCCGCCACTGGATGCTGAGTCATCGTCAGGAAATCGTGGACTCGATCGTCGCCGAGAACGGCAAGGCGGAGGAGGACGCGGTCATCGAGGTGGTCTACTGCGTCGGCGCCTTCGCCCACTGGGCCAGACAGTCCCCGCGCCTGCTCGCCGAGACCAGGGTCCGCTCACTGTCCCCGCTGGTTCTGGGGCGCCGCATGTACACGCAGCGGGTGCCGCTCGGCGTGGTGGGCGTCATCGGGCCGTGGAACAACCCGCTGATCAACTCGTTCGGCGACGCCATCCCGGCGCTCGCCGCCGGCAACACCGTCGTCATCAAGCCGTCCGAGTGCACACCGCTGACCGCGCTCCTCATGGAGCGGTTGACCCGCGAGTGCGGCTGGCCCGAGGACGTGTTCCAGGTCGTCACGGGCGCCGGCGCCACCGGACGGGCCGTCGTGGACACCGTCGACTTCGTGATGTTCACCGGCTCGACGAGGACCGGGCGGGCGGTCGCGGCGCGGGCCGGGGAGCGGCTCGTGCCCTGCTCACTCGAACTCGGCGGCAAGGACGCCCTGATCGTCCTCGCGGACGCCGACGTCGAACGCGCCGTCAACGTCGCGCTGCACGGTGCCCTCGTCAACGGCGGCCAGATGTGCACCTCGGTCGAGCGCTGCTACGTCGAGGCCCCGGTGTACGAGAGGTTCATCGCCCGGCTGCGCGAGCGGTTCGCGGAGGTCACCCAGGGCAGGCCGGCCGGGCCCGGTAGCACCGACGTGGGCGCCCTGACCTTCCCGGCCCAACTGGACGTCGTGACGGACCACGTGACGGACGCGGTCGAGCGTGGCGCCCGGGTGCTCGTCGGCGGGCACCCGGCGTCCGGCCCGGGCCGGTTCTTCGAGCCCACGCTGCTCGTCGACGTCGACCACTCGATGGCTTGCATGCGTGAGGAGACCTTCGGCCCCACGCTGCCCGTGATGAAGGTGGCCGACGCGGAGGAGGCGGTACGCCTCGCCAACGACAGCACGTACGGCCTGCAGGCCACCATCGTCGGCAGGGACACCGCCCGGGCCCGCAGGCTGGCCGAGCGGCTGGAGGTCGGCTGCGTCACCGTCAACGACGTCCAGTCCAACTACATGGCGTTCGGTCTGCCCATGGGCGGCTGGAAGGGATCCGGGCTCGGCGTCCGGCACGGCGCGGAGGGCATCCGCAAGTACACCCGGCTCCGCGCGGTCTCAGTGAACCGGTTCCCGCTGCGCCGCGACCCGCACATGCTGCCGTTCGATCCCTCGTCCTACCGCTTCATCCTGCGCCTGGTGACCGCGATGTACGGCAGGCGGTCACCTTTCGCGAAGTCCTCCGCGACGACCTTCACGAACAAGTGAACCGGTTCCGAGCCGGACACCCGCACCACAACCGAAAGGTATGAACCCATGTCCCTGACCACCGATACCCCGATACAGCACGACTCGGTCGGCCACATGCCCGAAGGCGTCACGCTGCCGATGCCGCCGCAGAACCCGACGGTCGAGGAGGAACGCCTGATCCGCAAGCAGGAACTGGCCGCCGCTTTCCGGCTGTTCGCCCGCTTCGGCTTCTCCGAGGGGGTCGCGGGACACATCACCGCGCGCGACCCGGAACACCCCTCGGCCTTCTGGGTCAATCCTTTCGGGATGTCCTTCGGACAGATCCGGGTCTCCGACCTCATCCTCGTCGACCACGACGGGACCCTGCTGGAGGGGAAACGGCCCGTCAACAATGCCGCGTTCTGCATCCACTCCGAGGTCCACCGCGCCCGCCCCGACGTGGTCGCGGCCGCGCACACCCACTCCCTGCACGGCAAGGCGTTCTCCAGCCTCGGCATCCCGCTGGACCCGATCACACAGGACGCCTGCGCCTTCTACGACGACCACGGGCTGTACACCGACTACCTCGGCGTCGTGAACGACACCGAGGAGGGACGCCGGATCGGCGTGGCGCTGGGCTCCGGCAAGGCGGTCGTCCTGCAGAACCACGGGCTGCTCACCGTCGGAGCGTCCGTCGCCGAGGCCGCCTGGTACTTCGTCACCATGGAACGCTCCTGCCATGCCCAACTGCTGGCCATGGCCGCGGGGACACCCAGGCTGATCGACCCGGACACGGCACGGACGGTGCGGGAGCAGACCTCCGGTCCTCTCGCGGGCTGGTTCCAGTTCCGCCCGATGTGGGACCAGATCACGCAGCAGGAACCGGATCTGTTCGACTGACGGACGGGCCTGGAACGCCGGGTGGGCGGGCGGGCTCGACAGCCTGACCGACCGGGGCACTCCGTACTACCGGTCCGACTCAGGCCGAAAGCGCATCCGCACGGCTCAACGCGAGGGTCTCCAGGTGCCTGCCGGTAAGGTCCAGAACGTGAACTCATCGGCCTCAGCGAGCCGTTGGCGTTCGCCAACGGCTTCTGCCCGATCGACGACGGCCGGACGCTGCTGGCCGCCGAGACAATGGCGATGAGGCTCGTGGCGCTGCCGGTACTGGCCGACGGCCGACTGGGGCCGCCCCGCCCCTGGGCCCCCTTGATCGAGCCCTGGCTGTGGAAGGCGGTCACCCACCCGGGACTCGTCGGCAGCATCGCCCGGCGCGTCTCGGCCCTGCTCGACCACCAGGCCATCGCCGACCGCTCCAGCAGCCCCATCGCACCCGACGGCATCGCCCCGGGCAGGGACGGTACGGCCTGGGTCGCCAACGCGCTGCGCGGCGAATGCGTCCGGGTCGGACCCGGCGGCCCCATCCTGGACCGCGTCGCGACCAGCCAACGCACGCTCAGCTGCCTGATCGCGGGCCCCAAGGGTGACACCCTGTACGCGGCGACCATTGCGACCGACGACCCGCCGCGCGCGCGGGAGCTCAACGCTTCACGGATCGAGGCGTACGTGCTGCCGTCCTGACCACGAACCCGGGCACTCCCCCGCCCGCTTCCCCTTCTCCCGCGTCTCGCGTTCCGCGACGCTCACCGTACCTTCGAGAACAGGAACACCATGGCAAGGATCACCGACCGTACGATCCTGATCGTCGGCGCGTCCGCGGGCATCGGCGCGGAAGTGGCGCGCCAACTCGCCCCCGGCAGGAACCGGTTGGTCATAACGGCCCGGCGCGCCCCCGAACTGGCCAGGCTCGCGGAGCAGGTACGGGCCGCGGGCAGCGACTGTCTGGACATCGCCGCCGACGCCCTCGACCCTCGGGAGGCGGCCGACGTGGTGGCGGCCGCCACCAGGGAGTTCGGGTCCGTCGACATCGCGCTGCTCAACGCCGGGGACGGCCCGGACATGGCCATGGACCAGGTCTCCGTCGCCGATGTCTCACGCATCATGGCGTTGAACTACGACGTCGTCGTCAACTACCTCATTCCCCTGACCGAACAGATGCTGCGGCAGCCCGACGGCGGCCTGATCGCCCACACCAACTCCCTCGCGGGGCTCATGGGAATTCCCCGCCAGGGCCCGTACTCGGCCGCCAAGGCCGCCGCACGCACCCTCCTGGACGCGGCGCGCGTGGAACTCGGGCCCCGCGGAATCCGGTTCACCACCATCCATCCGGGCTTCGTCGCCACAGCACGCATCAGCGAGGACGGGCTGCCCAAACCGTTCGAGATCACCGAGGAGCGCGGGGCACGGCATGTCATACGCGCCCTGGAGAAGGAGCCGGCCCAGGCGTACTTTCCCTGGCCCACCGCGGCCCTGGTCCGTACCCTGCGTACGCTGCCGACGCCGCTCGCCTCCCTGATACTGCGGAGACTGGCCTACTGACGGAGCGTTCCTCCGCTGCATCGCTGTGCACCGCTGCACCGCTGCAGACATCGACGCCCTCCGCGTCCGGGACATACCGGGCGCCGAGGGCGCCCAGGCACCTGACTCGATACGCGACGAAGCAACCCACGCGGCGGCGGGAGTGCGAGTGCCTCACCGCCGCCCGACGTCACTGCACGGTCCCGCCGGGCAGACGGCTCTGCGGGGCGCAGGCCGTCGTCCGCCGCGTGCCCGCGGCGGGTTCGCGACGCCCCGCCGTCCCATGGACGAGGTGACCTTGCGCCTCCTCGGCCGAGTCCTCGACCCGCGCGGCAGGTCACTCGGCGTCGCCGCGACCGACGTGTGGTCCGAGCCAGGCACGTCCGGCACCGCGGGATGAGCTGGTGCGCTCCGCCGTGCTCAGGCCTCCCGGGGTTGGGTGTGCTGGAGGAGGTGATCGGCGAGCAGTTCGAGGGCCGCCCGGCTGTCATCGCTGTTGCGGTCGACGAGCCAGGTGATGTTGAGGCCGTCGATGGTCGACTGCACGTACCGCGCGAGCACCGGTACAGGCACCGTCCACTCGATCCCGGCGTTGTCGGCGGCCAGTTCGAGCAGGGAGGCGAACGCGCTCAGGAAGATCGCGTACTGCCGTCTGGCCACGTTCTCGAAGCCGGGATTGCGCAGCGCGTACTGCGTGAGCTCGTAGCTGATCTGGTGTTCCCGCGGGTTCGCCTCGAACCCGCTCCAGAACGCGTGCAGACTGTCGAGGATGCTGTCGCGGATCTCCCGGTGCGGCGTGAAAAGACCGCGGGCCTCCGCGACGTACCGCTCGGTGAGCGTCTGCGTGACGACTTCGAGCAGCTGCTCCCTGGAGTCGAAGCAGTAGTGGAACACCCCGAGGGGCATGCCGGCCTCGTTCACGATCGCGCGGGTGGTGGCCTTGGCCACGCCGTCCCGTGTCATGACCCGGATCGCCGCTTCGAGGAGCTCGGCCCTCCTGTCGCTCGCCGCCATGCGGGGCACGCGCACTCCTCTCTTCACCTGCGGGTTCGCCCGCCAGGATAGCGGTGGGCAGGTGCCCGGCCCAACAGATGTGAGTCGATCGTCCAAGACGCTTGACATGGTCCCCGGCTCTGCGCGGCCGTCGTGGACCTGCTGTCCTTCGGCGGCAACTTGATCGAGACCGGAACCGAGTCCTACCGCCTCTCCCGCGCCCGAGCCCCGGGCGGAGATCGACCGCCTGAACATCGCCGGGGCCTTCGGCATGGGGCGCACCTGTTCGGTCCGGTGCGCAGTGAGTGGGACCGGCGGTGGAACGGCTGGTGGGCGACGATCCGCCGTTCCACGCGCCGGTGTTCGTCCTCACCCACCACCCGCGCGAGCCGCAGCCGATGGACGGCGGCACCACCTACCACTTCGTCACCGGCGGAATCGCCTCCGCACTGGACCAGGCCCGCGCGACGGCCGACGCCGGCGAAGTCACGGTCCTCGGCGGCGCGACCTCCGTCAACCAGAACCCCTGCGTCATGTGTTCAGGGTTGTTTGTTCGGCTCCAGTGTTCGAAGGTGAAGAACCGCCGACCGCTGCACCTGGAGCGCGAGTTGACGGGCACAGGGAGGGGATTTCTCATGGCACTACGCAAGTTGGCCGCGGCACTGTTCGCGGCAGCGGCGATCGCGATCTCGACGGTCGGGCTCAACGGTACAGCCAACGCCCACACCGACAGCGCCAACGGCCGCACCGGCATCCTCACCTCCGAGGAGGCCCGGCAGCCGTCACTGACGGCTGCCCAGATGAAGAACGCCGTCGTACCCGAAGCGGCCGGGTCCGGCTCGCTCGCCGCCTCGCTGAACTGCGCGTACTACTACGTGTGCGGGAAGGGCGGGAACGGCAACAGATTCGACTACACCACGTGCAGCACGACGTACACCCTGCCCAACCTCGTGGGCTGGGGCTCCCTCCACAACAACCAGACGCCGGGCACCAGGGCGCACTTCTACGACGTGAACGGTGCCTGGATGTTCTCCATCGACGCGCCCGACAGGAATGACGTGTTCTGGACCCCGGTCTGGTACGTCATCGCCTGTTGAGCCGACAGCGCGGCCCGGCCCGTGTGCGGTGGGGTGAACCCGACGGTTCACCCCACCGCCGTCAACACCTCCCCGTCCGCCTTCAGGTCCTGGTCAGACGCCAACCCGCTTGATACAGCCCGAGTTCCGTAGTCCCCAGCTCCGCCGCCCGGCCCGCGTCCCGCGTCCCCGGCAAGGGTGACCGGCAAGGATGACCGGGCTGCAGCCGATCCCCGACACCATGCCGAAGTCGGGGGTCGGCACGGCGCCTTCCGCCCCGGCCCCCGCGAAGGCGGGCAGCAGCCCCGGTCCGTCCGGGCACGGGACGACGACGCCGTCGGCCACGCCCAGGAGGTGTTCGGGGCCGACGCCCGGGTTCGCCCCGCAGAGCTGGGGCACCGGGTCCGCGTGCAGCAGGACTCGGAAGCTCTCGGGCGCGGCGGCGCGTCCCGCCGCTACGGCCGTCTCCTGGAGCGAGCCGCGCGATCGTGTCGCGCCACGCGCGTCGCGGACGGCCGCCACCAGCGCATCCGGGTTCTGCCCGGCCTCGGCGTAGCCGTCGCGGCAGGTGCCGTAGAAGGCGAGGCCGACCCCGCGGGCGCCACCGGTGCTGGTGGGGACGATGTCGGCGGCGGCGCTGCGGCCGTGCTCTCGGTCTCCACGCCCTGGGCCGTCGTCCTACGGCCCCGCGAACGCCCCGAGCGCCTTGAGGGGCCGGTCGGGCGGGACCGGCGGCCCCAGGGCGGCACCGGTCTGCCCTCGCGGCCATGCCCGCTCTGTGGTCACGCTGGTCATAGGCCCCTTCCTGCGGGCAGCGCCATGGGCCGAAGGAGTTGATCGACATGACGACTGTGACAGGTGTACCGGACCGCCCCGTCCGGGTGAACGCGGTGCTCGACGCACCGTTGTCCCGCTGGCTGTGGCTGGTGAAGTGGATCCTGGTCATCCCCCACTACGTGGTGCTGTTCTTCCTCTGGATCGCGTTCGTCGTGGTGAGCGTGATCGCGTTCTTCGGCATCCTGTTCACCGAGCGCTATCCACGCGCCCTGTTCGACTTCAACCTGGGGGTGCTGCGCTGGACGTGGCGCGTCGCCTACTACTCGTATGGCGCCCTGGGAACGGACCGGTACCCGCCGTTCAGTCTGGGAGCGGAACCCGACTACCCGGCACGGCTGGACATCGACTACCCCGAGCGCCTCTCCCGGGGCCTGGTCCTGGTGAAGTGGTGGCTGCTGGCCATCCCGCACTACATCGTCATCGGCTTCTTCGTCGGCGGCTGGCACGTCGGCTGGTGGAACGGTGGACTCGTCGCCGTACTGGTGTTGATCGCCGCCGTGACCATGGCCTTCACCGAGAAGTACCCCACGGATCTGTTCGACCTGATCCTCGGCCTCAACCGGTGGGTGCTGCGGGTCTCCGCCTACGCCTGTCTGATGACGGACACGTATCCGCCGTTCCGGCTCGACATGGGCGGCACCGAGCCAAGGGCTGCGGAGAAGCCGTCATGACCCCCGAACCGGCATCGCTGTCGCCGTGACCCGCGTATGCCCGGCCCGCGACCGGCCGGCCGGGCATACGCCCACGGGTCCAGGGGGTGGTTCCCAGGACCGGTACGACCGCGTGCCGACCGCCTGGGATCAGTCGTGCGGGACACCGGCGCCGAGGCGAGGTGGAGCACCGCGTGAGTGACCGGGCCCATGTGGCTGCCGACCGGTGCGCGGCGGATCCGTCGTCCCACGACGATCAACGCCGCTTCGCGCGACGCGTCCACGAGGTGGGCGCCCGCGTTGCGACGACCTGCTCGAAGTCGTTCACCACCGCCGCGGCCCGCAAGGTGCCCCTCGGCGCCGTCCATGGCCGCAGCACACCGCTCCACGCGTACACCCCCTGGCGTGGACCACACCCTGCCCCAGGAGATCGTCCGGGACGCGCGGGACCATCTGAGCCAGGCCCTGCGCCCCTGGCGCGAGAAGTTCCCGAGTGTGGACGTGGCCGACACCATCCGCCTCGAAAGCCCGCCAGACACCGAGCCGAACCGGCAAGGGGAGCCGGCAGGGGCGACGCTTCAGGGCTCCGGCTCGACTCCGCCCGCGGGACTCCACCGCTTCCGCGGGGGAAAGTGCGCGAGACCCATACGTGGTGGACCTCTTCATCAGGTGCTTCACCGCCGGTAAGGCACCCCGGCCGACGCCCGGGCCGCTCCTCTCGCGCAGTACGACCAGGGGGCCATGACCATGGCGTCGACCCTGCACCCGGATGCCGGTTCGGACGACATCTGCATCTTCTCGGTCCGCCATCGCCGCTGTTCCCGCGTGGGCCATGGCCGGAGTCGCTCGCCGACTAGCCCTTCTTCACCGGCACGCGCCACACCAGCGAGGTACCGCCGTCGGGGGGTTCCGTCAGTTCGAGGCGACCACCCAGGTGTTCGGCCCTCTCCACCATGTTGCGCAGGCCACTGCGGCGGCCGTCGGGCGGAATGCCGACGCCGTTGTCGGTGACCGACAGCCGGACCTCCCGCCCGTCGGTCGCGAGGACGACCTCCGCGCGGTCGGCTCGGGCGTGCCGGGCAATGTTGGTCAGGGCCTCGGAGAGCACGGCGACCACGTTGTCCGCGATCTCCTTGGGCACATCGGTGTCCAGGAGGCCCTCCATCCGCACGCCGGGGGCGAAGCCCACGACCGGCGCCGCTTCCCCCACCAGACGCACGGCGCGGGCCCGCAGGCCGCTCCCCTCGGTTCCCTCACGCGTGCGCAGGCCGAAAATCGTCGATCTGATGATCTTGATGGTGTCGTCGAGGTCGTCCACCGCCCGTGACACGCGTTCGGACGCCTCCGCGTGCTCGATGAAACGGCCCGCGCTCTGCAGGGTCATGCCGGTGGCGAACAGCCGTTGGATCGCCAGGTCGTGCAGGTCGCGGGCGATCCGGTCGCGGTCCTTGAGCACCGCGACCTCCTCGGCCTCCAGGCGGCGCTCCGCCAGCTCCATCGCGATCGCCGCCTGCGCGGCGAAGCCCTTCAGCAGGTCGATCTCCCTCTCTGAGAACGCGATGTGCCCCGCTTCCCTGACCAGGAGGAGCGCACCTCGTACGCCGCTCTCGCCCGTTCCTACGGGGACGGCCACGGCCGGCCCGAGGCCGGTGAACCTCGGGGGGCCCGCCTCGACGCGTTCGTCGTGGAGGACGTCCGCGCTGGTGACGGCGGTCGCACCGGAGAAGGCCTCGCCGATCAGAGTGCCGTCGATCGGCAGAACCATGCCCTGCAGGGCATCCGCTCCCTGGCCCAGGGCGAGCTCCACCGACAGCGATTCCGTCTCCTCCATCGGCATCGCCACCATGGCCAGGGCCGCACCGGTGATCTCCCGGGCCTGTTCGGCGATCAGTCCCAGGACCTCGGCGCGCTCCCCGCCCGCCATCAGCCGGTGGACGATCTCGGCGTTCGCCCGCAGCCAGCGCTCACGCAGCCGGGACTCGGCGTACAGCCGCGCGTTGTCGATGGCCACGCCGGCCGCCACGGCCAGCGTGAGCGTGACCGAGACGTCCTCCTCGTCGAACTGGGCACCGCCCCGTTTCTCGGTCAGGTACAGGTTGCCGAAGACCTGGTCCCGCACGCGGATGGGAACGCCCAGGAAGGTGTTCATCGGCGGATGATGCGGCGGGAAGCCGTACGACGCCGAATGCTCGGAGATCTTCGCCAGACGCAACGGCTCCGGGTGGTGGATCAGCTCTCCCAGGATGCCGTGGCCTTCCGGATACGGTCCGATCCGTGCGATCTGCTCGTCGGAAACGCCCACGGTGTGGAAGGCGGAGAGACGCTTGCCGTCCGGGCCGATCACGCCGAGGGCCGCGTACTCCGCGTCGACCAGCACCGCCGCGGCCTCCACGATGCTGCGCAGGGCCTGCATCAGATCCAGCTCCCGGCCGACCGAGAGCACCGCCTCCAACAGGCTGTGCACCCGGTCACGGGTGCCGCGGGCGGCGTCCAGGCGCGCCTGCAACTCCTCCAGCAGTTCGTCCAGCCGAAGCTGTGGCAGCCGGACGCGAGCCTCTTCGGGGCTTCCCACCTGCTGCTCCTCCGGATCCCCTGGTACGACCGACCCCAACGGCCCGGTCACGTGCCAAGTTAGTCGTCGGCAGCCCGGGGTGGTAGCGGATACGGCCGAGTCGCCCTGCCGCCCGCCAGGGCCGGGACTCCCGTACCGGCACCTGTCGCGCCCTCATTCCCGTCCGGGCCTCGCGCGGCCCGGCGGCGCCGCCGGGCCCCTGGCTCACCGTTCCGCGCCCCAGCGGCACGGCTGGAGGCAGGCCGGGCGCCCCTGCCCGCCCAGGAGGACAGCTCCAGCCGCCGGAACAGCCCCAGGTCGGGACCATCGGCCCTGTGGGGTACAGGTGATCCGAGGGACAATGGAGGCAGGAGCGGCACCGATCCCCCGCGGTGTCGCTCCGCTCGCCCGCGTGAACGCCGTCAGTCGTGCGGTACGACCGCGACGGGCGAGACGGCGTGCCAAAGGACCTCGTGCGCCACCGGGCCCAGCCGTGGGCCCAGGGAACCCTCACGGGTGCGCCGTCCCACGACGACCAGCGAGGCGCCACGCGAGGCGTCCACCAGGTGCGCGCCCGCGTCGCCGACCAGCGCTTCCTCCGTCACGGCGACGCCCGGGAACTTGTCCTGCCACGGGCGGAGCACGTCGGCCGGTTCCCGGCATGTCGTCCTGGACCGGCCGTGGACGACACGCAGCCCGGCCGCGGCCAGGCTTTCGTCCGGGCCGTCCATACCGACGGTGATCGTGCGGGCCATGGGAGTCTCCTTCGGGAATGTGCCGCCGCGGCAGACGTCCTGTCATGCGTTCGGCACCACGACGACGGGGCGGTGCGCCCGGTGCAACAGGGTGTGGGCGACCGCCCCGAGGCGTGCGCCGAGCACGGTCGTACGGTGGCGGGCGCCGGTGACGACCACGGCGGCCTCGCGGGTCGCCTCGAGCAGGACGTCCGCGGGAGCGGCGGGGACCGTGTGGGTCTCCACCTCGATGGCGGGATACCGTTCCCGCAACCGCGTGAGGGCCTAGCGCGGTACGGCCTCCTCGGCCCTGGAGTGAGGGGTGAGCCATTCCTGTCCCGGGTGTCCCGGGCTGCGGGCCGGTACCGGCGAGGGCAGTTCGGGGGCGAGGTGCCGATGGGCCCGGGACCGCAGGACGCGGAGCCGCGCACCGCGCCGATCGGCCTCCTGGAAGGCGTAGCCGGCCGCCTGCGCGTCGGTGTCGTCCTCCATGGCGAGCAGCACGTCCTGCCCCTTGTCGCACGGGTGATCCCCGCGTACGACCAGGAGCGGGCCTCGCGCGAGCGCCGCCGGCCGCAGGCTCACCGAGCCGAACGCGGCACCGGTCGGCGCGCCGAGGCCGCGTGTCCCACGACGGTCAGCTCCGCCTTCGCGCTCTCGCGCAACCGCACGGGTACCGCTCCGCCCTCCGCGGCGACGGTCTCCACCCGCGAGATCCTGATACCGCTGTCGTACGCGCGACGCCGCCGAGGCCAGGACCGGTGCGGCTGCGTCGCGGTCCGGGACCGCGTACCCACACGCAGGGCGGTGCCGCGGCGGACGACCTCCGCCGCGGCCCGGTCCAACGCCCGTACGAAGACCAGGGAGCCGTCCACTCCGACGGCTGTGTGATGAAGAGTCATGGCCGTGCTTCCCCTCTGTCGGCGACCGTCCGATGGAGACGTCCGGACCTGAAGGGGCCCCGCCTCTTCGAACGATGCTCGCCGTGCGCCGCCTTCCCGGGGCAGAAGCCGGGAGTGCCTGTGGAAACGCCGAACGGCCCTTGGAACAAGGGCCGTTCGGTCCACGCAGGGGAACCCCGGTCGACAGGGTTCGGAACGGTTGTCCGAGATCGACCGGCGTCAGACCGCTCGCACGGCGACCTCCTCGTGCGGCTGCTCGCCGAGCACCACCTTGAGGGCGCCGGTGTCGGCGGCCCGGGCGAATACGTCGTACGCCTCCTCCATACGGTGCAGCGGGAAGGTGTGGGTGACCAGCTCCCGGGTGGGCAGACGACCGGCGGCCGCCATGCGCAGCAGGGTGGGGGTGGAGTGGGTGTCGACCAGGCCGGTGGTGATGGTCACGTTCTTGATCCACAGGTCTTCGAGGTGAAGCGTGGCGGGCTTGCCGTGGACGCCGACGTTCGCCACGTGGCCGCCCGGTCGCACCATGCGCGTGCACATCTCGAAGCTCTCCGGCACGCCGACCGCCTCGATGACCACGTCCGCGCCGAGCCCGTCCGTCAGATCCGCGATCAGCTGCTCGGGGTCCTCGCGGGCGTCGGCCACGGCATCGGCTCCGAGCCGCTTGGCGGCCTCCAGCCGGGGTGCGGCCAGATCGACGGCGACGATGCGCTCGGGTGCGAACAGGTGTGCGGTGGCGATCGCCGCGAGGCCGATGGGTCCGGCTCCGACGACGGCGACGGTGTCCCCCGGGCGCACGCGCCCGTTGAGCACGCCCACCTCGTAGGAGGTCGGGAAGATGTCGGCAAGCAGTACGGCGTCCCTGCTCTCGACGGCGCCGGGGAGCACGTGCACGGACAGGTCGGCGTAGGGGACGCGGACGAACTCGGCCTGGGTGCCGTCGATCAGGTGGCCGAGGATCCAGCCTCCGCCACCCCGGCACTGGCCGTAGGCGCTCTCCCGGCAGTAGCGGCAGCGCCCGCAGGCGCTGATGCAGGAGACCAGCACCCGGTCGCCCGGACGGACGGTCCGGACGTCGCTGCCGACCTCCATGATCTCGCCGACGGCCTCGTGCCCCAGGACCGTGCCCGGGCGCACCTCGGGCACGTCGCCCTTGAGGATGTGCAGATCCGTGCCGCAGATGGTGACGGCGTCGACCCGCACGACGGCGTCGGTGGGTTCCTTGACGGCAGGGTCCGGGATTTCCTCCCAGGCGGACTGCCCGGGTCCGTGGAAGACGAAGCCTCTCATAACGCTCCTCACCGTCCTTCTTGGAGTGCCGGGATTGCTCCACACATCCAGCTTGTCCCTCGGCCGTACATTGCGCCTGGGCCATCCGGCCCTCCCCTGTCGGCCGACGGGTCACCGGTCGGCGCCGACCGGGGGCACGGAGGGCCCAGAGGCCCTGCTGAAACCGGGCAACAGGGACCGAACGGCCCTTCCGCGTATCCTGTCGGCAGGGGTTGTCTCGTCCCATGGACGACAACCGCACGAGGTCCACGCCGTACCGCACACACCGCACCGTCGGTGGCGCGACCGTCGTGACTCTGCAAGGCGAGATCGACATCGTGACGGCGCCCTCGCTCGCGGCCTGCCTGGACGCACTGGCCTCGTGTCCACATCCCGATCTGGTGCTCGACCTGCGTCAGGTCTCCTTCATCGACTGCACCGGGCTGGGTGTGCTGTGCCGGACGCGGACCCGCGCGAAGGCCCGAAACGGCCGACTACGGCTGGTCACGAACAGTTCCCCGTTCCTGCGGATCCTGCACCACACCGGGCTGACCGACGATTTCGACATCCGCTCCCGACTGCCCGAGGAGGCGGTCGGTTCGCCGGTCACCGGCTCCGTCAGCGCTCCCTCGGGCTGAGCGGGCCCGACGGCCGGGACCTCCGAGTCGTTGCCGCGATGCCGGGACGGTCGACCGCTCGGTGAGCGGGAGACCCGCCCACAGCCGGGTGCGGCCCGTACGGCCGAGGCGGTGGATGCCAACGCGTACGGTCATGGCGGTGAACTCCTCTACGGAGTTCGGGATTTCAGGTGCTCCAGCTCCAGTCGGCCACCTCCGGCAGGTCGGTTCCGTGCTCGCGGATCCAGGCATGGTGGCGGGTGCGGGCGTCGGCCATGTGCTGGCGTACGGCGGCGGCGCGCACCGCGAGGCCGGGTACCCGGTCGATGACGTCCATGACCAGGCGGTAGCGGTCGAGGTCGTTGCGGACGACCATGTCGAACGGTGTCGTCGTAGTGCCGGACTCCTTGTAGCCGCGTACGTGCAGGTTCTTGTGGCCGGTGCGCCGGTAGGCGAGGCGGTGGATCAGCCACGGGTAACCGTGGTAGGCGAAGATCACCGGCTTGTCGGTGGTGAACAGGCCGTCGTACTCGAAATCGCTCATCCCGTGCGGGTGTTCCTCGCGCGGGAGCAGCCGGGTCATGTCGACGACGTTGACGACACGGACGGCGAGCTGCGGCAGGTGGCGGCGCAGCAGTTGGGCGGCGGCCAGCACCTCCAGGGTGGGCACGTCACCGGCGCAGGCGAGGACGGCATCCGGTTCGCCGCCGTTCTCGGTGCCGGCCCAGTCCCAGATCCCCGCGCCCCGCGCGCAGTGGGCGCGGGCCTCTTCGATGGACAGCCAGTCGAAGCAGGGCTGTTTGCCGGCCACGATCACATTGACGTAGTCGCGGCTGCGCAGGGCGTGATCGGCCACCGAGAGCAGGGTGTTGGTGTCCGGGGGGAGATAGACGCGCACGACCTCGGGGCTCTTGTTGAGGACGTGGTCGACGAAGCCGGGGTCCTGGTGGGAGAAGCCGTTGTGGTCCTGGCGCCACACGTGTGAGGTGAGCAGGTAGTTGAGGGAGGCGATGGGGGCGCGCCAGGGCAGCTCGCGTGAGGTCTTCAGCCATTTGATGTGCTGGTTGACCATGGAGTCGACGATGTGGACGAACGCCTCGTAGCAGGAGAACAGTCCGTGCCGTCCGGTGAGGAGGTAGCCCTCCAGCCAGCCCTGGCAGGTGTGTTCGGAGAGGATCTCCATCACGCGCCCGTGCCGGTCCAGGTGTTCGTCCACCGGCAGGTGTTCGGCCTGCCATGCCTTGCCGCTGGCGTCGAAGACGGCCTGGAGCCGGTTGGAGGCGGTCTCGTCCGGGCCGACGACCCGGAAGTCCCGGCGCAGGCGGGTGTCGTTCATGACCTGTTCCAGGAGGTCGCCGAGGACCCGGGTGGGCTCGTGCAGCGTCGTGCCCGGCTTCTCGACCGGTACGGCGAAGTCGTCGAGGGAGCGGATGGGCAGGTCGCGGACGAGGAGTCCGCCGTTGGCGTGCGCCGTGGCGCCGAGCCGCTTCGCGCCGTCGGGGACGCAGGTGAGGACGTCCGCGGTGGGCCGGCCGTCCGGGCCGAAGAGTTCCTCGGGCCGGTACGAGCGAAGCCAGGTCTCCAACTGCCTTAGGTGCTGCGGGTTTTCGCGTACCCCGGCCAGCGGGACCTGATGCGCGCGCCAGGTGCCCTCGACCGGCACGCCGTCGACCTCGGCGGGGCCGGTCCAGCCCTTGGGGGTACGCAGCACGATCACCGGCCAGTGCGCACGCTCGGCGGCTCCGTCCTCGCGGGCGGACCGCTGCATCATCGCGATGCGGTCCAGCGCCTCGTCGACGGCCCTGGCCATCGCGCGGTGCACCTGCGTCGGGTCGTCGCCGCTCACGTGGATCGGCACATGGCCGTATCCCCGCAGCAGCGCGTCCAGTTCGCTCTCCGGGATGCGGGAGAGCACCGTCGGGTTGGCGATCTTGTAGCCGTTGAGGTGCAGGATCGGCAGGACCGCTCCGTCGTGCACCGGGTCGAGGAACTTGTTGGAGTGCCAGGAAGCGGCCAGTGGCCCGGTCTCCGCCTCGCCGTCCCCGATCACACAGGCCACGAGCAGGTCGGGGTTGTCGAGCGCTGCGCCGTACGCGTGCGCCAGCGAGTAGCCGAGTTCACCGCCCTCGTGGATGGAGCCGGGCGTCTCCGGGGCGACATGGCTGGGCACCCCGCCGGGGAAGGAGAACTGCCGGAAGAGGCGTGCCATGCCGTCCGCGTCGCGCGGCACGTCGGGGTAGGTCTCGCTGTAGCTGCCCTCCAGCCACGAGTTCGCGAGCACGGACGGCCCGCCGTGTCCCGGACCCCACACGCACAGCGCGTCGAGGCCGCGCGCCGTGATCACCCGGTTGAGGTGCGTGTACACGAGGTTCAGGCCGGGAGAGGTGCCCCAGTGGCCGAGGAGCCGGGGCTTGATGTGCTCGGGGCGCAGCGGCTCGGTCAGCAGCGGGTTGGCCAGCAGGTAGATCTGTCCGGCGGTCAGATAGTTGGCGGCCCGCCAGTGGGCGTCCAGGGTGCGCAGTTCCTCATCGGTCAGTACGGTGGCGTTCTGGTGTTCGACCTTGGTCATGGGGGACTCCGGAACTCATCGACGGGGATCATCGGGTGGTGGAGGCGGGCATGGCCGGCAAGAAGGCGACGAAACTGCCGCGCGCGGCATACGAGACGGAACTGCTGCGCCTGCAGACGGAGTTGGTGAAGCTGCAGGAGTGGGTGAGGGCCGAGGGTGCCCGGCTGGTCGTGGTCTTCGAGGGGCGGGACGCTGCGGGCAAGGGCGGCACGATCAAGCGGGTCGCGGAGCATCTCAACCCGCGCGTCGCCCGGATCGCGGCGCTCCCCAAGCCGACGGAGCGCGAGCGCACCCAGTGGTACTTCCAGCGGTACGCCGAGCACTTGCCGGCCGCCGGGGAGATCGTGCTGTTCGACCGGTCCTGGTACAACCGGGCCGGTGTCGAGCATGTGATGGGCTTCTGCACGAAGGAGGAGCACCAGCTCTTCCTCCGCCAGTGCCCGATCTTCGAGCGGATGCTGGTCGAGGACGGGATCCTGTTGCGCAAGTACTGGTTCTCCGTGAGTGACACCGAGCAGCAGGAGCGGTTCCGGCGTCGGCTGGATGACCCGCTGCGGCGCTGGAAGCTGTCGCCGATGGACCTGGAGTCGATCACCCACTGGGAGGCGTACTCCCGGGCGAAGGACGAGATGCTGGTGCACACCGACGTCTCCGAGGCGCCCTGGTTCGTGGTCGAGAGCGACGACAAGCGCCGGGCGCGGCTGAACATGATCGCCCATCTGCTGGACTCCGTGCCGTACCACGAGGTCCCGCCCCCGGTGCTGGACCTGCCCGCGCGTCCGGCGTCGACCGGCTACCAGCGCCCGCCGCGCGATCTGCAGACGTACGTCCCCGATCACGCGGCGAGTCTCTGAGCAGCCGGTCACCGCGTTCACTCCTGCTCGGGCACGATCACGACCGGGCAGGCGGAGTGGTGCAGCACCCCGTGCGTCACCCGGCCGAGCTGAAGTCCGAAGTGCCGCTGCCGGCGCTTGGCTCCGATGATCAGGAGGTCGGCGTCGCGCGAGGCGTCGACCAGCGCGTTCCGGGCATGTCCCTCGGCCGTGCGGCGGTGCAGCCGGACATCGGCGGGGGCGTCCTGGAGCGCCGACTCCAGGTCCTCCACGGCCTGCTCCTCGTGCAGGCGCGCGGGTTCCCCGGCCAGCAGAGGATGGTCGGTGGTCTCGTGCGCCGGGCACCGCCAGGCCCGTACGGCTTCGACCTCCGCCCCGCGCCGCCCCGCCTCCTCGAAGGCGAAGCGCACCGCCGCGGAGGACGTCGGCCTCTCCCCCACGCCGACGACGACACGGCCGTGCGTGACGGGCAGGGCCCGGTTGTCGTGGCTGCCGCGTACGACGATCATCGGACAGTGCGCGTGCGCGGCCACCGTCAGGCTCACCGAGCCCAGCAGCGCCTCCGTGAGGGCGCTGCGGCCCCGGGTGCCCGTCACCAGCAGGGAGGCGTTGCGGCTCTCCCGCAGCAGCGTGTACTCGGGTTCCTCGGGCAGCACATCGGTGGTGATCTTCACGTCGGGCCGGCGGAGGTGGGCGCGCCGGGCGGCGCTGTCCACGATGTCCTCGGCCCGTACCCGCTCGGACGGCTCACCCAGGTCCTCGGCGAGCCGGGCGCCCTCGTACCGCTCCCACAGCGAGGCGTACACCAGGCGCAGCGGTGCCCCGCGCAGGGCGGCCTCGTCTGCCGCCCAGTCCACGGCCCGCAGGCCGGGCTCGGAGCCGTCGACGCCGACGACGATCGGCAGGTCCATCGCCATCTCCCTCACCTTCCCGCGCCGAGGTCGAACACGATCCGGGCCTTGACCTGGCCGCGCAGCACCTCATCCATGGATGCGTTGACGGAGGCCAGCGGGCGGGTCTCGCAGATGACCCTGGTCCGGCCGGCCGCGTGCAGCTCGAAGACCTCGGCCAGGTCCTGCCGGGTGCCCACGATCGAGCCGATCACGCTCGTACCGTTGAGGACCGTGTCGAAGATCGGGACCTGGACGGTGCCGTGGGCGGGCAGGGCGACCATGACGAGCCTGCCGCCACGCCGCAGACCCGCGTGGACGGCGGCGAAGGCCGCGTCGTTGACCGCGAGCGCGATGGCCGCGTGGGCGCCGCCGTGCCGCTTGAGGACCTCGCCGACGTTCTCCTTGCGGGCGTCGATGACGAGGTCGGCACCGAGTTCGCCGGCGAGTTCGAGCTTCTCGTCGGTGACGTCGATCGCGGCCACTGTGGCTCCGGCGATCTTGGCGTACTGCACGGCGAGGTGGCCGAGTCCGCCGATGCCGGAGATCGCGACCAGTTGCGCGGGCCGCACCTCGGCGACCTTGAGGGCCTTGTACGTGGTCACGCCGGCGCAGGTCAGAGGGGCGGCGTCGACGGCGCTGACGCCGTCGGGCACCGCCTGTGCGAAGTCGGCCCAGGCCAGCATCTTCTCGGCGTATCCGCCGTCGCAGCCGTATCCGGTGTTGATCTGCTGCTCGCAGAGCGTCTCCCAGCCGGACAGACAGTGCTCGCACCGCCCGCAGGCCCTGCCGAGCCAGGGCACGGCGACCCGCTGTCCGACCCTCAGGTGGGTGACACCGTCGCCGAGCTTCTCGACGAGGCCCACGCCCTCGTGACCGGGGACGAACGGTGGGTTCGGCTTGACGGGCCAGTCGCCGTGGGCGGCGTGGATGTCGGTGTGGCACAGCCCGGAGGCCTCGACGCGGACCCGGACCTGGCCCGGGCCGGGCTCGGGGTCGGGGCGTTCCTCGATGACCAGGGGCTCACCGAACGCTCGTACGACCGCTGCCTTCATGGTTGCTGCTCCTCGGGGTGGGTCAGTGGTGGGGGACGACGGCGACGGGGGCGACGGAGTGGTGCAGGACGGCATGGGTGACGGGTCCGATGTGGGCGCCGAACGGGCTGCGGCGGATACGGCGGCCCACGACGACCAGCGAGGCCTCGCGGGAGGCGTCGACGAGGTGATTGCCGGGAGTGCCGTAGGGGGACTCCTCGGTGACCTCCACGGCCGGGTACTTCTGCCGCCAGGGGCGCAGTACCTCGGTGAGCGCGTCGGACTCGCTCAGGGCGAGTGCTTCGTGCAGTGCGGGATCGGCGGGCATGCCGTACGCGTAGTACGGCGGCGGGTTCCAGCCGTGGACGACGCGCAGGGAGGTGGCGCGGCACTGTGCGGCGTCGAAGGCGAACTCGATCAGCGTCTCGTCCGGGTGCTCGATGTCGAGGCCGAGGACGACGGGCCGGAACGGAGTGGCGGCGGAGGGAATTCCGGCCGGGTCCATCTCGTGTTCGTCCGCGGCCAGCTCCAGGGCACGGACCAGCACCACGGGGCACTCCGCGTGGGCGACGACGGTCAGGCCCACGGAGCCGACCATGAACCCGCCGATCCCGCTGAGGCCTCGGGAGCCGAGGACGAGCAGTTCGGCACTCTTCGCCTCCTCGATCAGGATCTCGCTCGGACGGCCGGCGAGGTGCTCGCCGGTCACCTCCACACCGGGGTGGCGCAGTCCGATGCCGTCGGCCGCCTCGCGGGGGATTCGCTCGGTCCAGTGCTGGTGGGTCTCGCGGCCCAGGAGAGGCGCCTGGGCGATGGGCTCCGGTACCGGTTCCCAGATGTGGACGATTCTCAGTGCGAGGCCGCTGAGCCGCGCCTCGCGAGCGGCCCACTCGGCGGCGGCCCGGCTCTCCGGCGAGCCGTCGAGGCCTACGGTGATGGTGCGGAGCATGCTCTCCACCTCCAGGGCGAGGAGTTCGATTCCAGGGTCGTGTTCAGGGCGTTGTTCGGGCAGGGGCCACTGGTCCCGAATCCGGGCCGAGTGACCCCCGCCCGGCTCGGCGCGGCGGGCCTCGTGGGCGCACGACTTGGCCCGGCACGGGCCCCGCGGGAGGTGTCCGCCGCGCCTCCCGCGGTCAGCGCAGCCAGCGACTGCGGCGGACGAGGGGGAGCCCGGCCCAGAGCCTGCCGAGGCCCAGGGTGTCGCCGGCGGCGGCAGCGGCCAGGGCGATCAGGGCGACGGCGTAGATGACGTGGTAGTCGACGAACGGGTTCGTCGACATGCTCGGCGAACCGTCCGAGAGGTGCTGGGCGGGCGGCCACTCGGCGACCCACATCAGCGCCATCATCACGGTGCCGGCGACGGCGGCGAGCCGCAGCGCGACGCCGGCGACCAGGGCCACGCCGATGCCGAGCAGGCCGAGCATGAACAGCAGGTCCGCCCAGGCGTCGCCGGCCCAGGAGTGGAGGGTGGACTGCATCGGCCCGACGGCGACGGAGCCGAGGAAGCCCTTCGTGGGCGATCCGCCGTCGATCCAGCCCTTGCCGGACTGTGTGGCGTAGCCGAGGCCGAAGCTCTTGTCGAGGAAGGCCCACAGGAAGGCGAACCCGGTCAGCAGACGCAGGGACGCGAAGGCGTAGGCCCGCGCGGTGTGCGTGCCGGTGTGTGCCGACACGGCGGACTCGGGTGCAAAGGCCGCCCGGTGCCTGCGGAACGACGGCAGGCGGAAGCCGGAGTTCCGGTGCGGGTGCTCGTGCACGGCCATGGTCATGGTTCCCTTCGAGGGGCGGTCGGGTCATTGCCTGACGCCCCTCACTCTGGTGCCGTGCGCCGGGCGGCGCAGGATGCCGAAGGTCTGCGGCCATGGGGCTGAACGGCCCTGCCCGCCAGGTCCGTTGGGCCCCGTACGACCCGCCGCCCGGGCATGCTGTGGTACGCGTGTCTCGCGCGTTGCCGCGGACGCACGGATCCTTGGACCGGCGAAAGGTGGCACATGGCCCTGAAGGCGGGCGGGAACGGATCGGGGTGGCGTCGGTGGGCGCCCGGGGCCTCGGCCCTTCTCGGCTACCGGCGTGCGTGGCTGGCCGGTGACCTGCTCGCCGGTGCGACCGTGGCCGCGTATCTGGTGCCGCAGGTCATGGCCTACGCGGGCGTGGCCGGGCTGCCGCCGGTCGCCGGGCTGTGGGCCATCCTCCCGGCTCTCGCGCTCTACGCCCTGTTCGGTTCCTCTCGGCTGCTGTCGGTCGGGCCCGAGTCCACGACCGCCCTGATGACGGCGACGGTGGTCGCGCCACTCGCCGCCGGCGATCCAGGGCGCTACGCGTCACTGGCGGCGGCCCTCGCGGTCACGGTCGGACTGCTGTGCCTGGTGGCCCGGGTGGTGCGGCTGGGCTTCCTGGCGGACCTGCTGTCCCGTCCCGTCCTGGTCGGCTATCTCGCGGGCGTGGCGTTCATCATGATGGTGGACCAGCTCCCCAAGCTCACCGGCGTGCGGACCACCGGGACGGAGTTCTTCCCTCAACTGTGGTCCTTCGTCACCCACTTGACGGACGCACACCTGCCCACCGTCGTCTTCTCCGCCGCCGTACTCGTGTTCCTCTTCGTGACGGCCCGTTACGCTCGCGCCGTGCCGGGTCCGCTGCTGGCGGTCGTGCTCGGCACCGCCGCCGTGTCGGTCTTCGACCTCGACGACCGGTACGGGCTCAAGGTGATCGGCGACGTCCCCTCCGGCCTGCCGGGGTTCGCAGTCCCGGACCTGAGCGAACTGCCGCACCTCGTGCTGCCCGCGCTCGGGGTCCTCCTCGTCGCCTACACCGACTTCATCCTCACCGCCCGGGCGTTCGACGACCGCGACGGCGCAGGTCCCGGGCTCGACCCGGACCAGGAGTTCCTCGCCCTCGGCACTGCCAACCTCGGCGCCGGGGTCCTGCACGGATTCCCGGTGAGCAGCAGCGCCAGCCGCACCGCGCTCGCCTCCTCCGCGGGCGCCCACAGCCAGGCCTACTCGCTGGTCGCCGGGGCGGCGGTACTCGCCGTGCTGCTCCTGCTCAGCCCTCTGCTGACGCGCACTCCGTCCGCCGTGCTCGGCGCGCTCGTCGTCTACGCCGCCGTCCGCATGATCGACCTCGCGGGCTTCCGCCGGCTGGCGTCGTTCCGCCGCCGGGAACTGCTGCTGGCCCTCGGCTGCCTGGCCGGAGTGCTCGCCCTGGGCATCCTGTACGGGGTGATCGTGGCCGTCGGCCTGTCGGTGGCAGAACTGCTGACCCGGGTGGCACGCCCGCACGACGCCGTGGAGGGACTGGTCCCCGGCGTGGCCGGCATGCACGACGTCGACGACTACCCCGAGGCCCGGACCATCCCCGGGCTCCTCGTCTACCGCTACGACTCCCCGCTCTTCTTCGCCAACGCGGAGAACTTCCGGCGCCGTGCCCTGGCCGCCGTCGACGAACAGGCCGACCCCGTCCGCTGGTTCGTCCTCAACACCGAGGCCAACGTCGAGGTGGACATCACCGCCCTCGACGCGGTCGACGACCTTCGGCGCACACTGGCCCACCGGGACATCGTGTTCTCCCTCGCCCGCGTGAAGCAGGATCTACGGGACGACCTGGAGGCGTACGGCCTCGCGGGCTCGGTCGGCGAGGACCGGATCTTCCCGACGCTGCCGACGGCCGTGGCCGCGTACCGCGTGTGGCTCGCCCGTCAGTAGGCGGGTGCGCCCTGTCCCCAGACGGGTACGCCCTGTCCCCAGAATCGCAGGACCGAACGGCCCGTTCAGCCCCAACGCCTCGGCCTCCACCCAACGGGCCGGTGTCCCGCAGCCCGCCGCCGGTACCGAACGGCCCGTGCGATGGACCGGGTGGCCCATGGCCCTCACCCACGCCCCGGAACACCCTGGTGATGGAAGTCCCCACACCCGGCAGCGGAGGCACGTCATGAACGCTCCCCCCACCCCCAGCATGCTGCGCACACTGACCGCCGAGCACCGTCAGCGGCTGATGCGCCTGGCCAGGGACGTGTCCGTCCCGCAGGGAACGCGTCTGTTCGAGGAGGGCGGACGCGCCGACCGCTTCTGGATCATCCGCACCGGCACGGTCGAACTCGACATGCGGGTGCCGGGCCGACGCGCGGCTGTCATCGAGCGTCTCGGGCACAACGAGCTGGTCGGCTGGTCCTGGCTCTTCCCGCCGCACGCCTGGCAGATGGGAGCCGAGGCGACGACACCGGTCCGGGCCTACGAGTTCGACGCCGTCGCCGTGCGGTCCATGTGCCGGGACGACCCGGCCCTGGGCAACGACGTCAGCCAGTGGGTGGGGCGGGTGCTGGCGCACCGTCTGCGTTCCGCCCGGACGCGTCTGCTGGACCTGTACGCCCCGTACGGCGCCGGCAGCACCGTCTGACCCCGCCCGGCACGAGGCACGAGGCACGAGGCACGAGGGAGCGGCCATGCACGGCGCCCCGCACATCGTCAGCGATGTCATGACCCACACGGTCGCCGCGGTCGGTCGCAGGGCGACCTTCAAGGAGATCGTGCGGCTCATGCGGGGACCGGACGGTCAGCGCCCTGCCCCTCATCGAGGGCGGCGGCCGGGTCGTCGGCGTCGTCTCCGAGGCGGACCTCCTGCCCAAGGAGGAATTCCGCGACAGCGCCCCCGACCGGTACACCCAGCTGCGCCGCCTGTCCGATCTGACGAAGGCGGGCGAGGGGGACCGCCGAGGAACTCATGACCTCCCCCGCCCTCACCGTGCGCCCGGACGCCACGCTCGCCCCAGCGGCCCGCACCCTGGCCCGGGCCAGGGTCAAGCAACTCCCGGCTGTCGACGCCGTGGGGATGCTCGAAGGCGTCGTCGCCCGTGCCGACCTCCTCAAGGTCTTCCTCCGCACCGACGAGGAGATCACCGAGGAGGTCGGCCGCGAGATCGTGTCCTACCTGTTCCCCCCACCGGGTTCGTCCGTGCACGTGGAGGTGCGCGACGGCGTCGTGAAGCTCGTCGGCCGTGTCCGTGACACGTCGCTCATGCCGGCTGCCGCGCGGCTGGTGCGCGCCGACGAGGGGGTCGTGGATGTGCGGTTCGACCTCACGCGGCCCGACGAATCGGCCGGGGCGGCGGAAGCCTCTGCAGACGGCACCGGGAGGATCGCCCCTGCATGAACCTCCCGGACACACCACGACTGTGAGACGACATCGGGCCGGGCAGCCCCACCCGCGCTGCCTCCCTCACCGGGTCCTCGCGCGAGTGGGGCCGATCGGCCCTGGTGCGTTCGGCCCGGGCGCGTGATGATCGTCACCATGGACGACCAGCAGTCTGTCCTCCACCGGGGAACGAGGGGCCGTGATGCCTGAGCCACGCACTTTCACCGAGCAGGACCCGATCCGCGTGTTTCTGCTGGACGACCACGAGGTCGTCCGCCGGGGCCTGGCCGACCTGCTCGACTCCGAGCCGGACATCTCGGTGATCGGCGACGCCGGCACCGTCGAGCACGCCCTCGTACGAGGCCCTGCGCTGCGCCCCGACGTCGCCGTTCTCGATGTGCGCCTCCCCGACGGGGACGGCATCTCGGTCTGCCGTGAGCTGCGCAGCCAGATGCCGGAGCTGGCCTGTCTGATGCTGACCTCGTTCGACGACGAGGAGGCCCTGCTCGACGCGATCATGGCCGGCGCCTCCGGCTACGTCCTCAAGCAGATCAAGGGCTCCGACCTCGTCTCGGCCGTACGCACGGTCGCCTCGGGCCAGTCGATGCTGGACCCCGCGACCACGGCCCGGCTGATGCGCTCACTGCGCGCCGAACCCGCCGAGACCCCCGCCGTGCCGTCCGAGTTGGCAGGTCTGTCCCCTCGCGAGCGGGACATCCTGGCGCTGATCGGCGAAGGCCTCACCAACCGCGAGATCGGCAAGAGGCTCTTCCTCTCCGAGAAGACCGTCAAGAACCACATCTCCCGCCTGCTTGCCAAGCTGGGCGTGCAACGCAGGGTCCAGGCCGCGGTCCTCGCCTCCCATCTGGAGCATCCGGAGACGGACGAGCGCCGACCGAGGTGACTCCCCCGTACCCGGACCCCCCTCTGCTGCGGCACGACGGGCACAGCCTGAATCCCTGACACCCCGCACCCCCGCTCGGGTCGAGCGGGGGTGCGGGGTGTCGGTCGGTGCGTCGTGCCGCAGGGCTTCGGCGGTCAGTGGGAGACCGCGGCAGGCACCGGACGGTTCAGCGCCTGGCGAACCCCGGTGCCCTGGAAGGAGCTGAGCTGCAGGGTGTCCTTGAACCGGGGGCCGAGCGGGCTGAGCAGGGCCCCAGGCCCAGAAGTCCATGGCGAAACCGGCCGTGGCCAGCCAACATCAGCCACGCCCGTCGCCGCACCGACCCGTCCGACACCGGCCGCCGCTCTCTGTCGTCGACGACTGGACCATGGTGTCCGTCCCTTCCCCTGCGCGCCGGCACGGCGATACGGGGCTCACCTCGAACGTCGCAGGCTCGGCCCGGGCGGACTGGCCCGGTTCTGCCCAGTTCGGCCCCGATCGCCACGGCCTCGCTCCTCCCCAGGCCGGTCGGGGCCGCAGAAGAGGCCGACCGGCCCTACTCCGTTTCGACTGCCGAACTGACGATGGACTGATGGTTCACAACAATGCCTTTCGCGCACTCGACCGGCAGGAGTGCATGGGCCTGTTGGCCAAGGTGCCGGTCGGTCGGGTGGTGTACACCCGGCAGGCGCTGCCCGCGGTCCTCCCGGTCAACTTCGTCCTTGACGCCGATGCCTCCGTCCTGCTGTGCACGTCGGCCACCTCCGACCTCGTGCGCGCCATCGACGGCTTCGTGGTCGCCTTCGAGGGGGATGAGTTCGATCCGGTCACCCGGTCCGGCTGGAGCGTGGTCGTGACCGGGCGGGCCGCCGTGGTGACCGACCCGGCCGAGCACGAACGCCTGACCCGCAGCGGCCCCAGCTCCTGGGTGCCGATGCGGGACGAGGTCTTCGTGCGGATCGAATCCGAGGTGGTCTCCGGCCGTGAACTCATCGGGGCACGAGCCACCCTGTGACCGTCGGCCCGCTGCGCCGTGCCGCCCGACCGCACCGGGCCCGTTCGGCCCTGTCGCCCATCACCTTGCTTGTAGAGCCCGGTTCGGGCTCGTGGCCTCCGGGGCGCGGGCCCTCACCCCTTCGCACGGATGGAGAATTCCGTGCCCCAGGCCCTGCCGCCGATTTGCCGGATCGGCAACAGGAGTGGCCGACCGGAACTCGGCGGGGCGAGGGTGGGACTGTGACCGATGACATCGCAGCAGGATCGCCCGCGTCCGACATCGCCTCGTTCGCCGACGGATACGTCGGAGACCCCGCGGTGCGAGCGGAGTGGGACAACCGGTACGCCGACCGACAACAGTTGTGGAGCGGCCGGCCCAACGGCGCGCTCGTGGCCGAGGTCGCCGGGCTCACACCCGGGCGGGTGCTCGACGTCGGCTGCGGCGAGGGCGCGGACGCCGTCTGGCTCGCACGCGGCGGCTGGGACGTGACCGCGCTCGAGGTCTCGGGCGTGGCGCTGGAGCGGGCGTCCGGGCACGCCTGGGACGCCGGTCTCATCGTTCACTGGATACACGCCTCACTCACCGAAGCAGGGCTCCCACCGGCCTCCTTCGACCTGGTCTCCGCGCAGTACCCGGCCTTGCTGCGCACCCCCGACGCCGCGGCCGAGCGAGCGCTGCTCGCGGCCGTCGCGCCCGGCGGCGTACTGCTGCTCGTACACCACGCGGGCATGGACACCCAGCAGGCGCACGAGGGCGGCTTCGACCCGGCCGACTACGTCTGGCCCTCGATGGTCGCCGATCTGCTGAACGACGACTGGGAGGTCCAGGTGGACGAACAACGGCCACGCGTGGCACCCGACGGCGGCGCCGGCGCACATCACACCGACGACCTGGTGCTGCGCGTGCGCCGACTGCGCTGAGAGTCCGCGGCGAGGGATACGTGACCGGGCGAGGGCGTCCTGGTGCAGGTCGGCCGAACAGCCCATCAGCACTGCTCCACCTCTACGTCCACCGTGTCCTGCTCCCCCGGCCCGCCGTTGGGGACCTCTCCGGCGCTTTGATCAGGCAAGCCCCAACTCCCGCCGGGGACATACCTGTTACGCCGCAATAAGACCGCCCCCGGCCAGACGCATGGCTGCGGCCGGGCGGTGAAGCTGCCTGCGGGGAGCGGTGCGGCCGGTACGGGCCGCACCGCTCCTTGTCCCCTCGGACCTGCCCGGGGTCATGTCCAGAAGCGGCCATGGTTCGGGCACGTCTGGCCGGTACCGCCGCAGGTGTTGCAGGTCCTGCCCCGCTGCCCCCTGCAGGAGGGGCAGTTGACGACAGGAACCTGGTCCTTGCGGCACTTCGCGCCGCTGCCCGACCGGCCTGCGCTGAACAGCCCACCGCCTGTCGTGACTGCCCAGTCCTTGCCGTGACGAGGGCATCGCTGCCCCGAGGTACAGCGGCTGCACCCCCTGGAACAGCACCGTTCCAGTTGCTGACCACACCTGCACTTCATCTGGCTCATCGCTCGTCGTTCCTTCGCGTCAGGCGATTGTCCAGCCGCGGGTGCGCACACTGCACCGCTGGAATACCAGCGACAGGCCGCCCGTCAGGCCCATGGCGTTGCCCATCCAGCGGTTGATCGCTCCCATCCGCCGGTCGAAGTACGCCTCGCCGACGCAGCCGCTGGTGGTGGGCGTGAGGTCGACGTAGAACGTGAAGTACGTGTCGATCTTGTTGCCCGCGGCCACTGTCACGCCGGTGGTGTCGAAGCGGCTCAGGTAGACCGCCGCCTCCACCCCGGGCATCGACACGGTCGGCGACGGGGTGCTGAGCTGCTCGGCCACGCCGTTGAAGAGAACCTCCAACGTGTCCTCGACCGAGTGCGGCGAGTCGAAGCTGCCGACCCGCTTGGTGAACCTGCCCATGAACGTCCTCCTGATGTGATGCCGTACGCCCTCGGCTTCGCCCCGCAGTCCGCTGCTGCGGCGAACAGGCCTCCATGTGGGGCCGGTTCACACCTTCGCCCCGGAGCCGTGTGCCCGTCTGTCCCCGGCATCGGGGACAGACGCCGGACCACCACGAGTGGTAGACCTGCTTGGTGGGGCCGTTGAGCCCGGCCAGGTGGCCGACGGGCCGCGGGGGTGGGAGAACTGCATGAACGACACACAGGAATCGAGCACCGGCGACGACGCCACGACCGGACCGCGCCTGGCGGCGGTCGACGACCACCCGGTGATCCTGCACGGCATCCAGGCGTGCCTCGCGGGGTCGGCACCCGAGATCGAGTGGGTGGGCAGCGCCGAGAACGTCGATGAACTGCCGTCCAGAGTATCGGCGCTCCCGTCGGTCGTTCTGCTGGACATCGAGCTGAACGACGGCAGCGACGTCGCCGCCAACGTCCACCGCCTGCGCGAGTGGGGTCCGCAGGTCATGCTGTTCAGCCGCGAACACCGCCCCGTGGTGGTGCGCCGGGGCATCGAGGCGGGAGCGCTCGGACTGGTGCTGAAGGAGGACCCGGACGCCCAACTCGCCGAGGCGATCAGGGCGGCGCACGCGGGGAAGGCGTATGTGTCCAGCCGGCTGGCCCACCAGATCGTCCACGACCGGCGCGGCAAGGTGCGGTTGAGCCCCCGCCAGCTCGAAGTGCTGGAGCTGCTGGCCCGGGGCCTGAAGCCGGCGGTCATCGCGCGCCGCCTGTACATGACCGAGGAGACGGTCAGGACTCACCGGAGGCGGGCCATCGAGGCGTTCGCCAAGAACGAGAGGACCCGGCTGGCCGACAACTCGGAGCTGGTGTACCGCTCGATGGTGGACGGCCACATCGACCTGGACCCGACCGGTACCGGAAGGCCCGGCGCATCCAACCCGGATGACGCCGGGTGACCCGGCGCGACACCCATCGATCCGGAGTGGAAAGCGCTCTTCGCCGCTCGTTCGCCGGGCTGTCCCTGCTGTTCGCGCTCGCCTGGTGGCTCACGGCCGTCTCGCTGGCCCTCTCGGATCATCGGCATCCGCTGTCCCTGGGCGTCACAGCGCTCTTCGCCGCGTCCGCGACGGCCTGGGCCTACCGGGGGGCTTTCGTCCGCATCGGTCCGGTGGATGCCTGGTCCGCCGTGGCGGTGGCCGTGACCGTGCACACGGCGTACGCGGTGCAGCGGACCTCCGAGCTGGTGGTGGGCCTGCGTTGTATGGCGACGGCCGCCGCGGTCCTCCTCGCCGTGGCCTATCTGCCCCGGGCCTGGGGGCGCCCGGCGGCGGTGGTCGCGCTGGCGGCGCAGGTGGCCTCCGCGTGGCACGAGGGCGTGGGTACCGCCTTGGAGGGGATGTGGCCGGCGCTCGCCGGAGGGGTGGCCGCAGCGGTACTGGCCCCCGTCCTGCGTGCCGCCGGTGACCGCGCGGACACCGCCATGCGCGAGGACGAGGACACGAGCGAGGCCGCCGCGCG
>NZ_LRTR01000836.1 GCF_001550375.1 Streptomyces europaeiscabiei | reverse complement strand
TGTCGGGGTGGGGGTGGGTGTCGGGGGTTGGTCGGGTGCCTGGGCGGTGCGGATCTCGTCGGGTCCGGGGGTGGCGCGGATCTCGTCGGGTGCCAGGCCGTCGCATCTTCCGTGCCGGGCCGTCGCGAATCTCGTCGGGTGCCCGGCCGCCTCTGCTTCCGTGCCTGGCCGTCGTCGCGCGGCCTCCGACGGGTACACGCCGTCACGGATCGCGTCAGGCACCGGGGCGGCGCGGCCTCCGACGGGCACCACGGGCATCGCGGAAATTCGTCAGGTGCCCGGCCGTCGCGGCTTGTGTCGTCCTCGGGGTCCTCACAGTTCCCGGCCATCTGCCGCAGAGCCACTCCTGGTAGCTTGCCGCTGTCGCCGCGGCGACCGGATCCGGCCACAGCTTTGGGAGACCTCCAGTGACTACGGCGAGTACGGCGACTACGGCGATGACGGCACAGCCCGTGACCAGGGCTTCCTCCGCCCGCCCACGCATACGCGTCGCGGCCGCGGCGGCCGGGCTCGCGGCGGCGCTCGTGCTGACCGGGTGCAGCAGTGACGACGGCGGCTCCGACACCAAGGAGTCGTCGGCCGCCCCGGCCCCGACGGACAGCGCGGACAGCGGTGGCGCCGGGGACTCCTCCGGCGCCAAGACCGAGCTGCAGGGCAACTGGCTGGCCACGACCGACGGCAAGGCCGTCGCCCTGTTCGTCAACGGCGACGAGGTCGCCGTCTTCGTGAACACGTCGGTATGCAGCGGCAAGGTCTCCGACGCGGCGAACATGCAGATGATCAGCCTCAAGTGCCAGGACGGCAGCGACGATCGCACCGAGGGCATGGTGGACAAGGTCAGCTCCAAGTCCCTCACGATCACGTGGGAGGGCGGCGTGGGCAAGGAGACGTTCCAGAAGGCCGCGGGGTCACTGCCGTCCGGACTGCCGACGGACCTGCCCACGGCGAGCGCCGGGTCGTAGAGCAGGCTTGGATCCGGTCGCGGATCCGGTCGCGGATCCGGGTCGCGGATCCGGTCGTGATCAGGTTGTGGATCCGGTCGTGATCAGGTTGTGGATCCGGTCGTGATCAGGTTGTGGATCCGGTCTACGGCGAGCCGTGGATCGTAGATCATGTGTCGGACGGGCCGCGGAACCTCCGGGTTTCGTGGCCCGTTCGCACTTTCACACCGTCACCGGCTGTGCTGTGACAGCCACGAACTCCACCGGGAACTCCATGCGCACCGCTCCGACCGCCATCGCCGCCGCCCTCCTCGCGGCCCTCACGCTGACCGCCTGTGGCGGGGGTGACGGAAGTGACGGAGGTGACGGAGGCGGTGACGGCAGGACCGGCCCCGCCACCGCCACCGCCGACAGCGGCAAGCAAGGCGCCTGTACGGCCGCGCAGGCCGGCTTCGAGGTCGGGCCCAGCAGCGCCGCACCGGCCGCCGGCGACGAGGGTGCCGTGCCGGTCACCGTCACCAACAAGGGCAAAGCCGCCTGCACGCTGAAGGGCCTCGCCGGGGTCGACCTGTTCGCCGGCGACAAGTCCTGGGCACTCCAGCCACAGGAGGGCGCGTCCGAGGACACCGAGGCGACGCTGGAGGCCGGTCAGTCGATGACCTTCACCATCGCCTACGTGCGCGGGGTCGCCGGTGACACGGAGAAGAGCGCCGCGGTGGACCAGCTGAAGCTCACCCTGCCCGGAGACAGCAAGGTCAGCAGCTTCAAGTGGCCGGACCCCGAGGTCGCGGTCAAGTCCGAGAGCACGCTGGAGGCCACGGTGGGGCCGTTCCTGCCGGCGGGCGACTGAGCCCCAGCGTCCGGGTCATGACGGCAGCCGGGGCCGCGCCTTGACCTGGGCACGGTCCGCTGCCTCCGCCCCCTGCTGCCAGCCGGCCAGGTCGCTGACTCCCCGGACGCGGGTGGTGACCGTGTCCGGGAACATGCGGGTGAACTGCTCGCGGACGGCGACGCCGCGGGCGGCGAGGACGGGCAGGAGGTCCTGCTCCGGGGCGCCCGCCCCCTGCGGACCCGCGCCTTCGGCCTCCGCCTCGGCGACCTGGGCCTCGGCGACCTCGGCCAGCCGGTCCCCTATCCGGTGGGCGTAGGCGGCCAGGAAGGACTGCCGGAAGGTCTTGGTCCGCTTGCGGCCGCCCCTGCGCTGGGCGGCCTCCGCCTTCGTCATCGCCGTGGTGGCCTGGACGAGGAGCGAGGTGTGGAGCAGTTCGACGACCTCCAGGTCGGCCTCGAAACCGACGACCGTGGAGAACCCGAGGTCGTCGTTCCAGACGGTCTCGCAGCGGTTGGCCCGCGCCACTGCGTCGAGGAGCACCGCCTTGGCCGTCTCGTACGGCGGTTCGACGCCGATCCGGCAGGCGCCGGGCGTGTTCTTGCTGTGCGCGCGGGCCGCCAGCAGCGCCTCGTCGATGCTGTGCCGCGCCATCAGCTCCTGCGCCTTCGCGCTGAGGGCCTCCGCCTCCTCCGGGAAGCCCGTCGCCTCCGCCTTGGCGAGGAGCGCGCGGATACGGCCGAGCATGCGGGATTCGGGGTGGGGCGAGTTCTTGGCGTCACCGGCCGCCTGCGGGTGGTCCAGCGGTTCGAGCGTGGGCAGGCGCAGGAGGAGGCGGTACAGCTCCAGGGCCGTGGTGGCGTACGAGAAGCGGTCCGTGCGGGTGGGGTGTGCGGCGAGTTCCCCGACCTCGTCGAGCTGGGCGGTCCAGCGGGGGCCGCGTGGTGACCGCCGGTTCCCCTCCGTCGCCCTCTGCTCCTGCTCCCGCTCGTGCTCCTCGACGACGAGGACCGCGAGGAGACGTACGTGCTCGTCCTCCAGCTCGCGCCGCACGAAGCGTACGACGTCGGCGGGCTGCCAGCCGCGCCGCCAGGCCCCGGCGACGAACTCCCGTCCGCGCCGGGCGAGTTCCGCGTCGGCCGCCGGGTCGGCGGCGAGCAGGGAGGCCCCGGTGTCCAGGGCGGCGTCGGTGTCGGCGTAGAGGGCCGCTTCGAAGGCGCGGTCCACCGTGCTGGTCGTACTCACGTGTTCGATCGTGTCATGAGGCGCGGTCGTGTCATGTGGCGCGGGGAGGTAGGGCCGGCCATACCCCCGGGACACCGCCCAGTGGTCGTGTGCGGGCGGGGCGCGGACGGTTCGCTTGGGGCATGACCACGACAGCGGTAGCAGAGGCAGGAAAGACGGGGGTCGCGGCCGTACGCGTACGGGGCCTGCGGCGGTCGTACGGGGAGGTCGTCGCCCTCGACGGGGTGGACCTCGACTTCGGGGCCGGGACCTTCACGGCGGTGATGGGGCCGTCGGGGTCGGGGAAGTCGACGCTGTTGCAGTGTGCGGCGGGGCTGGACCGGCCGTCGGACGGGACCGTGCGGGTCGACGGGGTGGAGCTGGCCGGGCTCGGCGAGCGGCGGCTGACGCTGCTGCGCCGGGAGCGGATCGGTTTCGTGTTCCAGGCCTTCAACCTCCTCCCCTCCCTCACCGCCGCGCAGAACGTCGCCCTGCCGCTGCGGCTCGCCGGGCGGCGGCCCCCGCGCGGGGCGGTGCGC